>JBLHHN010000246.1:0-9499 GCA_047616785.1 Verrucomicrobiales bacterium
ATGAGATCAATCCAGATCAGTTAGGATCGAGAGAGACGATGCCTCGTCCTGTTCTGCGTAGGCTCGAGTATAACGGTGAAGCGGTGCGCCCAGGGCAGCCTGGCAGTATTCTGAAGAAACCACTCACGGCGACCAGCGAGATTGTGATTCCGTTTCACGAAAGCGCTCGCATCGGGTTCTACTTCGGCACCTTGGATTATGCGAATCCGCTGAAAAGTCGATTCAGGTATCAGCTAGAAGGCTTTGATCTATCGCAGTCCTCTTCGACGACGAGCCGCCAAGCAGTCTACACCAGTCTGCCTCCTAATAACTATCTTTTCACGGTGCAGAGTTCTCCTGATGGGGTTCGCTGGAACCCGGACAGAGCGTCGATCAAGCTCTGCGTGCTTGCTCCTTGGTATTCTCGATGGTGGGCGAAAGCCAGTATGTATTTGCTAGTTATCGGTGGAGTCCTCTTCGCCGTTCATCTGAGCTTTCGCCGCCATGCCAGAAAGATTCTCCGTCAAGGTGAGCGCCTAGAGTTGGATAACAAGCGGATTGAAGCAGCCCTCGCGCGCCAGCTTCAAGGCTCTGTGCTCCTCAATCGCACAGCCAAGGAGATTCGGCACTCATTGAGTCGGCAACATGTATTCTCTGCCACTCTCAGTGAACTGACAACGCACTTCAAAGTCGATCGTTCATTCGTTATGGTATGTGAGGGCGACGGTGGGATAATAGATGGATTCAAACCTATTCTGGCGGCCGCTCACACTGCGCCAGGCTATCGACCGATCAACGAGAACCAACTTCCGTCGTCGTCGCACAATTCTCTGTTCACGAAGATCTTGGCTAGAGACAAGGCACATGCCGTGTCAGACATTGATTCGATTCATGGGTTGCGTGCCTCGTGGCCCCAGTTGGAGGAGTTGGAAGCGAAGTCTATGCTTCTCGTGCGTACCTCTTACCTCGATCAGGCAAATGGTATCATCATCCTCCAGCAGTGTTCGCATCAGCGTGAGTGGATTACTGAGGAACTTCTCCTCATCGATCAAGTCGCCGGCCAAGTGGGCATTGCCATTGCTCAGACAGATCTGCATCAACGTGAAGAGCAGCATCGAGTGGCCTTGGAACAGGCAAAGCAGAATGCCGAAGTTGCGAATAAGGCTAAGAGTGACTTCCTTGCCAAGATCACGCACGAATTGCGAACACCCTTGAATACTATTCTGGGATTCTGTCAGTTGCTGTGCCGAGACGAGGAGACCACGCCGAGTCAGCAGGAAACTCTATCAATCATCAATAGCAGCGGTGAGCATCTATTAGACTTGATCAATGACGTTCTCGACATGTCCAAGATTGAGGCCGATTGTTTGGAGTTGAATGAGGAGACCTTCAATGTTCATCATCTCGCTGAATCGATGCGTGGCATGTTCCGTTTCCGTGCGGAAGAGAAGGATCTGACAATGGCTCTTGAGGTCGATCCGAATGTGCCCCGTTCGGTCACGGCGGATGTCGGCAAGCTCAGGCAAACTCTCATCAATCTGATAGGGAACGCGATCAAGTTCACGAATGAGGGAAGGATCACGCTTCGCGTCAAAGCGGATGGGTTATTAGATGATCGTTGCACTCTATCATTCGAGCTTGAGGATACGGGAAGAGGGATCGCTGAGGATGAGGTTGCCGGTCTCTTTGATAAGTTCTTCCAAGCAGAGGCTGGTCGTCAATCGATGGAAGGAACGGGTCTTGGCTTGGCCATCAGCCGCAAATTCATTGAGTTCATGGGAGGAGAGATTGTCGTGCGCAGTGTGTACGGTGAAGGGAGTGTCTTTGAATTTGAGTTCCCAGTTCTGATTTCGGCGTCGCCTGCGGTGGATCTGGATTCGGAAGCGGCCACGGCAGCGACTCGAGATCGGTTCAACAACGCCGATCAAAACCGAGACCGCACGATTCTGATTGCTGAGGACCAGGTCGCAAACAGGCTGTTGCTATCTACCATTCTCAAGAAAGCCGGCTTTAATATTGTGGAGGCGATCAATGGCAGTGAAGCAGTGGCGAAATGGGAAGAACACCTGCCAGATCTCATTTTCATGGATCAGAACATGCCTGAGATGAATGGCGACGAGGCCACTCGGTTGATTTGGGAACGGCATCCGGACAAAGATCCATTGATCATTGCTCTCACCGCCAGCGCCTTGGAAGAGACTAAGGCGTTGATGCTAGAAGCTGGGTGTCTCAATTTCCTGACGAAACCATACACGGCAGATGGAGTCTTAGACTCTCTGGCTACTTACCTTCCGCGTGGCGAAGAGGAAACGATGACGGCTACTTGATTCGAAAGGGTTACTCGATAATCAGGCTGTCCTCGTCCTCAACTCGCGGGGTTTGACCACCACGCAGGACGGAGTTGCCATGGAAGAGGTTGCGTTGATCGATGGGGAGTGGATTCATCCAATCAGATTCGTTGAACTGACCGCTTTGACCGTAGCACGCGAGGGCGTTGTGGTAGCAAACTTGCTCAATGGCTTCCTTAGTGATGCCGCGTTCATTCATTAGTCGGAAGGTCTTGGAAACCGCTAACGGATCGGAGACGCCCCAATCAGCAGCCGAATCAATGAAGATGCGTTCCGAGCCATACTCGCCGACAATTTCGACCATACGTTCATTGCCCATCTTAGTGTTCGGATAGAGCGTGAAGGCGGCCCAGAATCCCCGATCGAGCACTTCTTTCACCGTTTCTTCGTTGTTGTGATCGATGCACACTTTGCTAGGATCCACACCGTGTTCTGTTAGAACATCCATCGTGCGCGAGGTGCCACGTTTCTTGTCACGATGTGGCGTATGGATCATGATCACCATGTCGAATTCCTTGGCCAACTCGATCTGCTTGCGAAGATAGCGGTCTTCTAATTCTGTCTGATCGTCGTAGCCGATTTCCCCCACGGCGACGACACCTTCCTTCTGCAAGTACAAGGGCAAGACTTCCATGACGGCTTCGGCAAGCTCCTCGTTGTTCGCCTCTTTCGAGTTGAGTCCGATTGTGCAGTAGTGGCGAATGCCGAATTGAGAAGCGCGAAATCTTTCGAACCCGACCAGGCTGGAAAGGTAGTCCATGTAAGCGCCCACCGTGGTGCGCGGCTGGCCTAACCAGAAAGCGGGTTCAATGAGAGCCACCACACCTGAGGCCGCCATGCGCTCGTAGTCATCTGTCGTGCGCGCACTCATGTGCACATGAGGATCGATGAGTTTGATCGTGTCGTCTTCGGGAGGTGTCATGAGCTCAGGGTTTGGTAAATGAGACTCCAGGAAATCTCGCCCGAGTCAATACCGTCCTTAATCTTGGCGTCCGTCTCCAGGATCGTCTTAGCTTCAGGATGATCCGATTCGGCCAATGATAGTCCGGCAGCTTCGCGGGACATGAGTCCTTCGGATGCCCACGCACGCTTGATGTCAGGGATGCGCGATTCATTGAGAAATGGGCCTACGCAGCGCCACAGCTCTGGGCTCACGTCGCGGTGCGCCGCCCAGCGTTCGTGCGCATAGTCGATCATGGTGCTTGCCAGCGGTTCATTGGCACGCTCATCGAGCCCTAGGATGGGGTGCAAACGGCTGCCAATGAACAAGGCTTTCAAGACCATCTGGTTCCATGCGGCCTCTTCGAAGTAGAGTCGGGGAAACGGATTGCCATGGGCGACGGCCTGATAAACGGGCACCACATTGGATCGGAGGCCCTCCGCCGCGCGATTGGCTAGACTGTCGGGATTTGGGTAAAGCGGCAGGGCCTGGTAAAGAGTCACTTGCTCGCCGATGTCCCCAGTCGCGCAGAGTTTGTTCAGTCGTCTCACAAACGCCTCTTCCGGGCCACTCAAGAGCAACGCAATACGAGCCGCTTGATCCACGGTCCAACCAGAGGCATCCCATCCGGGGCAGCTCGCTTCGGCTTCTTGCGACTCGCTCTCGGTGGGCTGGAGATCTGCCTTGCCTAACTTTCGAGGCGCCAGGGCAAACGTTAGATAGAAATCACGGTCCTCTTGCAATGAAACGCGTTTCTCAGTGAACCACGCACTGGCTTCACCGGAAAGACGATCATTCAGCCATGACTCTAGCGTTGCCAGAATTGCTGACGGGTTGTCTGCCAATATTATTCTTCCTTCGAAGTCTCATTGAAGAGCTTCAAGTAGTCTTCGTAGCCTTCTCTGGAGAGCTCTGCTTTGGGGACGAAGCGAAGGGAGGCTCCATTGATGCAATAACGCAGACCCGTTGGCTTGGGACCGTCAGGAAACACATGACCTAAGTGCGAGTCTGCCGTTTTCGAGCGGACTTCTGTGCGTACGGAGAACAGGCTTCGATCTTCTTTCTCGATCACTTCTTCTTTATGAATGGGAGCCCAGAAACTTGGCCAACCTGTTCCTGAATCAAACTTTTCCGTCGAAGAAAAGAGAGGCTCGCCGGAAATGATGTCGACATAAATGCCAGGGTCCTTGCTGTTGTGCTTCGGGTAGGTGCCCGATCTTTCCGTGCCTTCTTTCTGCGTGACCTTGTACTGTATTGGGTTCAGCTTCTTCTTCAATTCTTCATCAGACCACGGCTTGTAACCGCGGTCCTTCTGCTTGATCTTTAGAGGTGTGGCAGAATCCATGCGTTGAGTGGTTGGTTTCTTCTTCGGTTCTTCCTCTCGGCAACTTCCGGTTGAGATGCCGATCACGGCCGTCAGGCCAATGAGGAGAAAGGGGCGTCGTGAAAGCTTCATGGGTGAATCATAAGGGAGGCGGCACGCTGCTGCAAGCCCTTCAAGTAGGGGCTGAAATCCTGCTTCTACGGGCGTTTGTTGCGATTGCGCTCCTGTTGGAGGAACTTTGGAATGATCTTCTCTTCGATCAGCGCTCGGGCCGCTTCCAGGCCCTCCTTTTCATAGGTGATGCCGATCTCGGCCTCCACTTTGCTCGGGTTTCCGATCGTCGTGAGGAAATGATTCGAGGTGAGGTTCCCTAGCTTGATGGAGCAGACTTTGCCGTCTTGCTTTAGGATCCAATCGCGTGCGCAGAGTGCTAGTACGGCATCGCCAAGCCAGGCTTTGGCCTGGATGATTCGTGGGTCTTCAGGGAGTGTCATGATGGATGTAGGAAAAGATAGCCTTCAGAGTCGATGTGTCCTTCGGCACCGCAAGGAGTAGGCGCTTCTTGATTCGAGCCGGGTCGCTGCACTAACAGAGATGCAGGTAAGTCCGGCGTGCCAGTGCAGGTGATCAACATGCCGGGAAGGATGCGCCCGGTCGAGAGTTCTTTGTTGCCGGTCTGATCCGTGCCGCTGGCGGTGGGGTGGGGGACGCTAAGAGTCAGAAGCGCGGTTTGACCTTTGCTGATCAGTCCATGGCAAATGATCGCTTTTGGATGTCGTTCAGCCACTTTGGCAAAGGCATCGTCCTTCCGAGGCGGATCCACGGTGACGATCATGCGAACGACGTTGTCTTCCTTACCCAAAGCCTCCTCACAGAAACTCAAGCCATCGGTGCCCGTGATGATGGACGTGACCTGCTCCTTGTTGATCAAAGATTCCGCTGTCGCCGGATGAGATCCCATGGTGTGGACGACGAAACGTTGGTGTCGAAGCAGGGGAAGCCAGAGGCCGAATAATTGTCCCGCCAACTGGTGCTGTGGGTAGAGATTGAGAAGGACATCGTCTCCTTGAAAGGCATTGGCGTCTCCAATCTGCGCGACTTGGGTGATCATTTCCCGATGCGTGATAAAGTGATAGCCATTGTTGGTCGTGAGCACCCCAAGGACGGGTTCTTCCTCTCTGTCTGGAGCGAGCCGAAGTCGGCGCTTCAGCCACCAGCGAGGAGATAGTGCCACGCGCATCCTGGCTTGAATGCGAGGAAGCCCATCCACGGCGCGGAGTTCTTCGGTGAGATGAATGACGCGTTTCGGCCAGGGGAGATCGGGAAGGCCTTCATGAATGGCTTTGGTCGTGATGACCGTATCGATATCACCGGACTCTAGCGCGTTGGTTAATCTCTCGCGTTCAGTCGCCTTGATCTGGAGGGGGAGACTGATGATCGTCTTTCCTGCAAAGATCAGTCCAAGATGCGCAAGCACGCTGGGCGTGCTTGGCGGGAGGGCGATAGCAACGCGTTGCTCCGGAATGGATTCACGCCAACGTTCTGCCAATTGAAGACTTGAGGCGAGGACCATGCGTCGCGTGAATCGTGTGCGCCGAACTTCGGAGCGATCAACGAAGCATACGGAGCGGCTTTTCTTCGTTAATGCGTCAATGCAGGCATTGTCCAACGTGGTGCGAAGCTCTGGGCGATGTTGGTAGGCTTCAAGACTCAGGCCTAACATGGCATCACGCACGTGATCCCGTTTCGCCTCTGTGGCAGAGATGGGAGCTCCGAAATTGACTGTGGCGTGGTAGGGGAATTTGCGCGGGCGTTTGAAGAAGAACTTGTTCTCCGCGTAGGAGAAGATGGAGCCCCAGAGGCTATCGAGATAGACGGGTACGACGGGTGCGCTATCGGAGTGTCTTGCAATGAGTTCAAACCCCTTCTGCAGTTCGTTCAGATTGCCGGTGCGCGTGAGCGTGCCTTCGGGAAAGACGCAGACAAGCGATCCGCCCTTGATCGCTTCGGCTGTGGTTTTGATTGATTGCCTGGCACTCTTCGAAGAAATTGGGATGATGTTAAAGAGGCGGAGAATCCATCCGATGAAGCCTGATTTGAAATACTCTTCGTGAGCCACGAAACGCACATCCCGTGGTGAAGCCGCGCCAATGAGTAGGCCATCGATCCACGTGACATGATTGGCGAGCAAGAGGGCTCCGCCACTATCAGGAATGTTGGATTCTCCGAGGATGCGCAAGCGATAAGCGAAGCGAAGTGCCATCTTGAGCAGGATGCGGACAAAGTTAGAGGGTAGTAGTTTAAGGGTGTAAATGGCGGCGATGAGGCAGGCAATGCCGAGGAACCAGAGTTGTGCCTGGCTGGAGAGACCAGATCTTTGGAAGCCGTATTGAGCGACGTTGGCAAGGATCGCGGCGAGAGAGTTGATCAGGTTGCTCGCGGAAAGAATGCGGCCACGGCGTTTGGGGTCGGCTTTGTCTTGGAGAAAGGCATTCTGTGGTACGAGAAAGATGGCTGAGGTGATTCCTAACAGACCAAGACTCAGATAGAACGTCATGCCGGGAGGAAAGCAGGTCGCGAGAAAGACACTCACTGCCATGCCGAGACCGCCGAGCGGTACCAAGCCCAACTCGAGCCGGTTCGATGAAATGATAGCGACAAAGATGCTGCCTACCATGATGCCAAGCCCTGTGGCCGCGAGACAGTATGACGCGACGGCGTTCGCTGTATCACCTTGAAAGTGTTCTTGGGCGATCTGGGTGAAGACCGCGATGGCGAAAGCGCCAGAGAACCAGAAGAATGCGATGCCTAGTGAGGACAACCATACCGGACGTGAGCGATAGACTTCTGCCAGATCGGCGAAGTGCCGGAAGAAGATGCCCGCACGCAGCTTCTCTTGATGGTGTGCAGGCGTCGGTTGAATCTTACGGACGATGAGTAGGGCGATGACGGCAAAGAGAAGGATGAAGCCGATGGGAATCAGACCTGCCATCCAAGGATCATTGATCCATCCGCGCGCGGCTTTGTAGCCGCCTCCACCCGCGGGAGACCCGAAAACGATGGCCACGATCGCGAGCATCTGCATCCATCCTGACACCACCGCCAGTTTCTTGCTGCCGACCAGTTCCTTCAGGATGCCTAATTTCGCGGGGCCGAAGAAAGCGGATTGGATGGCGAGGGCAAAGAAGCCTCCAGTGGCGAGCCAGAGGTTGCCAATGACGACGGCTCCCATGATGGCGACAATGATAGCAATCTGGGCGTATAGACAGACTTTGATGACCTGGCTCTTGGCGAAGCGATCCGAGGTCCATCCTGCGATTGGCGCGAAGAGGACGAATGGCAGGGAGATCAGCGTGCCGATGATGTTCTTGTAAGACTCAAGCGCGGTCTTATTGTCCTGCAGAATGATAAAGGCGATCCCCATGAGGGTGAATCGCACGACATTGTCATTGAAAGCATTCTGGGTCTGAACGGTGAGAACCGCTCGGAGCGAACGCCAGGCTTGAGGGCTAGGCTCGCTGGAAGAAGGGGAGGTCACCATGGGTAGGGCTCTCTAACGGAGCAAGCGAGCCGCTTCCTTGGCGAAATAAGTGAGGATCATGTCAGCGCCTGCGCGTTTGATCGATGTCAGGGTCTCGAGCACGATCTTCTCTTCGTCCAACCAACCGGCAGCTGCGGCGGACTTGATCATGAGGTACTCACCACTCACTTGATAGGCGGCGATGGGCAAGTGCGTGGACTCGCGCATGCGTTGGATGATATCGAGGTAGGCTCCCGCTGGCTTCACCATGAGCATGTCTGCGCCTTCGTCTTCGTCGAGATGAGCCTCACGGATGGCTTCGCGAACATTGGCATAGTCCATCTGATAGGTCTTCTTGTCTCCTGACTTGGGAGCAGAATCCAATGCGCCGCGAAATGGCCCGTAGAAAGCGGAGGCGTACTTGGCGGTGTAGGCGAGGATGGAGACGTCTTTGAAACCTTGGGTGTCGAGCGCATTGCGGATGACGCCGACTCGGCCGTCCATCATATCGCTGGGAGCGACGATATCGGCTCCAGCGGCTGCGTGGCTGAGTGCTTGATGGCACAGCACCTCGATCGTCTTATCATTTCGAATACGCCCGTCATCTGACACAATCCCATCGTGGCCATCGCTGTTGTAGGGATCGAGCGCGACATCCGTGATGACCATCATGTCAGGATACGCGGCCTTGATCGTGCTGATGGCGCGAGGGACGAGTCCCTCGGGATTGTAAGATTCTTCCGCCCGTGAAGTCTTGAGCGAGTCATCGACCGCTGGAAAGAGCACGACCGCGCCGATGCCTAACTCTGCAGCTTCGCCGATCTCGGCTAACAAACCTTCCAAACTCCAGCGATGGCAGCCTGGCATGGCTGTGATAGGGTCATTGCTCGTGCCTTCTTGAAGGAAGAGTGGGTAAATGAAGTCGGTGGGCGAGAGAAGCGTCTCCCGACAGAGCGCGCGGATGGCTGGCGTCTTGCGATTTCGGCGAGGACGGATCGGGATGTTCATGATTTCGGGGTCACGGTATAGCCTTCTTTCCCGTCTTTCACAAGCCAACCAGCATCGGCCAATTGATCGCGCAGGGTGTCGGATGCCGCCCAATCCTTGTTCTGTCGCGCCGTCCAACGTTCTTCAGCGAGTGCGCGAATGTCTGAAGGAACGTCGTCTTCCGTCGTCTCCTCTTTTCTCGGAAGGATCAGACCGAGCGCAGCAAGAATGAAGTGAAATTGCTGGTAAAAGGTGGCTGCAGTTTCCACCGAAAGTTGGTCGACGGTGATGCCTTTGATCGCCGTGAACGTCTTGCCCAGGGCATCCGGCGTGTTCATGTCTCGGCAGAGTCCGTCGAAGGCTGGTTGGAAAGGGCCGGCATCGCCGAGACCGCAGATGGA
>JBLHHN010000247.1:0-9497 GCA_047616785.1 Verrucomicrobiales bacterium
AGAGCGATGTTGGTCTGATAGCGCCCTCTTCCAATCTGCTTCTGAATGCCTCCGGCGGCCCCGTAGCGCCCGGGGAGGACGACATCCAAGCACATTGGGAACGAAATGGAGACTAGCGCCGAATACATCTTCAACTTCAAAGGCACTTGGCTCAACCACTTGATCGGAACACCCAACGACCTCCAGGCCGGCTGGCCACGAGATGCTTGCCGCTACGCGGATACATCTGTTCATTCAATTTCATCTTTACGCTTCCCGCAATCTCCCAAATCAATGTGCGCTAGGAGTATGAATCCAAGTCACAATAACTAATGATCGTATCGTAATTATTTACCATTAGCGATCAATTAAAAAAATACCCTTCACCGTATTTCTTTGTCTGAACGACACTCTTGGGGCCGCCGGCGATGAATCTCTCCCTACGTCCTGAGCGTAGCCAGCGAATCCCCTTTCTGCTTGGCCAAGGCATCCGCTTTCTGTTTCGCGGTGATCCAGGGAAGGAGTCTTCTTTGAGCCTCGGCATATCCTACGCAGACAATCTTCTCTGCTTCTTTGAATCCCAGGATATCGAAATGCTCAACTGGCATGGAAATGTAGAGACCGTTGAGCTTGTCGACGATGCCTCTTAATTGCAGCACAGCTCCGATCTCGGCCGACCTTTGCATGATCGTGAGCATGTTAGGAATTCGGAGCGGTTTAGCGAAAGGATTCACTTTATTCGCGATCAAGTCAAACCCAGATAGAGTGTCACCGTACGGCGTATTTTCGCCCATATCCACAATCGGGCTAACATCGATCGCGATGATTTCGCCGCCGTCACACATCTCGCTCATCACGTCGATCGGAAGGTTGTTTAGGAGCGCCCCGTCCACATGAAGGTCTCCGTCGTAGACCAATGGCGGCACGATCCCTGGCAGGCCACCACTAACACGTATCGCACGCCACAAGTCCCCCGTCTTATGGGTCTTCACCTCAGCCCGGGTTAGATTGCTCGAGACACAGAAAAACGGCAGCCAAAGGTCTTCAATCTGCGTGTCGCCGACACACGCTTTAATGTCATGAACAAGAATGCCATCAGCGATCATCGAAGTTACCGGAGGCGTCACGTGAAAGAACCATCGGGAAAAAACTTTCCTCGTGGCAGCGATCATGGTCTTAAGGTCCCACCCCTTGGCATAGCCAGTCGCGTAGATACCAGAGACGTACGCACCGATACTGTTTCCGCCAATGATGTCGATTGGGACCCCAGTCTCCTCTAGAGTCTGGAGCACTCCGAAGTGGGCAAATCCGCGGGCACCACCGCCTCCTAGACACAGTCCTATAGCCTTGCCAGCCATGAACCGTCCGAGCCGCTCAAAATCGCTGTCCAGATTCCAGCGAATGTGATGATGCCTCTTGACCTGTCTTGGTTCGAGCCACTTGATCGTCCCCTTTGGCACCCTGTGACCATCTGGGTAGAGCAGAATTAGATCTTTGCGAACCGCAGCGATTTTATTGACGCGGGCTTCGAACAGGCTCACTGCCGGATCATCAGCGGCTTGTCCCACTAGCAAGATACGGTCAGCCTGCCGCAAAGCGCGCCGCGTCCATTCTGACATTTCACCATCTGCTTTGTAGACAACAAAGCGATTCGCTGTTTCCTGCGCGTCGAGCCAGGCGGCGAGCTTTATGTTGAGTGGATTGTCAGGATCTGACTGCGAAATATTCTTAACTCCGAGTGTTGAGTCTATACCTGCGCTGTCAATGCATGTTGACCGACCATGTTCGCTAAGCGCTCTGGTAAGGCGCTCGCAGAATTGCGCCACTGGGACTTCGTCGCTTGTTGGGATGATCGCGATGTTGGTGACGCATTGAGGCATCGTCCTCCGATTAATGAGCCGCCTCAGTCGCCCAATCACGATCTTCGTGATCTCCCGGATGACCTGGGGATACTTGTCCATCGATTTGTCGAAGACCTCTTTGGAGAATTTCACCAGCACGGAATCGCGCACTGCGCGCACGTCGGCAGCGCAAGCTTCGCCGGTGAACATGGCCATCTCGCCAACACTCTCGCCCGGAGTGATCTCTCCTACGGGAATCTTTATTCCATCTTCGTTGGCGATCAGCGCCTGCAGTCTCCCACGGATAAGGATGAAAAGGCTGCCGCCCGGATCGCCCTGTTTCAAGACGAGATCGCCCCGCGGAACTTGAACCCATTCCGCCACCGCCTCAATCCTATTGAACGTTTCATCGTCCAACGGCCCAAACAACTTGGGTAACATCGCCGCGAGCTGGTCACGGTACATGTATTTCCGGATACTGTCACCCACCTGCGCTGCTACATCTGGGTGCTTTGCAACAATGCTAGCGAATCCTTCACCTGGAACTCGCACTAACGTTGCCCTGCCTCCAGCTTCTGCTTTGATACCAGCAGTGCGTCGCTGACCGGTGAAAACCCCGACTTCACCAACCCACCTATCGGGTTGCATCGACATGATCACGACCTCTTCGCCATTGGGCGCCGTACGGAAGATTTCTAACTGACCAGAGGTGAGGAAGTATGTCGAATCACTCTCATCGTTCTCCCGGAAAAGATACTCTCCAGGTTCCAAACTGACCCAAACGAGATCGTGCGACAATTCTTCCAGAATGTCCTCCCGAAGATCTTTAAATAAGAAAGACCCTCGAATGTGATTGAGCAATTCAGCTCGCGAAGGTTGTTGTTTGGCTTTAGACATTCTTCACTTCTCTGACTATACTTGCCAGATCAAATTGTTAGCTGGATTTTCCGGTTCCGGCGGCAGCTAGTGATTTGGTAGCATCTTTCGCGTCCTCGAACGCTACGAGTTCGAAGTAGTCGATACGATGGCCGTCAGCGTCGACATCTCCTGATGCGGTGATCGAAATGACGTGTTTCCCACTGGAAGTATCTTTGAGCAGGAGTTCTACATGTTTGAACATGCCCTCACCTGCACCGGAGACCGGCGCAAGCAATTTGCCATCAATGAACACCTCATCTTTTTCGCCGCCCCATCTGTCATAGATGAAAGCAAGTTCACCATTCGAATAGTCGCGTTCAAGTTCAAAGTGGATGTTGAGTTTCTGGGTCGAACCAGACGGCTTTGGTCCATCCCGAACGGTTATAAAGTTAGGAATGCAAGGACTATTGATCGCATCCACATCTTCACCAATGCGGTAATCAAACGTGGCCCTCCATTTCCGATGGAATTCGATTCGCCCTGACCTACCGATTTTCCATAGCATGGATCTAGAGCATCCTTTCACACTCTCTGCCGCGATGGCCTCTTTCTCTAGCTTGGTTTCTTCCAAAGAGAGAGGAACAATACATCGGTCGAAGGATCTTACTAAAGCCTCTTGGTCATCATCCGAGACAATTTCCGCAGGTTCCTCATTGATCTCCTTGATACTCTTGGAAATCGTTTCCATGCTTGACGCGAAAACGTTGCGTGGAATATTAAACATTCCCAAAAGTGGCATGATAGAGTGCTTGAACACATCGCCAACGACACGAGTTTTCCCATCGTCCGGCTCACCCCCATCCCCCGCGGCGTGGTCCATTCGAGACTTCACTTGAATCTCATGCATCGTCTTGATGATGGATTCCATGCTGGAGACCATGACGTCAACGGGCAACTTCATCATGGACGCTTGCCATTTCACAGCGTTCTCAAGATAGTTCTCCATCTTTGGTTTGATATCCATTCTCTTTGGAATTGTCTATGAAATAGAAATGCTCGTCACGCCACAAGCCCGTTGCCTGTATTCGTCTGCGTTAAACGGTCGACTGGTCATCATCGACGCCCAGTCGACCGCAAGACAGATTTACAATGTTTGCACTCGCAAACGAGGTTATTCGCCGCAATTCTTTTTCCAAATCGCGAAGGTAGCACCTTGCGGATCCGAGAAGATCGCCAGAGTGCCCATGGGGAGTTCGGTGACGCCCTTGATCACTTTAGCTCCAAGTGATTCGGCCTTCTCGAGGGTCGCGGCAACGTCATCGACCGAGACGTAAGAAAGCCAGAAAGGAGGCATCTCTGGCATCGGAGACTGCATCATACCGCCAGCCATACCTTCGGGCCCCTCAGGCGCGCCAGGAGCGCTGAACATCGTGTATTTCATTTCCCCCATGTCCATTTCAGACGTCTCCCAACCGAACAGCTCACTATAAAAAGCTTTCGCCGCCCCGGTATCCGAAGTGATCAGTTCATTCCAACAGAATTCTCCATTCCTAATTTCGCTCATGTTAGTTATTTTTTTTAAGGTCTGATTAAGTATTGATGATGATCGTAAAAGGTCATCGGTTACGTTAAGCACTTTCTCCGAGCTTCACCCAATCGGGCAAATGCGGCTCGTCAGTCCAGTCAGGAAACATTTCCCACGTTTGCCGAGAACCTAACACAGCGTTATAATGCTGCTGAAAATGTATGTATGTCAGAGTCTTGTTAATACTCTCCTCTGAAATCCCTAGCTGGCTGCCTGCAGCACCCATCGTCAGGACATTCAGGGCGCGGACCGCCGGATACACCGGGTCAAACTTGATGGCTGAGAGCGGAAGCATGTTGGCCGCTCGGCGAAACGGCGCAAGGAAACCCGAGAACTGCCCAGCAGTGAGCAGGTCGGTGGCCATGAATCCCCAGTCAAGAGGGTTTGCCGATACATTGAGGAAGGCCTTCGGTGCGCCAGATACGAAGCACATACGGACGGTGACGTCGCCATTGTCGTGCACCTCCCAAACAATGGTCTGCAGTGCTGGCTCAAGCTGGCCAGGGCCATAGGCAAACATGCCCGGCTTACCAGGATCCTTCATGAAAGCGTAGCCGATACCATACCGTCCGAGCAGGCCGTCGCCTGGATTATCGTCGATGGTGATGGTATCCGGCGACATCACCAGCCAGTTTGCCGCCCAGGGGACAGGCAGAGCCAGATCTGGTCCTTTGACACCGAGAGGACGTAAGTTCATCTGGAAATCGACAATAGGGTTACGGATGACCACCCACTCATAATTGGCCTTCAGATCGTTCAGGTCGATGATGGCTTTCTGGTTCTCATCGATGAACTTGCCGACGTCACTTGCAGCACGCTCCTTGTAGTAGCGCTGCTCGTATCCAAAGCCTTGCAACTTGTAGTCCTCGGCACTTGGAAATTGGCTCAGGTGCTTCAGCGCGCTCGAAGACGTCTCGCCTTCGGGCTGAGGCTGCGGGGTTCGGTAGACGCTGGTCCGCATGAAATAGTGCAGAACAAATGCGCGGATCTGTTCCGCAACGAACTTCGGCGTACCAGACTTCGGGCGGTGGTAAAGCTGCTGCTGGACGTTGCCAATGACCTTGGTCTTGCCACTTGCGAGGTCTGCTTCCTCGAAAAACCCAAAGCTGTGGTCCTCAGGGCGCAAGTGAACAAACGCTTCCTTGAACTTGCTCTGATAAGAGCCTGCCTTATCAACTTGCTCCCACCAGCGCTTAAGCTCGACGGCTGCGATCAAAGCGCGCTCTGCTCCGTCAACAACATCGAGGTCCTCGCGACTTAATTCAAAGCTCTTCTTTTCAATCCCCTTCTTATTCGCCTTCGCTGAGATACTCATAGCAATTCCATTCTTTGGTTTCGGAAGCCTCTCAGTATTTGCAAATCTGACTGCGACGCCAGTCGGAGCCTAGAACGCACGAGGGAGGCCGTCAAGTCGCTTGGCCATGCTCGACATTGGAAAATTCTGTTGGTTCTTGTATTGCAGAATCACGGTTTAGAGATTTGTTTTTACATATTTTCACAATGGCACAAATGAAGACTTGGATAACCACGGCAAGAATCCGCCCACTTCAAATTAGCAGTCTCAAAATCGGCTGCATCGTTGGCACGATCTTGAATCTTATCAATCAGGGACCAGCCATCCTGGCGGGTGACTGGGAATCAGTGAGCCTAACGAAACTGCTGCTGACTTATTGTGTCCCCTACTGTGTGGCGATCTACGCGGGCACCAATGCCAGACGCTGCAATAAATAGCTCTAACTTTTTCTTTTTCCAAACCCTCGAACCCGCCTTTGCGCCTGAAGAAACGCGCGGAGACAATAGAACTGCGCGCTCCATGCGACCTTCATCTCGTCGAATCGCGAAAGGGGAAACTCGAACTCGCCAGTCGGCGCATCGAAAAAACACTGAAACAAGGCACTCGATTTAGTGCGTTGCTCGGTAAGATACCAAATGAGAGTGGGATCCATTCGCATTCCCGGCACGACATCGTTAAGCACGCCATCAAGGGTAAAGAGCATCTTTCGAAATACCACAAGCGTTGTGGAGAACGTTAGACCAGCGCGAATCAGTTGATCCAAGAGTGACAGAGCATCGGTCACGCCTGCCACCCGAAGCTGCGGTAGCTTCTCGAGGAAAGCGCGCACTTGATCACGCAAGATCCGAGTTCTTCCGGCGTCTTGAGCCAAGTCATTCTCACAAAGGGAGGCCGCGGCGCGCGTGATCAACCGCCGATCGCGCAGCGTGACGGCTGTCAGAAATAACAATATCCGACGTCGTTCGAGACGGCTCAACTTCGCTGTCAGTGCCCAATCAAACAGCAGCAACTCCTGCTTCTCCTCGTCAACAAAGAGGTTACCCGCATGAGGGTCGGCATGAAACACGGACTCCTCATCCGGCGAAAGCAGAGGGATCGCAACGAGCGCCTCAATGAGGCGTGTGGCCATTTGCCGCCGCTTGAAGCGGTCTGCAACGGAACGAAAGGCCTCGGTGACTTTGATCCCATGCTCCGCACTCATCGCGGTGACTAGTGGCGTCGAAAAGACCTCGATCAGCTTCGGTACCCGAATGCCTGATGCCTGGGGGTATCGCCTAGCCGCCGTCACGAGAGTGGCCTGCTCATTGGAAAAATCGACTTCCATCTCCAATAGCCGTCGAACATCGTTGAACACATCACTCAGATTCACCTCGGACAGTCCGTACCGATCCCTATGCGCATCGAAGTACTCTGCGAGCTCACTCAGGATCCCCAACTCTTCGGATAAATGATTCCGAACGTGAGGTTTCAGGACTTTGAAGACTCCCTTTTCGCGCTGTCTCGATTCCGGGCGCACCCAAGTGAACCCTATCACCGCACTAACACTTGCCTCTGCCAGGATTTCACTTTCGACCTCGATGGAATAGGAATCCACAAGATCTCCAAGCTCACTCTCGATGATCTTACGAATGTCATCCGAAGACACATCATCGATAGTATTTTCCAACCGGCTTAGCTCTACGCGGAAACTAGCATTCAGGTTACGATTGCGGGCCACCGTCTGCCCGATCTTCTGCATACTCGGCATCTGCTGAATAAGGATCATCAGACGCTTCTCCAGAGGCAGGTCTGAGGGCAGCTGCATCTGTTCGACCAACTTTGGCCTCAGCCGATCAGGCGACAGATGGGATCCCAAATACCCCAGTGCATCACGAACCACCAGCCGCCATTCGCTATAGATGTCTGGAACCAACGATTCTAAGGGCAACATCTGGTTAATGAGGAAACCAATAGCTCCCCGGTCCTTTTCCCAGTCGAAACCTTCCAACATAAACTCGGGGTTGGCGGACGCGAATGTGCTGATAGTGGATGGTTCAGTCACAGCATGCGTATCATTGGACATAACACTATAGGTCTCGACGTTGGCGGCATAGGAGAAAATCGTGTCATTGTGGACTCCATCCTTGCTATGAATGAGTAGGTTTTGCAGCGTCGCAATAGAATGGGGGAAACAGAACAAATTCGCACGCTCGTCCTGTCGCAGGACACAGTTGTTGGAGACACAATCGCCAATGAGATGAGCCAGTCTGCAGGCAGATCCGTTGCTAAGTCTACTTCTCTTGGATCCTCTGAAGTCGAAACCGCTCATCTGAATCTCGTGGTCATCTCTCCAGGTGAAGCACCGGAGATAGATCGCCCAGAACGAATCGCCATGCTGAAGAAAGCGCTTCAAACGATGGTCGCGCGCTCTGTCGACAAGGTGATTCTCATCTCCAGTGGTGCGATCATTGGGCCGGATCACAACTTGATCGGTTTCGTTTCTGAGGAAGCGAAGAAGCGCCCAGCTATCATCAATCATTACGCAAGCTGGTGGGAACTGGTCGAAGAAACCGTGCAGGAGGAGATCAAGGCCGCACCTGGCCTGAGGCTGACGGTCATTCGTTGCCCGTTTCTTATTGGTGGCGACGGTAACTGCTTCATCGACCGCGTGATCAAACGCGGCTGGCTCGTCCGCTGCGCCGGATTCAATCCTCCTTTGCAATTCGTGAGCGTCACTGGATTGGCCGCAGCCGTCCGACACGCATCTGAAAGAAATCTGGAGGGCATCTACAACCTTGCTCCCGAAGACGTGGTTCCACTGCTTCCTGCTTTGAAGGCGTTGGGCGTTCGCTCCATAGGTATTCCCAGGGTCATCCAACGTGTTTTCCGACCAATCCTTTTCCAATTTCTGGATCGGGTGAAGACCACGGACGAGATCGAATACTTCAGGTACCCTTGGACGATCTCAGGCGAGAAATTGGCAGCAGACACTGGCCTGCAAATGTCAAGTCGTGAAGCGCTGACCGAGGCCGGGGCCAACGTTCCCGAAGACTGGCCAGAGTTTGACGGGTTTGGTTCGGACCAAGAGTTTTTCACCCGACACGGCAAAACAACGTTTCGTCTAGCGGAGAAGGCCTACTGGAGAATTGAAAGCCGGGGATTCAAGAATATCCCCACCGAGGGCAGCGCCATTATGGTCGGCCCTCATCGCGGATTCATGCCACTGGATGCCGTGATGATATTTCATCTCATCTACCGCAATATCGGGCGTCGCTCGAGATTTCTGATTCATCCTACCCTGGCGAAGTTTCCCTTCCAAGGCTTGTTCTTTCAACGGATGGCTACCCTGATAGCTTGTAAAGAGAATGCCAGACGTGTGCTTGAGTCGGGTGAGCTTTTGGGAGTCTATCCTGAGGGAATCCGAGGTACCTTTAAGAGGTATAAAGAAGTCTACGACCTGGGGCGTTTCGGCCGCCCCGACTACGCCCGGTTCGCCCTGGAATTCGATGTTCCAGTGGTTCCTTTCGCAATCGTCGGCAGCGCTGAGATTTTTCCGATCCTTGGTAAAATCGAGTGGAAATGGCTGAAGAAGTATTTGGAATGGCCCTTCGTCCCCATCACACCAACCTTCCCTTTGCTGCCTGTGCCACTACCGACCAAATGGCATGTCGATTTCCTGTCGCCTATTCACCCGTCAGACGTGCGTCGACAGGCGGAAGAGCAGGGCAAAGATCCCGTGAGAGTGTACACTGATCTCGTGAGGAATGCTATCCACGAAGCCAATCAAGAAATCCTAGCACAGCGGAAATCAATCTATTGGGGACGCGTTTGGAAATAACTCGTTAGTTAGAACGCCACCTTCGCGCGGAACCCGAAGATAGCGGATAAGTCTTCGTTAGGATTCAGAGCTGGATCGAAAAGAAGTTGGACAAACGGCGTGACCTCAAGTGCCCCACCGATC
>JBLHHN010000248.1:0-9437 GCA_047616785.1 Verrucomicrobiales bacterium
CCACCTGGATCGATTACGATCAAGACAACGATCTCGATCTCTACGTCTCCAATGATTTCAAGGACCCTGATCGGCTTTATCAGAACCAGGGAGATGGTACTTTAAAGGATGTGATTCAGGACGTGGTCCCGCACACGCCGTGGTTCTCCATGGGCAGCGATGCCGCCGACATGAACAACGATGGCTTGATGGACATGGTGGTGTTAGACATGTCTTCAACCACGCACTACAAGGAAAAGCTGAACATGGGTGACATGTCCAAGTTTGCCCAATTCATGGATGAATCCGAGCCGCGTCAGCTCATGCGCAACGCCTATTTCATCAATAGCGGAACGGGACGTTTCATGGAAAGCGCGCATCTCAGTGGTCTCGCGAGCACGGACTGGTCTTGGGCAGTCAAACTAGCAGACTTCGATAATGACACGCTTACGGACGCCTTCATCACCAATGGCATGACGGCTGAACTGACCAATGCTGACATGGGCATGAACCAAAACGGCTACGTGGGGCGTGAAGAATGGTCCTATCTGAAGGACAAACCGCGACGCACCGAACCCAACGCTGCCTTCCGCAATCGCAATGGGTTTCAGTTTGATAAGGTAGCCGCCGCCTGGGGGCTCAACCATGACGGCATGAGTTACGCTGCGGCCTGGGCGGACTTTGACAAGGACGGGCACCTTGATCTTGTCGTGGCCAATCTCAATGAAAATGTGAGTGTTTATCGGAATCGTGGCAATGCCTCTTCTCGCGTCGTGATCTCGTTGCGTGGTCTGGGTAAGAATATGCATGGCATCGGCGCCAAAGTCGCCGCTCGTGTCAGCACGCATACCCAAACGCGCGTGCTCAATCCAGCTACGGGTTTCCTCTCTTCCAATGAGCCTGTGCTTCATTTCGGGCTTGGTGAAGCGGCGATCATTGATGAAATGACCATCACTTGGCCGTCGGGAACTCAGCAGACCCTGACAGGAGTCGAAGCGAACAGCCACCTGCTCATTGCTGAGCCTAACCAATCCGTAGTCCAGCGCAGACCCGTCGCCGAACCCATGTTCGCCTTGAGAGATGATCTGACCTTGGCCAAGCACACGGAGAACCCGTTCGATGATTTCCGAATACAGCCACTGCTTCCTAACAAGCTCTCACAATTAGGCCCTGGCATCGCCGTGGCGGATATCAATGGGGATGGTCAAGACGATTTCGTCATCGGATCCGCTCGTGGCGAGAAGCCGCACGCTCATTTCAGAGACAACAGCCGATTTCTTTGGGGCTACCTGAAGATAGCAGAACAAGAGATGCCGTCCGAAGACATGGCACCGTTGCTTTTCGATGCCGACGGCGATGGCGATCTCGACTGGTATGTCGTGAGCGGCAGCGTTGAGCAGGGAGACAACGACACCCGCTTGCGAGATCGGCTCTACCTTCAATCTGGCCCGGGTCAGTTCTCGAGAGCCTCCTTTGCACTGCCCGATATCCAGATAAGTGGTAGTGGTGCAGCCGTCGCGGACATGGATCGCGATGGCGATCTCGATCTCGCTATCGCCGGCCGCGTCCTTCCTGGGCAGTATCCGCTTAGCCCTGGCAGTGTCCTCCTACGCAACGACGCCGAGGGTCCTGACAAACCGAAATTCACCGACGTGACGGATACCGCGGCGCCTGCGCTTCGGACCCTGGAAATGGCGACCAATGCCTTGTGGTCCGACGTCAATGGGGATGGCTGGATCGATCTCCTCATGACCACGGAGTGGGGCCCCATTCGGGTCTTCCTCAATCGCGAAGGAACCTTGGAAGATGCCACCGTTGCGGCAGGTCTATCAGAGCATCGAGGATGGTGGAATGGCATCGCCGGTCGGGACTTCGACAACGATGGTGACATCGACTACGTGGTGACGAATTTCGGGCACAACACCAAGTACTATCCCACGGCGGCGATGCCCAGCCGGCTCTACTACGGAGCCTTCGGCGATGATCAACGCCCGCAGATCATTGAGGCCAAGGTCATCGGTGGCGAGATCCTACCGCTGCGAGGGAAGAGCTGTTCGCAGAATGCCATGCCTTTCCTCAAGCAGAAGTTTCCAACCTACCACGACTTCGCCTCGGCTTCTCTCACAGAGATCTACACGAACACCGCCTTGGAACAGGCGCAAGTCTTCGAGGCCAACACTCTTTCCTCCTCCATTCTCCTCAATGATGGAAGTGGCCATTTCCAGCTCCAACCTCTGCCTGATCTCGCACAGATCGCGCCCGGATTCGGCGTCGTGGCCACGGAAGTGAATGGCGATGGCAATGCGGACATCTACTTGGTGCAGAATTTCTTCACCCCTCAGCGCGAGACTGGCAAAATGGCAGGCGGCCTCAGTGTTCTCTTGCTAGGTGATGGCAAAGGCAACTTCCAACCGACTTGGCCTAACCAAAGTGGCCTCGTTGTTCCTGGCGATGCCAAAGGCTTGGCCACCATCGATATCAACGATGACGGGTGGGTCGATTTCCTGATCGGCGTGAACGATGGCACTGCCCAGCTATTCGAGAATCAGTTAGGCAATCAGGCGACCAACAAGCCTTTGAGCATCGTATTGAAGGTCAAAGGAGGCAATGGAAAAGCCATCGGAGCCCGCGTCACCGTATGGTCCAAGAACGGTCGCCAACAGACAGCCGAACTCTACGCAGGCGGCGGTTACCTCTCGCAATCGAGCAATCAGCTCTTCTTTGCCAGTGTGACCGATGATCCTGCCGCCAAGGTGTCCGTGCGCTGGCCAGACAGCTCCACTTCAGAGCATCCCCTAACAAAACCAGGAAAAGTCGAAATCACCCAGCCCTAAAGTAGCTCAGGCTTCTAGCTTGAAATCACTCGCGAAGCGCCACAGCCTCCTGGCATTGACCCGCACAGTCTAGAAGGCCGTGCTACTTTGTCAGATCCTCTAGCTCTTTCTTGAATCCACCAGATAGAATCGGGAAACGGCACCAAGTTTTAGGATCGAGGTTCTTGTCATCCAGATGGAAACTCGGCGCGTAGCGTTCGCGCTTCCATTGGTTCCGGCTCCAGAGCTGGAAGAAACGTCGCACCCAGAGTTGCCGTTGCTCCTCGTCGTACTGAGGAAATCTCTCGGTCATCTCTAGCAAGACCTCATGCGGCGATCGCTTATCGCGGATGGCGGAACACTCGATCGCGTCTAACAAAGGATAAGGCATGAGATCGGCCTCATCTGTCTGAGTCTGCTCCAACGGCCGCAACTCCGCGGTCGGCGCTTGCACATTGATCGCTTTCAGCTCCGGCACTGGCGGGAAATCATCGCTTCCCTTCGTTTCCATCCAGTTTAGCCATTGGCGCAGGAAGGCTTTGTCGATCCCAGCGATAGGACTGAGTCCGCCGCACGTATCGCCGTCCATGGTCGCGTATCCCACCGCCGCTTCCGAACGATTGCTCGTCGAGACGAGAAGGGCGTTCAAGGTATTCGCTAGCATCCACACCCCAGGCGCACGGACGCGCGCCTGGATGTTCTGCAAGGTGATGTCGTCCGTCTCCCACGTGAGTTCACGCTCCAGACTTCCTTCGACCATCTCGCGATAGCGGCTCACCAGATCGTCAATCTGCCAGAGTGAGAAACGAGCCCCAAACACCTTGGCCACGGCCTTCGCGGCGTTCAGAGTCGTGTCTGAACTGTTCTTCGTCGCTTGATACACGCAGAAGAGAAGCTCCTTCTTGATTTCTGTCAGTAGAGTCTTCTCCGTGAATCCAAGGTAGGATGCCAACGTTGGCCACGCCTTGCGGCCCAGCTCCAACTCTATACGATCCACCATCAATCCGACCAACGCTGCGCAAGCCGCTGAGTCCGCGCCGCCACTGAGCGACACGACAAACCCACGCGACCAGCTCTTCGTCATGTAGTCGAACAAGCCCAGAGTCATCGCATGAGTGAATTCCTCTTCCTTGCTATACTGACGCGGTCCCTCAGATTCTGGAAGTGTCAGTTTCGGCTCGGAAAAGGCGATCGGCACACGCACCACGTCATCTTCATCATAGTCGAGCTCGCTCTGCGCACCCACCGAACGCACGCGTAGCATGCGTGTGAGATCCACATCGACCGTGGCGGCGATGACGAACTGGCGTTTGAAGGAAAAGCGCGTGCCATTGGCCACAATTTGACCGCCTGTCGCGATCATCGGCCCACCATCATAGATGGCACGGCCAGCTTCATTGCCTAACAAATTCGTGTAAACATAGCTCGTATGAAACGCACGAGAACCTTCCAAGACAAAGCGCTCACGAACACGATGCTTACCGAAAGCGAAGTGACTGGCGCTGGGATTGAGGATAATATCTACTCCACACCTGGCCAAGGACGAGCCCGGGCGTTGCGCGACCCACGCATCCTCACAAATCTCAAATCCAATCCGGATCCCGTCCCAATCAAAGAGCAAATCGCCAAAGGGAATGGCCTCGTCACCGGTTTCTAACAAACGCACAGCACCTGCAGGCCAGGGCTTGAACCAGCGAGGTTCGTAGTGAATGCCATCACCGGCCAAGGTTTGTTTCGCCACCATGCCATGGATCTCGCCACCCCCTAACAGTGCCGCCACATTGTAGAGCGCCCCCTGATAAAGCACGGGCAGACCGACCGCCGTCAGCATCCCTTGAGATGCTTTGGCCAACGCCGGCAAAGCCGCCAAAGCGCGTTTCGCCACATCTGGGCTGAAGAACGCATCCTCACACCCGTAGCCCGTCACCGAAAGTTCCGGCAGGCACAACACCTGCACGTTCATCGAACGGGCTTCCTCAATCGCGGCTAGAAGCCGGTCTTGATTCCCTTGCCAATCGAGCGCGGTCTGGTTGACCACTCCCGCTCCTACGCGAATCAGTCGCATGCCATGACTTAGCGGAGAGCACGGATGAAGCAAGTGAATCCACATAGGAAGCGTTGCGCCATGAGGAACATCTCCATACAGTTGAGGCATGCGTCGTTTCCTCATCGCCCTCGCTGCCACACTTTTTAGCAGCTCACTCTTGGCTCAAGACGGAGGGCTTCAGATCCTCTCCATCGAACGTGAGCCTACCCAAGTCATTCTCACGTTTCAGGATGCGGAAGGGGCTGACGGTCACGCTTTAGAATATTCGGCGGACCTCGAAGGTGGGAGCTGGACACCGCGTACTGCTGAGATCACCGCCTTGGGTGCCGGACAGTTTCAAGCCTCGACAGAAACGGCCCCCGAGCTGATCGGCTTCTTTCGCATCCAAGGTCCGCCCGTTTCGAACAATGGCACTGTCAAAGTCATCATCAGCGAGGTCATGACGAACAATGAGAATGCGTTGGCTGATGGCGCTGGGGATTATCCAGACTGGATCGAGTTTCAGAACACCGGTGAGAACGTGGCGAATCTCAGCGGCTACGGGTTGACCGATAATGAGAGTCGTCTAGGGAAATGGCTATTTCCTAACAACACCCTCTTGGAGCCGGGCGCCTTCCTCGTCGTCTTTGCTTCCGGAAAAGAAGATGACGAAATCCCTGCAGGGGAAACACATGCGAGTTTCAGTCTGGGCAATGGCACGGAGCCTGTCATTCTCACCACACCCGAAGGGCAAGTGGTCGATCGGCTCGATCCCGGTCCATTGGCCGGAGATGAATCGATCGGTCGCTCTCCCACCGACGCCGATACCCTGTATGAGTATGAGCCGAAACGAACCTCGCCAGGCAAGACCAACACGGCATTCCTCTTCGGCGCGCCGGATCCCTTCATTCAAGTGCCGCGCTTCACTGTGGCTGGTGGTGTCTATGAAGACACGGTCACTGTCACGATCGTGCCAGCCTTGGAAGGGGATGTTATTCGCTACACCACGAATGGAGCGGAGCCGTTTCACAGCCTCTTCGTCAGCAATTCCACCTTGTATACGGAGCCCATTGTTATCGATCAGACGACTGTCATTCGTGCCAAGGTGATCGGTCGATACAATAGCCGCACGATAACGACGACGTATCTCGTCGGAGCCGATCACGAGCTGCCCATTCTCTCGATGGCAACGGAGCCGGAACATTTCGATTTCAGGGACGGTTTTCTCTATGGAATGGGATCCGCTATTTCCGCAAACGGCAGTGTTAGTGGAAGTTTTCCCTACTCTTCGTCAAACGCCTGGAAAACGGATCGCGAG
Organism: Verrucomicrobiales bacterium; assembly: GCA_047616785.1. Lineage (GTDB taxonomy): Bacteria > Verrucomicrobiota > Verrucomicrobiia > Verrucomicrobiales > DEV007 > JAACDM01. The sequence goes on from JBLHHN010000248.1 coordinate 6,137, forward strand.
ATTGAAGCGAGCATCGAGATGTTCGAACCAGATGGCGACCAAGGATTCGCCACGAACGTCGGCGTGAAGATCTTCGGTGGCTGGGGGTCACGGGGTTACGCGCAGAAATCGATGGCCATCTTCGCTCGGCAAGAATATGGCTTTGGCAAGATCCGTCATCAGCTTTTCCCTGACAAAGACATTGATTCTTTTGAATCCTTCGTCCTGCGGAATTCGGGAAATGATAATCAAAGCAACTGGCTCACGTTTCCACGGACGGAGATCAAGGCCTTCTCGCCGCCCGTTTCGCATGGCAGCTACTTTGTGAATTGCAATTTCACCATGTTTCGCGATGCCATGGTGCAAAGCTTCTCGCGCGAGGCTGGCATGGACACGCAGGGCTATCGTCCTGCCGTGCTCTATCTGAATGGCGATTACTGGGGAATCTACAATATCCGCGAGAAGCTCACAGAACACTATGTCGAGTCCAATCACGGCGTACATGGCGACGAGGTCGATTTGATCGAGGGCTACGGCTCGGCCAACTCGGGTTCCGCATCCACCTACAGTCAGATGCGCAGTTATCTCACAGCCAACAACATGAACGACCCTGAACACTATCAGTTCGTCGAAGAGAATTACCTCGATATCGATAACTTCATCGACTACAACCTAACCGTGATCTGGGGCCAGAACTTCGATATTGGAAATATCAAATGCTGGCGTCCACAAACCGATGGCGGCACTTTCCGCTGGCTTGTCTATGATCAGGACTACGCCTTCAATCTCTGGAAGCCTGAAGTCTACCTTCCCGCGATGAAACGTGATTTCTCGGACTACGAGAACATGTTCACCTTCCACACCAATCCCAGCGGCAATGGAACCGGTTGGCCTAATGCCGGTGGGCGCACCTTGCTCTTGCGTGAGATGTTAGAAAGCGATGTCTTCCGCGAACGCTTCATTCAACGCTGCGCCGATCTTCTCAATCACCTTTGGTCCAGCGATCGGGTGATGGCACGCATTGATGCCATGGCTGCCGTCATTCGCCCAGAGATCCCCCGTCACCTAGAGCGTTGGAGTTGGGCCGCCATCCAAGAGCGCGGCTTCGGTCTCCCCCACAAGGAAGAAGACGAACCGCTCAACCTGGAGCATTGGGAACGAAACGTCGAAGTCATGCGCGCCTTCGGCCTCGCCCGGCCCGATCAATTGCGCCAGCAGCTTATGGAACATTTCAAGTTTTCTAACGGAACCGCGAACATCAACATCGCGATCAATGACTTTAACAAAGGCACGGTCGTCATCAACACACTCACCTTACCCGAAGTCTCATGGAGTGGCGTCTACTTCAAAGACCTCGCCCCCACCCTCCACGCCATCCCTAACGAAGGCTCCACCTTCACAGGTTGGTCCGGCGCACTCACTGGCAATGCCACCGAAATGTCACTTCCTCTGGATGGTGATGATGTCACGGTCACCGCGACTTTCGAGTAGAAGCTCATCATTTAACTCAGCCAAATCTCCGATTTTCCAGGACATTTGGCTGACTTAAATCCCTACTCATAACTGAATAAAATGACGTAACTCGTTGGTAGGGATGTCTATAAGGAGAGATTTGACCGCCTCTCGAAGTCGGGTGAACCCGAGTTGGTGGCCGTCTATGGGAGGCGGCGAATCGGGAAGACTTTTCTCATTCGAAGGCATTTCGAAGAGCTCATGAGGTTTGAGACGACGGGTTCCTACGGCGCGGCGCTTTCTGATCAGCTGAATAGCTTCACCACGACGTTGGTTGCTTCAGGTCTTGCCACGACAACGCCCGAAATTCCGCGTTCCTGGCAGGACGCCTTTCAGTTGTTGATTCAGCTCCTTGAGAAATCCTGGAAGCGGAAACGCTCGAAGCGGCGGGAGGTGCTCTTCTTCGACGAGCTGCCGTGGTTGGCATCCCCAAGGTCACGCTTCCTCCAAGCCTTTGAACATTTCTGGAACAGTTGGGCGTCGAAACAGGGTCGATTGATTGTGGTGGTGTGTGAGTCAGCCGCGTCATGGATGCTTTCGAACGTGCTCCGGAACAAAGGTGGTTTACACAATCGAGTCACACGTCGTGTGCGTCAGCTTCCCTTCACACTGGGTGAGGTTGAGAACTATGTCAGATCGCGTCATGCCAAGTGGGGACGCAAGGATATCCTTGAACTCTACATGGCTCTTGGTGGCGTTCCGCATTATCTGAAGGAGATCGATCCTGCCCATTCTGTGGCTCAGAACATGGATTGTCTTTGTTTCAGACCTGAGAGCCCCTTGCGCGAGGAGCTTGAGCAAGTCTTCAAATCACTTTTCGACAACGACGATCGTCATGTCGCCATCGTCAAGGAGCTTGCTTCCAAGCCCTCTGGCCTAACCCGCAAGAACCTACTCACAAATGCTGAGATTCCTTCAGGCGGCACGCTCACCAAGTTTCTGACAGAGCTAGAGGAATCTGGATTCATCGAACAAATATCAGGACAAGGAAGAGCCCGCAAAGAATCCCTTTATCGTCTGATCGATGAGTTCTCCTACTTTCATCTCAAGTGGATGACATCTCGTAAGCACAAGAAGGTCGATTATTGGCTCAGCGTGAGAAACACTCCAGCCTGGCGAGCCTGGAGTGGATACGCTTTTGAAAGCCTCTGTCATCGTCACACAGACAAGATCGGACAGGCCCTCGGCATCGCTGGTGTGCAAGCCGAAACTTCGAGCTGGGTGCACATTCCGAAGAAAAGCAGTGAGCTACCTGGCGCCCAGATCGACAGGCTGCTAGACCGTGCCGACGGCTGCATCAACCTCTACGAGATGAAATTCTCCGAAGACGTCTTCACCATCAACAAACGTTACGCCGAAGAGCTCCGCCGAAAGTTCCACGTCTTCCGAGAGATCACCCACACCCGCAGTTCCATCTTACCCGTGATGTTGATCACCTACGGATGCACAAAGAATGCGTGGTTCCACGAACTAATCGCGACCGAAGTCACGATGGAGGCGTTGTTCTAGATAATCACACACTAGCAAAAGGAAATTTATAAACAAAGAACCACTTCACCGCCCAATCTGCGCGAACTCCTGGTGTCGGTCGAGACCGCCCTCAATCGGACCTAGATTAATTTCACTGTGGACGGCTTTCTCAATCGTTCTCAGATCAGGCTTCCTCAGCGCAAGTGTATGCGGTTCATGAATCCTGGTCGGTCCCCAAGAGGGCTTTTTATTCCACCGACTGCGGTTCCCTGACACTGGCTCCTTCAATCCCGGAACTTCGAAAAATTGTTCATGTCGACGATTTGCAGCTATGGGTGAG
>JBLHHN010000249.1:0-9393 GCA_047616785.1 Verrucomicrobiales bacterium
GGTGTTCTTCTGGTCGAGCGCTTCGCGGATGAGGTGATCAACATTCTCTAGTTCGTTCTTATTCATAGCATGTGTTTGTTAGTGGTTCGATTTCAACAGGATGGCTTTCAAGTGATTCCGAGCTTGGAAGAGCCGTGACTTGACGGTGCCTCCTGGGATAACGAGCGACGCGGCGATCTCAGCGATGGACATATCTTCCAAATAGAAAAGCGTCAGGATCGTACATTGATCGGGAGGCAACTTTTCCAAACCTGCGCGGACCCGATCACCCGCATCTTCAGGTTCCACGTCGTTCTCGGCCTCTTCTCTTACAGCCGCGGACACTTTGCGCTGACGTTGCTGGAGGCGAATCCAGTCGTGTGCTTTGTGTGAGACGATACCCTAGGACCAGCTTCGAAAACTTGCCGCGTCCTTCAACTTGCGAATATGACGGACGATCGCTAAGAGAGCCTCTTGCAAGACGTCGTGAGCAGCGGTGTCATCACTCGTTCATTGCCTCGCCAATTGCCAAAGCCGACGCTGTGAACGTCTAAGAAGAGCATCAAGCACAGAACGATCGCCTTCCTGTGCCCTTAGGACCAGAAATTCATCGGCGATTCTATCAGAGGCTTTCTTCATCAGCGCTCACGCTCTAGTCGCTTTCGGGAACGGCATCGGTTCATTCTTTCGAAACAATCGTCCCTTGCCAACGACGTTTCCAAGGCTTGCATCCTTGCCAGATTGGACGAATCAGCGCCGTGCACCTGCTCCTGCCATTGCTCAGCAGCCTCCTCTACGTCACGGCAGCCTTGTTCTTCAAGCAAGCCGCTTCTCGAGGCGTCGGCCCCTGGCGCACCGCGCTGATCTGCAACGGCTTCACCGGTCTCGCATTTCTAGCATTGTGGCCCATGGGCGGCACCTTTCTTGGATGGTCGATGCTTTGGCAACCGTTGATCGTGGCTGGTTTGTTTGTCAGTGGGCAGGTCTTGACCTTCCTTGCCTTGGAGAAAGGAGATGTCTCCATCGTCACGCCGGTCATGGGGATCAAGCTCATCCTCGTCGCCTTCCTCATGACATGGTTGCTCGCGACTTCTGTGAAACCCGCTCTCTGGGTGGCCGCCACATTGAGTTGTTTGGGCATCGCGCTGCTACATCGTGGACCAGCGCGCAGGCAAGCGCATGTCGGACGCACCATCATCCTCGCCTTACTTGCTGGCGCGGTCTACGCGCTCTTTGATGTCTTGATCATGAAATGGGCACCCGCCTGGGGCGCCGGCCGCTTCTTGCCCATCACCATGCTCCTCTCCGCGACGCTTTCGTTAGGTTTCATTCCTTTGTCGACAGGATCTCTCGCCACCATCACGCGTCTCCAATGGAAATCCCTCATGGGTGGCTCGGTCTTCATGGCGGCTCAAGCCATGGTGTTAGTCACGACACTGGCAGTCTTTCAAGACGGCACCGCGGTGAATGTGATTTACAACTTACGCGGGCTTTGGAGTGTCCTTGCTGTGTGGGTCGTCGGGCATTGGTTTGGCAATGAGGAGAGACACCACGGCCACGCCACTATGCGCACACGCTTACTCGGAGCCACCGCGCTCAGCGCAGCCGTGGTGCTTGTGTTTATTTGATCGACGCTGCTCAACTCTGTGGGCTAGATAGCTTCGTGTTAGACACTGAGAAAAGTTCGTTTCCCCATCCCATCATCGCCATGCTTCTCTGCGCAATGGCTGGAGGCATGGGTTGGGGCATCCGCGGACAATACGGCCACGAAACTGGAGCGATGATCGCCGGAGTGCTCGTCGGATTGGTGCTGGTCTTTCTCTTCTGCCCGCGCATCTCCTCTCTGCAGGCCGCTCGCGCCGTGGCCATGATCGCTTTGGGAATCTCATTCGGCGGGTCCATGACCTATGGCCAAACCGTAGGACTCACGCACGATGGGCCGCTCATCGGCAATGGCGAAGCCCTGCGTTGGGGGTTGTTAGGGCTTTTTATCAAGGGCGGTCTTTGGATCGGCTTCGCAGGTTTATTTCTCGGCATCGGGCTCAGTGAGAAACGTTACTCCGCCTGGGAACTCACCGTGTTGCTCTGCGTATCCGTCCTCCTCTTGTTAGGCGGTGTGGAGCTTCTGAACAAACCTTTCGATCCCGAGAATCGACTCCTCCCAGTGATCTATTTCTCAGACCACTGGCGCTGGGAGCCTGACAGTATCCTTAAACCTCGTCCCGAACGTTGGGGCGGCCTGCTATTCGCCCTCGGAGGGCTCTGGCTCTATGTGACCTTGATCAAACGAGACGCCCTGGCACAGCAACTCACACTTTGGGGTGTGCTCGCCGGTGGGCTCGGATTTGCGGGAGGTCAATGCGTGCAAGCAGCCCATGCGTGGCATCCTACCTTCTTCGACGAAGGCTGGCTGACACCCATCGCCCAACACATCAATTGGTGGAACGCGATGGAAACCTCATTCGGCTGTATCTTCGGCGCAGTGCTCGCATACGGCGTGTGGAGGAATCGCCATCGACTTGTGCAAACGTCTACCGAGGTGGAAATCACCCTCACACCGGCTGCTGAAATCATCTTGCTAGTCATCCACATCGCCGCCGTGGTCACCGAAGGCTTCATTCCATTCAGACCGATGGCACGCTTTGCTGAACCTGCGATCACGATGGGCATCCTACCCATCCTTGGGATCATGGCAGGAAGATGGTGGCCCTACCTCTTCGCCCTGCCCATCGTCGCCATCCCAATCGCCGGGAAGACACTGAAGGCGCTCGCCTACAAGCCCGAGGCGATCCCCGAGATCCCCGAAGTCGCCGGCATCTGTGTGTATCTCTTGATCCCGCTTTTCCTCGTGACTTCCATTGCAATCAGGTTCGCGAAGGATCCCACGAAAGCCGGACTATCATTCACACGATGGTCTCTCGTAATCATGGTCTGGATGTATTTCCTTCTCAACTGGGCCTTCTTCCGTTTCCCCTGGCCTTGGGAAACATGGACGGGCCGCACTCCCAGCGGGCTGGTCTTCACACTCTTTGCTTTCGCGCTCACATTCGCCGCCGTGCTTTTACATCGTTCTCTGCCACCCCTAGACGTGAAGCCTACCCCAACGCGGACACGGCCGACGCTCCCATGGGAGAAAGGCCCCTAACTTTGGAAGAGAATAGACTAGGCGCGACATCCCAACGTGAATCCGACCAGAACGAATTTTAAAAATTCACACGTCTGGTGGCAACTGCGAGGCGTCATCGCTCCTTAGCAATCCCATTCCTTCTGTCGGTAGAACAGTCGTAAATTCCCTCGACGGCTTCGGCTCTGGCTATGGCTGGGTCGGCTCTGATCCGAAATTTCATGTACCCAGTATTCTTCCTGGCATATGCAATCGAATCACACCCCGGTGTAGATCCGATACGGGGAGATATAATTACGATAGCGGCGGTTACTAACGGTACCTTAACGAGCTTGGAATCATCACCAGTGAAGGAGGCTTCCTAGGCTAAACGTCCGATGAGGCAAACGCGGAGTACATGTCACGCAAACAACAGGCCACTTCGAGGCGCAGATTGCTAGGAGCGCCTTGGTAATTTCTTAGTGATAGTATAATGACCCCTAAACTCTGTCCCAAGCGGGTAGCATCTTCCATGGGCGCTTCAGGATCGACCAGACAAACCAAGGCCGACTCTAGAATCGAATGCGCGATGGCAGCGAAAGCTTTGCCTTCGGAAAGACGGACAGTCTTGCCTAACAAATCCTGGCTCAACACCATGCATGCTTCGATCGAGTCAGCGTCGTGCGAGATGGAGGTATCTACGGCGAAATTGAGCATGACTTTCGCAGCCCCCCATGTGGGACGGCTGCGATTTTCCAAAGATGATTCCATCGATGCTTGGACCGTAAGCAGGGCGCGGTAGACAGCCTCAAGCGAATCGGTCATCGCACTGGGAACCTCTAGATGGGCGTCTTCATCAAGGAACGTCGAATGGCGGTTTGGCCGATGCGGCCTGGGCTGGATCGAGTCGTTCATTTTCTGACCGGAGCGTTACCCGGTATTCTTTAATATCCCACCCTACTTCAATTTAACCTTCGAGAAAGGTCAAATATAGACCTCACCGGGGAAGAGATTGAGTTAGGCTTTTAACCACAATCGATGCGGCAGCGAAGCCAAGCGCGCCCGTGACGAAGCTCGCTGTGCCAAAGCCACTGGCACAGTCCAGCCTCAAACTTGAGCCGGGCTCAGGTTTCTGGCAAACCCTGCCATCGGCCCAGGGGAAGACGGGATTCTCCTTCGAGAAGGCGGCAGGGATGCCGAAAGGCTCCTTGAGATCATGCGAGAACCCATATTCCTGACGCAGCTTCCGGCGAACACGTTTGAGCAAGGGATCGTTGGTTGCTTCACCGAGATCGCAAATGGCCACTTGTGAGGGATCACTTTTGCCACCGACACCACCCGATACAACCAGTGGGAGTTGGCGCTTGCGGCACTCACTCACAAGCAAGCATTTATCGTGGGTGCTATCAATAGCATCAATGATATAATCAAATTTCAATGCTAGGATAGCTTCGGCGTTGGTCGTGTTGAAAAATGTTTCCTCCACATGCACGATGATCTCTGGGTTGATCAGAGACAGTCGCTCTTCGAGGGCACGGCCTTTAGAGAGACCGATGGTCGCTTCAAGCGCATGCACCTGGCGGTTAATATTGGTCACACAGACATCGTCTAAATCGATCAATGTGAGTTCGCCAATACCTGAGCGAGCCAGTGCTTCAACGGCCCATGAACCCACGCCGCCCAAGCCGATGACCGCTACGTGAGCCTTGGCCAGTCGGCCCAACGAGCCTTTCCCGAAAAGTCGTTCGATCCCGCCGAATCGCATGCTCGTGATCCTATTTCTCGATCGTGAATTCGTCGCGCAGCTTACCGTCTATGTCGTAAGCCTTGTAGACGAGGCGATTGCCATCAATCATCAAATCAAGGACCTGAAACGTGGGCGTGTTGGTCATGCCAAACTCCGTGTACTCGCGTTTGTCCTGCTTGTACATCTTCATTCCAGAAACGGAGACCACGTAGACGGTGCCTTCCTTTGTCGAAGCAGCGCGTTTGCCACCTTTCATGGGGAAGGTCCGGAGGTAGGCATGATCATGCCCTTGCAGAGCCACATCGATATGATACTTGTCGAAGATCGCACCCCATTCATTGCGCACATCGGCATTGTCTCGAGCCGGCGCGGAGGAGTAAGCCGGGTGATGATAGACGGCGAATTTCCAGGTCGCCTTGCTCTCTGAGAGGGTACGGTCCAACCAAGCGGTCTGCGAGCTGGGAGGCATGTTCGTGTCCAAGATCACAAAGAGCGCATTGCTATACTCGAAGGAATAGGCCCGCTCCTTTTCAACATCCTCAGGGCCATTTTCTAGCAAATTCATTAACTCCAAATACATGGTCGGGTGACCACCCTGATTCTCGTGATTTCCAATGCAAGGTACCAGCTGTTTCTGTTCGTAGACGCCTTTGGTGTTATGATAAAAACTATCCCAGTCATCGCGATCATTACCGCGATCGATCAGATCACCAGCCATGATGTAGAAGGAGGCATCCGGGCGCATACGATGCGCTGTCTTGAGCAAAGACCCCCAACGGTAGAGCCCGTTCTGCGCGTCTCCCATGTACATGAACGAGAAGGGCATCGTCTCGGCCGGCGCGGTCGTGAACTCCGCAAGCTCGGCCCAACCTTCCTCAGAGCCATCACCAATGCTGTAGACATACGTCGTGTCTGGATCGAGCCCATTCAGTTCGGCGACGTGTAAATGGATCTTCTGATCATTGATAATGTTAAGCGTTTCCATTGAGCGCGTGACCGCCTCAATTCGCTCTAGGGGCTTGGGAGTGAATCGGTTGTGGAGCGCCTTCTTTTGAAAGAGTAAGGCTCCTTGCTTCACCGCGGTGCTCGTCCGCCATTGGAAAGTCTGCGTCGTCTGAGGATCGCCTGTCCATGTCAGTGACACCTGGTCAGGGCTCTCCGTACTCACATGATTCGTCCATCGGAAATACTCCACCAGTCTAGCATCATTCGCACTCTGCGCTTCTGTGCGGATCATCAGCTGATCCTTCAATTCTTCCGGAACCTCCGTCAACTTGTCATCGGCATCGACATATGGCTTAGCATCCTTCTTGAATTCTCCTAACCGAAGTGCAGCTGGATACATGCTGGAGACCTGAATGCGATCGCCCTCATTAATGGGAGACAAGGTGATGAGGTAGTGCCGTCCTTTGCCGAAGGAATTGACGCCAAGCCCAACAACTCCAGGTTCAAATTCTTTCTCCCACGTATCGAATTCCGTGTTGCCCATCTTCAACAAGACTCCGGTGAGATCGAAGTCACGATCGCGTATCCAGAAAGGCTCAGACTTGATCGTGCGATCACGAAGAATAGAGACTATCACTGGCACATTCACTTTGAAGGTGATGTGCTCATTCCCCATGATCGTGCGTTCTTCATCCGTCAGGATCTTGTAAACGTCGTAGGGCTTGAGCTTCTTGAGCTCCTCTTCCTTGTACTTTTCTCGAAGCCTAATGGCAACGCCAGCAACAGTATCATGGACAGACGGGTGTTCACCCACGTGGGCGGGGACGGTGCTTGCCATCAAGACCGTCACCAAACCTACAACACCGAACCTGAGAATTGGAAATTTCATGAAGATATACCAAGGGAAACTCGGATTTCTAGACAGTCCACAGTTTCCAATCTGGGGACGGAAATCAATTCGAATCTCTTAAAGATCGAGAAAAGTTAGGGAACGGCAATGATTATGCCGGTACGGGGATCGATGCGAGAACTTCATCAATGATCTGGCGGGCCGTGAGTCCTGAGAACTTGGCTTGGGAATCCAGCACGAGTCGGTGTGCGATCACTTCGGGAGCGAGTTCCTGAATGTCATCGGGCGTGACAAAGGCGCGTCCATCGAACAATGCGAGGGCTCGACCGGCTTTCATCAATGTGAGAGCAGCGCGCGGGCTGGCGGCGAGTTGGACCTCGGGGATATCGCGAGTGGCCGCCACGAGGTCCACGGCATACCCCATGATTTCTTCGCTCACACGAATTTCTTCCGATGCACGGATCAGGTTCTCGATGTCTGCGAGGGAAGCACAGGGCGCGAGGGTATCGACCGGATGATCTCCTTGCTGCGCAGAAAGAATGGCAATCTCATCCATTCGTTCAACATAGCCAAGGGCAAGTTGCATGCCGAAGCGATCCATCTGTGCTTCTGGCAGGGGATAGGTCCCACGAAACTCAACGGGGTTCTGGGTAGCGATGACAAAGAACGGCCTAGAGAGGCGATGTTGCTTTCCTTCGACCGTGACCTGTTGCTCGCCCATGGCCTCCAACAAAGCGGACTGGGTCCTGGGAGAGGCGCGGTTGATCTCGTCTGCCAATAAGATATTGGTAAAGATGGGCCCAGGATGGAAATGAAAGTCCTGATTCTTCGGATCGAAGATAGAAACGCCGAGGATATCTGACGGTAAGAGATCCGGAGTGAATTGCATGCGCTTGAAGTCCATCCCCTTGATGGACCCCGCGATGGCCTTGGCCAAGGTGGTCTTGCCTGTACCCGGAAAGTCCTCGAGCAAGACGTGACTCCCGCAGAGGAGCGAGGCTAACAACTTCCTAACAACGTCGTCATGGCCATGGATGACCTTAGAGACATTCGAACGAATGTTCTGATAGACTTGCTGAGGAAGAGGGGCAGACATCCGAAGGCTGAGGCTCCGGATTTAGTTAGGAATATGGATCGCGTGGCCGTATGCTTGAGAGGTGGCTTCGTGCACCGCTTCCGACAGCGTGGGATGCGCGTGTATCGTCGCTTCCAGATCATCTTTGGTTGCTTCTAACGTGATGGCGAGACCAAGCTCGGCAATCATCTCTGTGGCTTCTGGGCCGATGATGTGTGCCCCGATCACTTCGCCATACTCCTCACCAAAGAGCAGTTTTACAAAGCCCCCGGTATCACCGATTGCCTGGGCCTTGCCGCTAGCTTGGAAGGGAAACTTACCCACTTTGTAAGCGATGCCCTTCTCCTTGGCAGCCTCTTCCGTGAGACCGACGCTTGCGACCTGCGGATGACAGTAAGTGCAGCCTGGGAAGACTTCGACTTTCTTCGGAGTGTGGTTGTCAAAGAGACCATTCACACATTGGAGGGCTTCCCAACTCGCCACATGCGCGAGCCAAGGTGGCCCGATGATGTCACCGACGGCATAGATTCCTGGCTTGCTAGTCTGGTAATTCTCATCCGTCACGATATAGCCACGATCCGTCTTCAACTCCATGCCACCTGGAAGAACCGGGGCGACGCCGATCGCGATGAGTGCCGTGTCCGCCTTGAGGACCTGAGTCTCCTTGCCTTCGACCGTAATCTCGACACCGGATCCGGTGTCCACGGTCCCGGTGACTTTGGTATTCGTTAGGATATTGATGCCTTGCTTGGCGAAGTTCTTTTCCAAGGTCACGCTCACCTCGTCATCTTCCACGGGAAGAATGTGAGGCATCATTTCCACCATCGTGACTTTGGTTCCAAAAGCGTTGAAGAAGTAGGCGAATTCAACTCCAATGGCCCCGGCGCCGATGATGATGATCTCCTTAGGCTGCTCTGCTAGGACCAACGCTTCCTTGCTTCCGATCACGGACCTGCCGTTAAAAGGGAAATTAGGAAAAGGACGAGACACACAACCGGTCGCCACGAGGATGTGCTTGGTATCATGGAGCGTCTTCGCTCCCGCAACGTCGGTCACGGCAACTTTGCCAGGACCTACAAGCGTGCCTTCGCCTCGGATGTAGTCCACGCCATTCTTCTTGAAGAGAAACTCGATCCCACCGGCGAGCTGATCGGAAACTTTCCGACTGCGGCCGATGACTTTATCCCAATCGTAGCTGAGCCCCTCGATCTTCAAGCCAAACTGATCGGCCTGATGCTTGAGTGTCTGATAGAGTTCAGCGTTCTTGAGGAGAGATTTGGTAGGAATGCAGCCCCAATTGAGACAGGTCCCTCCCGCACGATCCATTTCCACACAGGCAACTTTCCTGCCTAGCTGGGCTGCGCGAATAGCTCCGACGTATCCCGCAGGACCGCCGCCGATGACGATGAGGTCGTAGGCCATGACTTAAAAGGTGGTTGAGGAATAGATTAGAGCAACATCAACGCCGGATTCTCGATCAGGCGACGGAACTCTGCAAGGTACTGTGCGCCCACCGCACCATCGATGACCCGATGATCACAGCTCATGCCGATGCCCATGCGTTGGCCGATGACGATCTGATCATTGGCATCCACGACAGGCATCTTTCGGATGGAGCTGATGGCGATGATGAAGGCCTGAGGAGGATTGATGATCGCATCAAAGCTATCGATGCCAAAGGCACCGAGATTGGA
>JBLHHN010000250.1:0-9335 GCA_047616785.1 Verrucomicrobiales bacterium
TGGATCGCAAGCCGACGAAGCGCCCGACCTCGTTCATCATGATACACAAATTCAGAGGCATCCTGGTGATGCGTCGCGGACGAGAGAGATGCCTCGCGAGCCCGCTATCTTACGAGCAAGGACAGTACCTAATCGCGCTTTGCGCCTAAAAGGAACAATCTTCACAAGCAAACCAAATCCACCAAACAAGAACACAAGCTAACACTGCGCCATCTAAGCTGAATTGCCACTAAATTGCCGGGCAGGGTGCGGAATGTGTGTGCCAACTCGACAGACCGCTCCGTTTCGCGTGCTTTGTCATCTCCACACGCCGGTGGGTTACTACATGTTGAATGGTCAATTAACATGATTCATACTTTTCAATGGATTGGAGAAACCGGCCATTGCCGGCACAACCAGAGGACACCAAAGGCCTGGAAAGAGTGCCCCATGATGTGCTGAGGCTTGGTGTTAGACTCGGACTGCTGATGGAGAAACTTCACGCCGGGCATTTTGCGCCCCTCCTTGGAATTCTTGATGCCGTCGAGAAGCAAGACTGGCCTACCATTGACAAGGTAAACGGGAAAGAGGCTGATCACAATGGAGAGCCAGATTTCAGCGAGTTGATCGATCTTCACGGTATTACTGTGGAAGAAATGCAATAACCGATCATAACAGTGTTCGGAAAGGCCAATAGCGCGCACGAGACTGGTGACGCCGGCTAGATCCTTTCGAACAGCGAAAACGATCAATACAAGAAGAAACCAGAGGAAGGTCCGGCTCCTTGAGAATGCGGGACGAAGAAGACTAACGATATTCCACCAAGCTAACCAAAGATCCATAGAAGTAATTTGAAGCTCTCATGTAGTTAGCGTATGTAGGCTAACAAATCAATCGCAAATCAATCAATTAGAGAAGCGAATCGAGAAACTTTTGGAAAAGCTAATGAGGATCGGGCCAATGCGACCCGGGAGCATCAGCAAGCAATACCGAGATCGTGAGAATGAGAAAGGCGTCTACTATCAGCTAAGTTACACGCACAAGATGAGGAGTCGCACAGAGCATGTCAGGCCCGAACATCTGAAGGAACTGCGTGCCGAGATTGCTGAATACAAGAAGTTCAAACAATGGACAGGCGAGCTGATAGATCTCAGTATCGAGTTGTCGAAATGGAAGATTGCCCGACTACGAAATCAGTCATGATGACTCATGAGAACTTCCCACTCACGAGTAAAGACGTAGCACCTCAGCATCGGGTGTGACATGGAGGAGTGGCGGGAACCGTGGCTCCGCGAATCGCCGGTGGAGGAACACCAAGAACTCTCCTCAACTTCATGGAGATGAAAGGCGACTCTTTTTCATTTCTTCACTCATCAATCCTTGTTCGCTAATCGTTAATCCACATATTGCCTTGCTAGGGTAGGACTGTAGGTGTCACGCCGAAGTGGTGGAGCACATTCTTGGTCAGCTGACTCAGAGGCTTGTCGTGATAGAGACTCCAGGCGGTGGCGATGGATCCGGTGTGAAAGACCTTCCCGCCTTGGGGACGGTCCCAATAGATGATTTCAGCTATCGTCTTGTCTTCACCAAATCGTGGTCCGTGCACTTCGGCGTTGAAATCGAGCACGTTTCGCTGGTCGTGGCTGCTTGCTAGGGTGGTGATGCCTTCGGGTTCGACGAGCCCTTTCCTCGCCGGGTCGTTGGTGGCTCGTAGGATTGTCGATAGCCGGACATCGTATTCGTGACCGACGGCACCCATGCCGGTAGAGGTAAACCCGAAGGTGTCTCCTTGGTTCAGGTCGAGCTTGTGCGGTCCTTTGAAGAGGAAATGGTCTGGGAGATCGACTTGGTAGGGCTTGAAGTTGGCGCCTGACCAGCCGATGCAGGTCAGGCCGACGAGTTGCCAGGCTGGGTAGCCGCAGAAGCGCATCAGGCTGCCACGTTTGAAATCATGCGAATGATAGAGTTCGCCCACTTGGGCGTGGACTCGGCCTCCGATGTTCTTGCCGAACTTGCGGCATTCCATGACCTCGCCAGAGTCGTCGAAACTCACGCGCCAGAACATGGTGTTTCCTGACATCACCACGGCGGCGCCGCCATTCTTCAGGTAGTGATCGAGTCCGTCGTAGGCTTCGGACGACCAGTACTCGCTGTGCCCGTTGATGCAGACGGCTTTGTAGTCCTTGAGCACTTCAGGATTCTTGTGCAAGTCGTGATCGGTGATCACGTCGTACTCGTAGCCGTAATTGTCTAACCAAAGGTGGAGAAAGCGTTCGCCGCGGAGCAGGTGGCTGTAGGAATCATTGATGTAGGTCTTGTTAGGGCCGGCCGCTGGCCAGGGCACCTTCATGCCGATCTTGTAGGTGGGCTGACCGCTGTGATGATCGCTGTAGCAGCTGTAGGTCGGAGCGTTCGGATGGCTGTTTCCCAATCCGCCGGTGCCCATTTGTAAGAGGCCAGGGCCGTGATTGGTGGGAAAGGGAGCTGAGTTGTAGGCAAGCCAAGTATTCGAGGACACGAGGACTAACAAGGGCGCTTTGGGCCGCGATTCGGGGCGGCGCACGATGAAGGTGGTGTGATACCGCATCGGTTTACCGTCGATTTTGAAATCGAACCGCCCTGCGTAGACACCGGACTTGGCGTCGGCGGGGACGCGGAAACGATGATTGATGTCCCAGCGCGCGTTGTAGAGCTCGTCAGCGGCCAATCGCAGCCCGTGACCGCGTTTCGGGTCTTTGGTAGGATCGTAGTCCAGGTCGTGTCGACCGATCGCTGCGGCGTCAAAGCTAGGGCCGCCGATCATCCACGTGCCTCGGTTGATGATTTGCCCAGCGCGTCCGTCGGGGCCGACATCGGCGACTTGCGTGCCGCGTTCTTCGGTGAATGGCCAGCAGCTAATCACACTGTCTCCACTAGGAATAGTTAGTCCTCGGTCTGTTAGACGCTCCGTCAGTTGTTCGGTGCTGAGGGCGCGATCATGCACGGTCACCATGGCGAGATCGCCGTTGTAGAAACTCGAAGCCACGCCTTCGCTGCCGTAGGCGCCTAACCGAAGCGCCGTGTCTCCCGGACGAACCACGCCGGTGAAGGGAAACTCGGCCGCCTGTTGGCCGTCGATGAAGATGCGTTTCTTCTTCCCGTCCCAAGTAGCCGCCACGTGATGCCAGGCATGCGTTTTGAGGAGGCCCTGCTCGGTTTCATGCAGCGAGGAAGGATCGAAGGCGCCGCCTGATCCTGTCAGAAAGGCGATGCGCCCTTCGTTGAGGAACAATCCGATGCCAGCGTGGTTTGGAAAGTCGTGCTGGGTGATCAAGCCCTGCCAACCGGCGAGGTTGAATGGCCGCATCCAGCATTCTAACGTGAACCCAGCAAGCCTTCTGTCGGCGAGTAGTCCTTTTGTAACGTGCAGGTAGGATCCCGGATGAATGGGTTGGGACTTCGGCTGCTCTGCGCGGAACGTTTGCAAGACGGGATCTTGATCGCGGTTCTCTGGGTCTGCGCCCAATCGCACGACGCTCAATTGATAGGGCACGCTGCTACTGATCCGGAAGTTCACTTCTTCGCCGGCGGCGATGCTATTCTCCGCATAGGCGTGCAGCCCTGGCACAGTCACGGCTTGGTGTGGCGGAATCTGCTGTTCTTTAGATGGCATGGCTTCGCCAGCGGAAGCCGGGCCTGGCAGCTTGGCGGCTATCAAATACGCCACCAGGTCGGCGATTTGAGTTGGCGCTAACAAGCCGTCGAACACTTGCGGCATCAGCGAGACGTTCGAATACTTAGCTGCTGTGATTTCCTTAATGGGAATGCTTTGCTCCGCACCGGGCGCGGCCGCGAGAACCACGGTATCGGCGGTGTCTCGGAGGATCAAACCTCCGGTTTCGCCCTCATTCGTCTGCATCGTGACCAACTCGTGGTAGCGGGTGATGGAGGCGCTTGGGTAGACGATCGCTTCTAACAGATCTTCTTTGCTACGGATCGAACCGATGCCGGTGAGATCGGGGCCGAACTTCACGCCTTGGTCTCCCATGATATGGCAGGTGAGGCATACGGATTTGGCAGTGTTATGAAAGACCTGTTTGCCGCGATCGGGATCGCTATTTGGAACCAAAGCAGCGAGTTCTTTGAGACGAGCTTCTTGGCGGGCCAAGGTTTCGGGATCCGGTTCGTTGTCATCTGCGAGTTGAATCGGCGGCATGACCTGCGGCGAAGGATTGGCCTGGTCCACCTGATCCATGAGGCGCGCTTGTTGGACGAACGGATGGGTTGCTAGAAGGTGGTCACGATCGCCAATCTCGTAAAGCGCATAGATGATGGCGTGCCTCAAGAAGGCATCGATCTCTCCCGATCCAGCTTCTAACAAAGGGCCCAGTGCCTGCTTGTCACCGATCCTCCCAAGGGCCATGGCGGCAAGTCGCCGCTGGTGGTGGTCATTGGCCGCGAGCATGTCGACTAACGTTTCTACGGCTGCTGGATCACGCCACAGGCCCACGCTGTGGATGGCTGCTGCGCGGACCTCTGGACGGCTGTCATAGAGAAATTCTCGAATGGCGGCGCGAGCGGAGTCGCCCGCGATGCGGTGAAGTGCCCAGAGCGCGGGAAGACGAGCTTTGGCGGCGCCTAGGCTTTCCACCTTGCCGTGCTTTGCGAGGGCATCGATCGCGCGCTTGACCACGATGGGCCGGTCGTCCGCCAGCCAATCGATCGCGGGCTGTTCCCAATCCAACTCGCGCCCACGCGGGTCTTTGTTAGGAGTGGCGCCCTTCTTCTGGAGGCGATAGATGGCACCGAGCACATGAGGCTTGGCGACTTTGGACGTCGGACAACAGATCATGTACCAACTCCCCGTATCCGAGACTAACATACTGCCGTCGGCATCTTCGATCACGTCGGTGGGATGAAAGTCGGTCTGGTCACTCTCGAGGAAGACGCTCGTCACCGCGCTGTAACTGGAGCCGTTCTTTATCAGCTGATGCCTCGAGAGTCGACGCAGATTGAAATCGGTGCAGAGCAGATCGCCCCGCAAGCCGAGGGCGCCATTCTTGGCCATGACCATGCCTGAAGGCGCTGCGGGACCCATCTGTGTGAGGATCGGCAGCAAGCTTCCAGTAGTCGGGTGTTGTGATAGGACGCGCTCGTTCTTCTTGCCATACATGCCGCCATAGACAGCATGAAGAATCCCGTCGCGTTTGCCTGGGCCGGAGAGATCAAAGAAGGTGCCGCTGAGAAAGCACTCTCCGCTATCGCTGAAGGCGAGGCCCACAGGATTATTCATTCCCCCCGTCATCACTACTTCAAGGCCGCTGCCATCGGGTCTTGCGCGATAGATGTGAGCCGCATTTGAGTTGAAGGTCTTGCCATTGCCAAGGACATGGCTCTGTGGGGCAAAGGCTCCCTTGCACCAGTAGATGTACCCGTCGACGCCTTTGTAAGGGCCGTGCAGATCATTTCCACAACCTTCGATCGAGCCACCGTCGAACCAGACGGTCCGTTCATCGGCAATGTGATCGCCGTCGGTATCGCGTAGTTTCCAAATATGCGGCGGGGCGCCAATATAGATGGCGCCTTCATGAACGAGGAGTCCTTCCGGAAAGGGCAAGTGCTCAGCAAAGACGCTAGAGTCATCGAACACGCCATCGCCATCCCGATCCACTAACCTTAAGACACGATGCTGCGGGTCCTTGAGTTGGACGGGCGCCTTGTCCGTATTCCCCGAGCTGTCGGTGACGTAGAGGACACCGTTGTCATCGAACCCCATATGAATCGGCCGCTGCACGAGCGGCGAGCCTGCGACACGTTTCAAAACGTAGCCATCAGGAATCGTAAAGGTGTGCGGCGAAATGGTGATCTTCTCGGCACGGACCCCATGAAATGGGAGGAGAGCGGCACAAGCGAAGACGAATAGGAGAGACTTCATGCTCCCATTTCTGGCAGAGAACGGCCAGATGAACCAGCCATTTGATCGTCGGACGATTCGCGTGTGCTAAGAGGAATGCACTCACAGTGCGCCGCGTAATAGGCACGTCGGGAACAGCTATTCTCTTACCAAGACAATCGAATGCACATCGATGGCTTGCTGGCCGGTGATCTTGAGCGCTCGGAGACGAAGGACCGAGCGACCTTTGGGGAGCTTGATAGGGCGTTCCATGTTGAGCGGTTTGAAGTCCTTCACGAAGTAATGCGATTTCTCGACGCGCTCCATGGACTTGTCGTAGAGCGGCGGATCATAGGCTTCCGTGACGACCTGCTCGGTCGATGTGCCACCTTCTCCGTCGATGGACAGATGCATGTGGGCGCCGACGTCGCCCTCGGCACAGGTGTAATAGACGGTTGCGTCATACATGCCTTCCTGCCCAACCTCGATGTCCCAAGTGATGGCGTCCTCTGTGCTGGTCCAGCGTGTGAAGAAAGAGTTGTTAGGGGCTTTGGAGCTGCGCTGGATGGTGCCGTGTGGCACACCGTCGCGGGCGGGCAGCGTAGTCGACTTGGCATAGCCGACGGTGAAGGGACGGTCTTGAAACTGTGCCCTCACGGCGTTCATCTCTTGCTGGTGCTTGGTTAGGGTCTTGTGCAAGCGGGCGGCTTCCTTAGGGTGACTAGCAGAGACGTCCTTGCTCTGGCCGCGATCATTCTGGATGTCATAGAGCTTTCCGTCAGAATCCAAGCGGAAGCGCTCGGTGCGCACGGTGGCCTTCTCGCGCCAGAGACTGAACAAATCTCGTGACGGCAGCTTCGCGGCTTCCTCGAATAGCAGCGGGCCAACGCTTCTTCCATCTAGTGGCTTGTTAGACTTCAGCGCGATTCCCGCCATGTCGGTCAAGGTTGGCAGCAGATCGATCGCAGCAGCCACCTGGGTGACTTTGGTGCCGGCCTTGATCTTGGCAGGCCAGCGGATGTGAAGCGGAGAGCGCATCCCACCTTCATCGACGGAAGCCTTGCGCCCTTTCATGCCAGCGTTCCAACGCCAGGAGTTGGGCCCGTTGTCCGAGAAGTAGAGAACGATGGTGTCTTCGCGCAGTTCGAGTTCATCGAGCTTCTTGAGCACGCGGCCAACATTCCAGTCGATGTTTTCACACATCGCCAAAGCGGCACGGGTCATCATCACATCTTCCTTGTTGGGAGCCCGATGTTTCATGGGGAGATCCAGATCTTTGAATTTGTCGTAGAACTCGTCGCCGATCATCATCGGCGAGTGTGGCGTGTTGTACGGAAGGTAGCAGAAGAAAGGCTGGCTGCGATTCTCCTCAATGAATGTCAGGGCGTGATCCGTGAAATCATCCACCACGTAACCTTGGCCGCAGACTTGCTTCCCGTTGTAGTCGAGCGGCGGGCTGAAGTAGTGGCCCCAATGGCCGGAGGTGAAGCCGTAGAATTCATCAAAACCCCGGTCGTTGGGATGATAGGGCGACTGCGTGCCGTTGTGCCATTTGCCAAAGGCACCCGTGGCGTAGCCCGCTGACTTGAAGACATCGGCAACGGTCATCTCGTCCGCGTTCAGACGCCCTTCGCCCCGGCTAACGCCGCTGACTCCGGTGCGCGGATGATAACGACCCGTCAAAAACTCCGCACGGGTCGGCGCGCAGACGGCGCAGACGTAGAAGTTCTCAAAACGCACGCCATCACGGGCTAGGGAATCGACGTTGGGGGTCGAGAGGTTGGTGTTGCCATTGATACTCAGATCGCCCCAGCCTTGGTCGTCTGTCAGAAAGATAACGACATTCGGTTTGCGAGCCTCTGCGAGTCCTGCCAAAGCGAAACACAGAACGAAGGCGAGACAGATCGGTTTGGAATGAGGCATCGCGCTATTAAACGGCAATCGGGCGATCCTCGGCAATGGTTTAAACATTAGCACGAACCCTTGGCATCTTAGACCGTTTGGAGTGCTTCAGCCCTCTGAAGCTTTGGGCGGCCGCTGCCCTCGGCGGGGATCACTGCAGGTTCGATCGATTGACTCAAGCCAAGCCAAGGGCGTTTGTTAGTTTGAGGTTCGGCCAAATCCTTTGTGCCGACAGAATTCCTATCTCGCGTCCAAGCTAAATCTCAGGACTTCTCCACCGATCTTGACGTTGTTGAAACCGATCCCATGGTTCTCAACAACCGGCGAGGACGGTCGAGGTTCCCGAACTCAGAAGAACACCCGCGAATTCATTCTCGACCAGTGGCGCCAGAATAATCCTGAAGCTGCCGAAGCGTGGTTGCGGGAACCGGAGAGGGAGGCGAACCAGTGAACCCCAACCGGCTCCAGATCCTCACGCCCGAGAACCACCGTTTGAGCGGCTGACGACCTCGGGCTTGACTAGTTGTTTGCAATTCTCTATATTGCAAACATGCCTACAACAACGATTGCTGCACGCGTTGGCACGGAAGAGGCAGCCTTGATCGAGACGCTTGCTGAGATGGAGGGCTGTGATCGGTCAACCTTGATCAAGTCGATCGTCCGACGCGGAATCAAGGCGCTCCGTCTTGATCGAGCCGTGGCGGCTTTTCGCGCGGAAGAGATCACCCTTTCGAGAGCTGCCGAACTTGCTGGTCTGAGCACGTGGGATTTCCTGGCACTGATGCCGAAGGAGCAGCTCGACTTGCACTATGACATTGCCGAGTTCGAGGACGATTTGCAGAGGCTAGATCAGCACGTTCTAAGCAAGTGAGGGTTGCCGTTTGTGACGCCAGTCCCCTGATCATCCTGGCCAAGCTCAACAGGCTTCACTTGATAGGAGACCTGCTTGGAAACGACATTGTCGTGCTTCAGTGTGTGGCTGATGAGGTGATTGGAGAAAGAGCAGGCACGCTTGAACGCCAGCGATTGGAAGACTTCCTCCGTAAGGCTGCTACCGTGACGGTATTTACGGAGTCTGACATTGAATCGAAGTCGTTGAGTGCAAGTGATCGCCACACGCTCACCTACAGCGTACGAAACGCGGTCGATTGGCTGGTTGCCGATGAGCGATTGATGCGCCGCGTGGCTTCGGAGCATGGGATTGCCGTGATAGGGATCCTTGGGCTTATTGTGGGAGCTGCCAAGCGTGAGATCCTTACGAATGCAGAAGCGGAAGCGGCACTTCGTGATGCTGTTGGGTCGCATGATCTTCGGATTTCCGTGACTCTCTACCAACGCGTGCTTGATGAGCGTCGGGATTGAATCCTATGGGCACTAGGCATGGCCCACGGGTTTGCAACCCGTGGCACCTCAGCCATTCCTTCACCGTTCGAGACCCGCAACTCTGCGGCTAGAAGCCGGCTTCCAGTCGCTGAATCTATCACCAGAACTCAGTGATTCCCCAATTTGTTCGTAAATTGAAAGCAGGTTCAGCGCCTCTCAATTAAAGAGAGAAACATGTAAGGTGTAAGATCGAAGGATT
>JBLHHN010000251.1:0-9327 GCA_047616785.1 Verrucomicrobiales bacterium
CCCACTTCCCCGAGGGAACTTCGGAATCCGATTCGATGTCGTGGAAGGTGGTACCACCATTCGCCGCATTGTCCTCCGCACCAGAGACGATGCCGACATAGGCTTTGCCGTTCTGCACGCCAAGGCTGATGCCGGAACGATCGCCGCCACCGCTGGTGAGGTCGCGCTTGATGCTGAAGAAGGAGCGCTCCGAGTCCGTGTATTTGACCCAGGCAGCCAAGGTGAACTCGTCAACGATTCCGTAGTCATGCGCGGGCAAGCTGACGTAATCCATGCCATTGGTTAGGTCTAACGCATTTCCATTTCCAGAGGGCGTATCGCTGCTGAAAGTCGCCCCGTTGATCTCCACGGCATCGTTGTCAGCCGCGGCATCGGTCACCGTGGCACCATCATCGAAGTTCCAATAAGCGACGAGTTCCAGATCTGAAGGAGATGGCACGCTGGCCGCATCGTTAGGATCCGAGCCTTCCGCAATTTCAACGCCATCATCGGAGCCATCTCCATCGGAATCCGCCATCGTTGGGTCCGTTCCATGGATGTTGACTTCATCGCCGTCGGCCAACCGATCACCGTCGCTATCGCTGGAAAGAGGATCCGAGCCCGTCGTGATCTCCGCGCCGTCATCGAGGCCATCGTCATCACTGTCGGCCTTGTTGGGATCCGTGTTGGCGGCCAACTCACTGGCATTGCTCAGTTCATCTCCGTCTTCATCACCATCGGCGGCTTTGGTGAGATCACCAAAGTTGACGTTTTCCCACGCATCAGGAAGACCATCGGCATCGGAGTCATTGGGATCCCCGCCGCCCACATCACCACCGCCGCCAGCCACGGCTGCCGGTGTCTCACCATTGGCCAAACGGCTCACATCCTCTGGTAACAAGGCCGCATCCCAGATGCCGACATCATCTAACAAACCGTCATAAAAGAGCCGCGTGAAGTCCCCCGCACTATCGCCATGCTCAGGGCCATTACCGCTTGCGCCAAAGCCTGTGAACGAGCCGTCTGTGTCGATAAAATCAATGCCACGACCAAAGGTCATTTCGGAACCGTCCTCCAAGATCTGCTCGCCACCGCCACCATACTCCGTCGCTGGCAGCCCATCGACATACATGACCAACTGATCCTCACCAAAGGTCGCTGCGAGATGCACCCATTGATTGGTGGGCACTTCCAGGTCAGAGGTGATGTCTCGGAAATTACTACCGGCGCCATTGGCGGCATCGTCACCGACTTCGTTCGGTTCCGCGTCAGGTTCCGTGGAAGGCGCACTCGGAATGATGCCCATGAAGAGTTGCCCATTGCCAGAAATACCCAACGTGATCCCGCTGCGATCACCGCCTCCACTTGTAAGGTCTTGCATGATGGAGACCACTCCGCGTTCCGAGGAAGAGTAGTTCACCCAAGCGGAGATGGTGAACTCATCGGTGTCATCAATGCCGAAGTTGCCTGATGGCAACAGGACGTAATCTTTGCCGTGGGTGAGGTCGAGCGCGCGACCAGCACCACTGGGCGTGTTGGCGCTAAACGTGCCTCCCACGATCTTCTCGGCATCGGCATCACCTGCTTCGTCCGTCACCGTGCCTGCATCAAAGGACCAGTAACTTTTAAGTCGCTCGTTAGGGAGTGGCGGCACATCGTTAGGATCGTTGGGATCACTCTCCTCGGCGATTTCGAAATCATCCGCCGCGCCATCGCCATCGGAATCCTCGCTGAGAGGATCCGTTAGGTGCGTGCTAACTTCAGCGCCATCAGTCAGGCTGTCACCATCAGAGTCGGCAAGCGCGGGATTCGTCAGGTGGATGTTGACCTCGTCCGGGTCATCCAGCCCATCACCATCGCTATCTCTTAGACTCGGATTGCTTCCATGGGTATTGGCTTCCGCACCATCCTCAAGGCCATCACCGTCCGAATCTTTGTTGTCTGGATCACTGCCAAAGGCGAATTCTTGGTGGTTATCCAAACCATCATCGTCACTGTCGCCTCCACCTGATTCCGTCAGATCACCGAGGAATTCTTCCTCCCAGAAATCGGGCAAGGCGTCGCTATCGGAATCACCGCCTACAACGATTCGACCCGTGGGCACGGTCCCTCCGTCCGTCGGATCGGTGCCATCCTCGGAGATGAACGAAGCTCCGGCTTGTACCCCGTTGAAGAATTCCCAATCGTAAGGGCCCGCGCCCAATTCTGTCACATTCGTATCGGCAATGAAGAACTCACCCACAAAGATCGTTTGATCGAGAATCAAGCGGCTTTCCAGAGAAGCGATGGTGAGCCGTGAATCGGGGCTGCTAAGGTTGTAATCGAGATCTAAAATACCACCACTGACAAGGATATTTCCGCGTCCCAGCGAACCCGCACGACTCCCTTCTAACAAACCGCCCTTGATCTCCCAATCGCCTGTATATTCGCCACCATCGCCCAACAGTCTGAGGACGGAGGATCTTTCAATGACACCTTCCGCAGGCCTAGCGGACTGCAACACCGTGATCGACTCGGCTCCTGTGATTGCAGCTGAGATATTCAGCGTCCGCCCCGCTTGGATGAAATCAATCGATGACGCCGCGTTGGCCGCGACCATGCCCGCAAGCCCCACGTTTCGCTGCTCTAGCACGACGGTGCCTCCCTCCAAATGAAGTATTGGAATCATGGCGGTCCCCGAGTGATTGAGGAGCAGTTGGGTGTCTTCACCGCGGATCGAAAGCGCGTTGCCCCCGAAGACAGGATCTAACGATTTCGGCGAACGCACGATCTCCGCCACGCCCGTGGCAACAATGTAATCCTTCCCTGGAGAGGGTGGCTGCCCGTCAGCCCAAGCACTGCCATCCTCCCAACTCATCCCTGGATCGTTGGAGGTGGCCAGGAACACGTCCTGAGCTGCTGGTTTGCTATTGGAATCATTGGGGTCCAAACCGAGGCCTAACTCAACATCATCATTCGTCCCGTCAGCATCGGAATCCGCCAGAATCGGACTCGTGCCATGCGTCGTCACTTCATCGCCATCCGATAAGGTATCGCCATCGGTGTCCATAGCGAGCGGGTTCGACGCGTGTGTGTTGATCTCGGCGCCATCGCTGAGACCATCATTGTCCGTATCTTCATCCGCAGGATCGGTTCCATGCTCGGCAATCTCGCTCCCATCTTCAAGGCCGTCGTTGTCACTGTCCTTGTTGTCAGGGCCAGTCTGCGCGTCAAACTCGGCCAAATTGGTGAGCCCATCACCATCTTGATCTGCAGCAGCATCGGCAGCATTGTTAGGATCAAGAAAAACGAACTGATTCTCATAGGCATCCGGCAACCCATCTTCATCCGCATCGGGCTCAAGCCGCGTTGGCAGCGTGCCTTCGGCTAGTTTCACAATAGCCTCTTCCGTGAGCGCTTCGTCCCACACCGCCACTTCATCGAGAAAGCCATCGAAGTGCCCCGTATCATTGTCAGGCCCTCCGTCTGGAACACGTCCATCCGCTCCGAAGCCGCTGAATGAACCATCTGCATCGACGAGATCGATTCCTAAGCCCATTCCCGGCTCCTTGATCTGACCGTCTTCCGGTCCGCCACCACCACTGACATAAACCGATTCCGCCTGCCCATCGACCCACAAGGTGATGAAGTCATCCTTGAAGGTGACGAGCACATGCGTCCATGTGTCAGGATTCACTTCGACAGCATCGGTCGTCGTTAGGTCATGAAAAGTATTTCCCCCGTTCGCGTCATTGACATCATCAATGGCGGCAACATGCCCCGCATAAACTTCGCCTCCCTCGACCCCTAACGCAATACCAGAACGATCACCACCTCCACTCGTGAGATCTCGCTTGATCGCGAAGAACCGTCCCTCACCGTTACCATCGCGCTTGACCCACGCCGAGATCGTATAGGCATCGACAATGCCATAGTCTGTCGAAGGCAAGGTGACAACGTCCGTGCCATGGGTGAGGTCGAGCGAAAACGCGCCACCTCCAGGAGGTACATCACTGGTATGCGAGGCTCCCCCACCAAAGCCCTTAAACTCAAGACCATCGTTAGGCCCAACTTGATCTTTGGCAGTGAGCCCATCGTTGAAGTTCCAATAAGATACCAGATCCGCGGCACTGCTCGTAATCATGATCACAACCGCTGCAGAAATGCCGCTGAGCCGTCCAAGACAAATTCTCATAGTTCGAATGGGGTTTCACAACGCGCTGATCGCGATGATTCAGACCAACTGAAGATCTATGATTGTTGGCATCACCCCGTCAATGGAATACTCAGGGCACAAGCGCGATCCTTCGTGATTGCACCCATCTCGTTCTAGTGGCCATAATGAAGACTCTATGAAACGAAGCACTGACCGCATTCTCACCACGCACGTTGGCAGCCTCGCTCGTCCGCGAAACGTCCTCGACTTGCTATGGGCCAAAGAGCGTGGCGACGACTATGACAGGAACATCTTCAAAGGCTCCGTGCGTGAGGCCGTTTCCGAGATTGTGAAAGATCAAGTCGAGGCGGGCATCGATATCGTTTGTGACGGTGAGCAGAGCAAGTCCAGCTTCCTAACTTACATCGCCGAGCGTCTGAACGGATTCACACCCAGCGAGAACCAAGGTGAGGATTTGTGGGTGGGTTCACGTGAAACGCTAGCATTTCCAGAATTCTACGACGCGCATCGGAAGGCACGAGAGGGTCTTGTGGCGAAGCCGGTCAAGCTTGTGTGCACCGCGCCTGTTTCCTACTGCGGTCACGAGGCCTTGGCCAGAGACATCGCCAATGTGAAGGCGGCAGCCCAAGCTCGCGGCGCTGAAGAGGTCTTCATGACTGCCGTTTCACCTTCAGACGTCGAGGGACAACAGCCTAACCAATTCTACGACTCCGAGGAAGCCTACCTGCATGCCATTGCCGAAGCCATGCATGAGGAATACCGCGCGATTGTCGACGCTGGCCTCATTCTGCAAATCGATGATCCTCGGCTACTCACCTATTACATCTCGCGTCCTGATCTCAGCGTCGCCGACTGTCGCAAATGGGCGGAGATCCGCGTGGAAGCACTCAATCACGCGCTGAAAGGCTTGCCCGAAGACCGTATTCGTTTTCACACATGCTATGGCATCAACATCGGCCCGCGCGTTCATGAAATGAACCTCGCAGACATCGTCGACATCATGTTGAAGGTCAATGCCAGTGCCTACCTGTTCGAGGCTGGCAATCCTCGGCACGAGCATGAGTGGAAGGTGTGGCAAGACGTGAAAGTTCCCGAAGGCAAATCGATCATTCCTGGGGTCATTTCCCACTCAACGCCTCTCGTCGAACATCCCGAACTCATCGCTCAGCGACTCGTGCGCTTTGCCAAGATCGTGGGACGGGAGAACGTCATTGCCGGTAGCGACTGCGGCTTTGCATCGTTCGCGGCAACCGAACAAGAGATTCACCCCTCGATCGTTTGGGCAAAGTTTCAGAATCTTGCCGAGGGAGCACGTATCGCCTCTAAGGAGTTATGGTAGAGGCCAGGATTGTTCATCGTCGGGCCGGATCCAGTATTGCACCCGCGTCGTTCAGAGCCTAAATTTAGGGATGGCTCATTCAAATCCAGTCACCGTTGCACGTAGCTTTCGCGAGGCATTATGGTCAAACGGCGACGCACCAGCAGTCGAGGATATCATCGCACCCAATTGCGTCATCCATGGTCGGGCCCCGCTCTCCACAGGTTTTGTCTCCGGCCCCATGCCGATCAGGCATTTGGTCGACTTCTACAAACTGACGTTCAGTGACATCTCGGTGACGATTGATCATACCGTTTCCGAAAATGACATGGTCACCGTCCACTGGCGAGCACGAGCCAGACACACCGGTGATCTCATGGGAGTTCAGCCCACAGGCCGAGAAGTCGAAACGAGCGGAATAGATCTGGTCCGCATCGAGAATGACCGGATCGCTGAAGCCTGGATTTATTGGGACGAGATCAGCCTACTCAGCCAGCTGGTGGATGACAAAGTCCCTTCATCTGAAGGCGCTGGGCCAGATCTTCTCCAGGTCGTCGAACGAATGCTAGCCTGATTCATCGTAACAACCCGAAGCGGGGGCTTTCCGCGCCAAGTCTAACATCAGCGTAAAACAACCTTATTTCCGCGTCCTTCGGCTTCTAGCCGCTGGCCATCGAGACGCCACCGCTACCGCTACCGGGTTGATAACAAAGCAGCATAGGCTTCCAGCCTGTGGCCCATCGCGAAGCGCCGGAGACTATCATTGCCTTTCAGACATATCCCTGAACCTAACGCCAATCGGCGAGACGCCACCGCTACCATTAAAACTCGAAGATCACGTCACTGTGACAGGGCCGATGCTGTAAAGTGTCAGGACGGGCTGATACGCTTCGTCAGAAGCCGGAAGATCGATGGTGAGTGTCAGGCCCAATCATTGAGTTCTTCGCGGGCGACTAGAACTTGTTCGACACGCCATTGCTTCGGTTCTTCGTCGATGTAGGTGTGCTTACGGTTGCGGGCCTTGGGATCGAGACGGATGAGGTCGTGGGATTCCAAATAGGCAGTCGTCTGTCCTTCCAGTCGGCTGGCCGTCCAAGCTTGGTCTTCATGGTCGTTGGGTTCGATCAATGCGAGAGCATCCGTCCATTGACGATTTCCTAAGGCCTTCAAGATGTCGAAAACACGTTTTCGGACAATGCGCGTGAACGCAGGGCGGTTCCGAGTGATGGGTGGAAGCCGTTTGTTCCGCTCGGCCTCAGGCTTCTCAGCTTGGGGAATATAGGCGGATCTCAAAGTTCACGAGTGTTTCCATATTGGCCGTCCAGACCACCAGTCTCACCCCATCAACTCCCCACGCAGGTCCACCATCCCTCGCAGATCTTTCAACCCAGGAGCCTTCAACACACGCGCCCCACGCTCCCGCTTCACCTTTAAAATCTCCCGGTTCCTCTCAAATACCTCTTCCACCCACGCTTCACTCCCCAGCGCCACACACTCCGTGAAGCACCTCAGTCGCACACGCACCACCTGCGCCAATCCCAACTGGCCATCCGCATGTGTCACCGCCGCCACCGCTTTCGGCGTATGCGCCCCACGCCGCTTCCGCGTCGCGGCGTCATCCAACGCACTCGCCTCCCCGGCCCCATACAAATACTTCCGATAAACGCCTGATAACGTTTCCCCGAACGTCCATCGCGCACCTCCCCACAATTCACCGGTCCAAACGCTTTCATCAAGCCAAGACGGCGCTCACGCGTCCCCGCCACCGCTTCCCCATAGCCACTCCATCGATAGTCCTTCGGATCTTTCACCAAACCAGCGCGCACCGGATCAATGTACGCCGCCATCGTCAGCCCGCGCACCATCGTCCGCCTTTTTACTGATCTGGATACCATCTTCGAAATACGCCTCGAAACTCTTGAATTTCCAGATGCGGCAATTCCCGTTCCATGGTTGCCCCAATCGATATTCGCACTCATTTTCAAGGGTTCCGTCCGAAGCGTAAGTCTTCCAAGTGCCATGCCGCTTGCCATACTTATACGTCTGCTCCTCGCGCGCCTCTCTATCCCGCCACCAAGTCACGGAACCAGTGTAGTCGTCCGGAAATCTATGTAGATTGAAACCTGTGAACTCTACAAATTTGCTGTGAAACTCCTGCAGGCCGCGGTGATTCCATGGTGGGATCGTTAGAATCCATGATGTGACAATAACTAACGCGAAGAACAGAACAGTTAGGGTTGTAAGTAGGCGCTTCATAAACTCGTCATCTTTCATTTACCTAATTACGCAGATTCGAGAATTCAGAAGCCCGCTGAAGTTGCCGAAATGATAATATGAACTACCCTTACCATTGGCGACGCTACTCTGTCCTCCCAATCGTCATTGGCGCTCGACCACCAGCCACTTGGCGATGGGGGATGTCCGATATTTTCGAGCTTTCTAGGGGAAATATCAAATTCATTCTCTTTCTGAAAACGTGAACCGTGAGTCAAGTTTGTGACCGCCATCGATTAGCAGCTTCATTCGTGTTCATTTGTGGCCATTTGCTTTCATTCGCGTTAATAAATTACTGAGCTTCAGCGCGAATGGTCGTGAATACAGTGACATAAAGAGGCGAACGCCTCGCCAGTTTTAAACCGAAAGTATCTCTGCTTCTCCCCGCCTCTGCGGTGCTATTGAATCTTTATCGAAGCGCTTTAGAAAGTTGATTGATGGGTGAAGACTAACTCTTTTTATTGGGCTATTGAAGTTTGGGGTAGATGATAGTGAAAAGCAAGGCACCGCAGAGGCGGGGAGAAGCAGAGAAGGGTAATGAAGCTTGGCGGCAGGCGGCTTCGGCATCGCCCGGAATGGCGCCGATACGATGGCATGGTGGTTCGATTCATGTGTATGGGTGTCCATTCGTGATTCTACGTCCGTTGTTGTTTGTGAGAGAAGGAGGCGAAGGCCTCGCTAAGTAATCTTTTTATCTAAGGTTGAAATAGTCGGGTGATAAGTATACGGGTACACCGCTAACTCTCGATCTCCTGGTGGTTGCTGAGCCGGTTTTCGGGCTGGGATCGAATTTGGCCGATAGCGGCCCGGCGGTTGCGAACAGGGCAACCGCTAGGGTGATCAAGACGTTGATCGACCTCCAATACATGAGGTTACGCTAGTAAGGAAAGAAGCAACTGTGGCCTTGCAGCCTTCAGAGAGCCAGCCAGTGTCGGACGGTGTTCTCGACTTTGATCAAGACTTCGTCGGGTGCGATGGCGAGGCGACGAATGAAGTAGGAGACGTCGTCGGTACTGATGGATTGGCCATCGAAGGCACCGGGCTTGAAGTTACGGGCGCGATGCTCAACTTCGAAGCGGCTTCCGCGAACGCTTGTCGTGCGCACCACGTAAGTCACGATGGCTTTCTCGTGATCTTCGTAGCCGATGCTCAAGGCGAGGACTGGCCGCACTTTGCGCGCCATTCCGAGATCGACGAGCCAGATTTCACCGCGCTTGACGTGCTTCATGAAGCGGCTCGCTCCCCTTCCTCATCGTCTCCTAGCCATTGGCTGCCCTCGTCTCCTGCGGCGGCTTCGGCTTCGTCGTACATTTGGAAGAGCCGAACTGAGGAAGCGCGCTGGAACGCTTGTTCTGACAGCCTTTCCAGCAATTCGTCTCGCTGATCGTCTGGGAGCTGGGCAATCGCAGCTTCTATTTCGGTCACGGTGCTCATGCTTCTAAGGTATCGCTTGTCGGCCCGCTGTCGAGTGGCTTGCGAGGTTGCCCGGCGGAGAGAGAGTTCCTAGGGAGAGAGAGTTCCTAGGGAGAGAGAGTTCCTAGGGAGAGAGAGTTCCTAGGGAGAGAGAGTTCCTAGGGAGAGAGAGTTCCTAGGGAGAGAG
>JBLHHN010000252.1:0-9314 GCA_047616785.1 Verrucomicrobiales bacterium
TTGAGTTATCAACTTTCTTCATGGTTTGTGTTGTGCTGGGTCTCCCACCCAGCGGGGTTGTGCTGCTTGACGGCGCACGAGTGCCATCTTCTAGACAGAAGTAGGTGTCCACAGGAATACAGACAAGCCGTTGGTTTCTCACTGCACGATCGGGGCAGGAACACGAGCCGTTTTCAGCGGCTGCATATTTCATTGCCGTTCCCTGTCTCTCTGGGGTTTACTCGAACCATGAAACCTCAAACTTCTCGACGTCGTTTCCTTCAAATGTCTGCGGGGGCTGTGAGTGGCCCGCTGATTCTTAACACGCGGGCTGGTGGTGCGGTGAAGGGGGCGAATGAGCGGTTTCGAATCGCGGTGATTGGCGTCAATGGCCGGGGCAAGTCGCACATCAAGGGCTTTGGCGGGATCGACAATGTGGAGATCGCTTACTTGGTGGATCCGGATAAGAACGTGTTAGACGCAAGACTTTCGAGTTTGGAGAAAGACACGGAGGGGAAGTTCAATTGCAAGGGTGAGAGTGATCTTCGGCGAGTGCTGGAGGATCCTACCATCGATGCGATTTCCGTGGCGACCCCGAATCACTGGCATTCTCTCATGACGATCTGGGGCGCGCAGGCCGGGAAGCATGTCTATGTGGAAAAGCCCATGAGCCACGACGTGGTGGAAGGTCGGGTGGCGGTGGAAGCGCAGAGGAAGTACGGTGTGGTCATTCAACACGGCACGCAACGTCGCAGCAGTGCTAGCATCGCGGGTCTGCATGAAGCGATCAAGGCGGGGAAATTTGGGAGGCTAAAGATTTCCTATGGCTACTGTTGCAAGCCACGCAAGGGCATCGGCGGGGAACCAACAATGGCTCCACCGGCGAACTTGAATTGGGATTTGTGGAAGGGGCCTGCGGTGATCGGTCAGTATCATGCGAATTACGCGCATTACGATTGGCACTGGTTCTGGAAGACGGGGAATGGTGATCTGAACAACCAAGGCACGCATCAGTTAGACGTCGCGCGTTGGGCCATTGACGATGATCAAACACATCCGGTGCGGACCATGGCCTTAGGCGGACGTTTCCAGTGGGATGATCAAGGCGAGACACCGAATACCATGTTTGGCATCGCGCAGTATCCGAATGGCCAATACACGCTCTTCAATGTGCGCAATGTGAACTACGACGGCTACGAACGTCAGGTCGAGAACGAGTACTATTTCGAAGACGGCGGGAAGATCATTAGCGGTGTCTACTATGCGAAAGGGGATGCCAAGGGCGAGAAAGTTTCCGTGCCCGATGGCAAGGTCACCCCAGGTGGAAATTGGAAGAGTTTCATCACGGCGTGTCGCGCCGGGAAACCTGAGATGGCTAATGGCGATGTGCATGATGCGCACTACGGTTGTGTGTTAGGCCACTTGATGAATAATTCGTATCGCATGGGTGAGAAGGTTCCTTTCAATGCCAAGGCGGGTCGATTCGGCGACAACAAGGACGCGCAGGAGCATTTCATGAAGATTCATGAGATCATGAAAGACGGCGTCGGTGTGCCTGAAAATGGCGCGGCCTACACCGTGGGGCCTTGGCTCACATTCGATCCGAAGACGGAGCGTCACACCGGCGAATTTGCCGAGAAAGCCAATGCGCTGCTCAAAGATCCTAACAATGCTGGGTTCGAAGTTCCGGATGCCGCCAAGGTCTGAGTCTGTTCGGTTAGGAAGCGCCGTGGTTTTCGTTTGTGGAGTTCAGATGCCAGGCGATCTGTAGGTTCATGCCTATTTCTTTCTCTGCGGCTCTGCCCCTTTGCGTGGCCCTCGGATGGGCTGTCGTTCTCGGGCTCCCGTTCGACGCGCATGCTCAGGATCGTGATCGCTTGCCGGATCCGGTGCGGCCAGAAGTCGAAGCCACGTATATGAAGGGACTCGCCTATTTGGTGGGGAATCAGACGGCGGAAGGGTGTTGGCGTGATCGCTATGGGCGTTACCCGGGAGTGGTTGGGCTTGCGGTGATGGCGATGTTAGCGCACGGCGATGATCCGAACTCGGGTCCTTATCAGGGGCCGATTAAGAAGGGGTTGGATTTCATTCTTCAGCAGCAAGATGAGTCTAACGGATTTCTTGGTGACAGCATGTACAATCATGGCTTTGCCACCATCGCTGTGGCGGAGGCCTATGGCGTGGTCGACGATGATCGGTTAGGCTTGGCTTTGAAGAAAGCGACGGAATTGATCCTGAGTTCGCAGGCACAGAATCCTCGTGGCGCGTGGCGTTACCAACCGGAGGGCAAAGACGCGGACACCACCGTGAGTGGCGCGCAGATGGTGGCGCTCTTTGCGGCGCGCAATGCGGGCATCCTGGTGCCTGATGAAGCGATCACTCGAGGGCTCACATTTTTCACCATCTGCCAAAGTCCGGGCGGCGGGTTCGGATACAGCAGTCCGGGGAGTCCGAACGTTCCTCGCACAGCCATCAGCTTACTTGTCTATGCTCTTGCGCATCAGAAAGACACGAAAGGATTGGACCTTTCCTATCAATACCTCATCCAAGATCTTGATTTCCGCGATCGCAGCTATCCCTTTTACTACGAATACTACATGGCCCAGGCACTCTTCCAATGGGATCCAAAGACCTGGGAAGATTGGGATCGTCGCAATGTGCCTTACCTCGCCCAAAACCAAGAAAGTGATGGATCCTGGAAATGTTCTCACGGAGAGACTTTCGCCACCTCTGCGGCGCTTCTTTCCATGGCGCTCAACTACCGCTACCTTCCGATTTATGAGCGTTAGTATCCAGCAACGTCTCTGCATCGCGGCCTTCCTTTGGTTAGGCGTCAGTCTATCATCATCATCGGCGCAAGAGAATGGTGGCCACGTCTTCTTTCATAATGGCGATGTCCTCACGGGCCAGATGGTCGGTTTAGATTCTGAAGCAGGTCACTTGAGCTGGGCTTACCCTGAATCCCCGAGCCCATTCGCCTTCGATCTCAGTGCTGTCTCCCATGTCCTTTTCAATCAAGAATCCAGCCTAACGGGTCATTCGAAACCGCTCTTCAAGCTCACTCTCACAAACAGCGACACACTGATTGGCGTCATCGAATCTCTTGATGACAAGACGCTGACCATGGACGCCGGATTTGCGCAGCCGCTCACCATCCCCCGCACGCATGTCCATCGGCTCGATGCGGCGTTGAACGCTTCCCAACTCGTCTATCAAGGCCCCAACGGGCCCAATGAATGGGAGGTCGGTTACCGCGGGAAGAACTGGCGCTTCGACGAGGGGCGACTGATTTCCGAAAGCTACAGCAGCACGGGACGGGAACTGAAGATCCCTGAATGCGCGCGCATTGAATTGGATGTCTCGGTCAAGGAAAACCCTACCCTGAATCTCTTTCTCTGCGCCGACAACCCACGCAACGGCGGGGACAGCTACTACTATCTTCAACTCACGCCCAATGTTCTCAATTGCCAACGCTATTGGCGCGATCATCCTCGCACTTACATTAATTTGACCCAGGAATTCGAACACAAAGAGAAGAAAGCCTTGTTTCTCTCGCGGGATCAATTGCATCTGGGCGTGGAGATCGATCGTCGGTCGAAACGACTGAAGCTCTTCATCAATGGCGAGCTCTATGCCAGCTACCTGGATCCGGCACCGAAGCCTCCCGCGGGCTCTAGCATGATCCTTGCCAGCTACGGAAATGGCGCGGTGAGCGTGGAAGACATTCGCGTCTACAGTCTGGAACAGCTCACCAAGCACGGGCAACCGATCGCGAACAACACCGCTCTTCTACGCGATGGTACCTCTCTGAAAGGCCCTCTCGCGATCACGGATGGCTCAGCAAAGATCAATGACAGAGCCATTCTGCTCAACCAAGTCACTGGCGCTGTTCTTTCTCCAAGATCAACGGCACCCGCCCCATCGATGCCGCGCTTCCATCTCAAATCTGGCGCTCAGTTAAGTGGCCAAGCCAAGTCATCCAAACAAGCATTGCACCTGAAAAACACTCTGTTTGGAGAGCTCAACATTCCGATGCCCATGATCGATGGCATGCTCGTGAACGGCACGCTCCAGCAACGATCTTCGGAGCCAGCAGAGCGCGCTGTCTTCAAGAATGGCGATCAACTTGCCGGCACCATGAAGGCCTGGAATGAGAACGACGGTCTTCAATGGCAATGGCCTGGAAGCGACGCGGCGATGTCCTTTCCGGCACGATCCTTGGCAGAGATCTATCTCGAACCTGGCGTCCCGCGTCCCAAACCCTCGACGATGATTCGCCTCTCCAGCGGAGACGCCCTCCCTGGAAAAGTGACCAGCATCAAAGCGAACGAAGTGCTGTTTGAAACTGAATTCTCAAACGAGATGCGCGTCCCTGTTCCGGTGGTTCGCAAGATGGATTTCGAGGAGCCTGCCAGTGTGCATTATCGCGGACCTGACGGTTCGTTGGCCAATTGGAAACGGAGCGCGCCAAACGTCGATTGGAAGTATGGTGAGGATGGCGAGCTGGTCGGGCGGGGCACGGGAGGACTCGGACAAGCGATTCCCATGCCCGAACGCGGTCGCCTGGATATCGAGCTCTCATGGGTAGGCCAGCTCGACACGTCGATCACGCTCTTCGCTCGCAACCTCACCCGCCCCGTCCAGCCCAACACTTACCGACTTCATTGTGAAAATGAAAGAATCTCACTTTACCGTGGCCTTTCCCAAGACGAAGTGACACAAGATCAGGACGATGACGATCCGCTACGCAATCGACGCTTAGCAGAACAGTTAGAACGTTTCGCCGCCCAATTCGGCGGTGGTGCTTCACGCCGCTTGGGCAGTCCGGTGCCCGTGACCAACAGCTTCAAACGCTCACGCCTGATCACTCTCTGCTGGGATCAGGAAACTGGCTCACTCGCATTGCTCTTCGATGGCAAAGTCCTGCGCACTTGGGAAGACCCGTCGGGTCTCGTTCAGCCAGCGAATGGCCTCGTGATCCACCAGCATGGTCAAGCCACAGTACTCCGTGTTCTTTCCATCCAGACTCGAGCTTGGAACGGCATCCTACCGGATCCGCCATTGGATGACAAAGCCACCAAAGACCTCAAGAACACGATCGTGCGACTTCGGAACCAAGACGAGTTCCGAGTGGATACCCTAGGACTGCAGGCGCCGCGCACGCCGCTCACATTCGACTCAGAACTCGGTCCCTTGGCCCTGCCGATGGATCGGCTGGAGTTCATTCAGTTTCCTATCGTCAAGTATCCCGTCGAGTTTCGGTTAGGCATGGTGGTGGACGGTTACCTTTCGCCTGCAGGCCTGTGTCGTTTCTTCTTAACAAAGATCGAAGGGGCGCAGATTCACGTTTCCAGCCCTTACTTTGGCGACAATGTCTTTCAGTTAGATGCCTTTCGAAAACTCACCTTCGATCTGCAAGACCGGGCTTACTGGGATCGGCAAACGGTCCCTTGGCCACATCCGGTTCCTTTCTCCATGCGCCCGATCTTGCAAATGCGTGAGGCCGAAAGGAAACTCGTGCCTCTCACCTCTGAGAACGATGGCTCCAAGTTCAATGAGTCGGTGAAGTTCGACGAGTAGTAAGAAGGAACGAGGAAAGATTCCGTAGAAGAAGTGGTGACACTTCTTTCGCAGCCGAAGCGTGGGCCTGGAGGGCCCAAAGATGGTAGCCGGTGGTGAAGTGAAACGGAACCGCCGGACGCCCACACTAACATCACCTGCGCGCAGGAGGTGCGCGAGAAGCTTGGCCGACACGTTCTCCCGCCCCTCCAAGGCTGGATCGTAGGGACGGATCGTTTCCGGTAATTCCGCTTCGCGGCACTTCCGGCTGCCTTCTGGTCGTGCCTCCGGCACTATCACATCCAAAGTTGTAGACTATCTCGAGTTGTGACAGGACATCTGATTAGCGCGACATATGGACTGCGGCAGCTCGAAGTCTGACTATTTCCGCGCCATTCCCCCCGAACTGTCGCTACGTGGACGATCATTTCTTTCTACGCCCCTAACGAGCAAGGCGTGAAGGCTTGTGTTCCCCGTGAGATCCGCTACATTCTCCTCGATGTTCACTGTCCACGGCCACCGCACCCACCATTGTGATGGGCTCCCGCGTCGTAGTTTCCTCAAAGCAGGTTCCTTGGGAATCGCTGGGTGGACCTTAGCGGATGTGCTGAGAGCCGAAAACGCCGCAGGCACCGGTTCTTCTCAAAAGGCGGTGATCAACATTCATCTCGACGGCGGGCCACCGCAGATGGACCTCATCGATCCGAAGCCTGACGCTCCCTCGGAATACCGGAGCGCCTTCGCGCCCATCCCAACAAAGATCCCTGGGTTTCACCTCACGGAGTTGATGCCTAAAGTGGCCTCGATCGCGGATCAGATGATCTTCATCCGTTCCCTGGTCGGCGCGGCGAATAAGCACGATGCGTTTCAATGCCAGTCCGGCTTTGACGACAAAGCGTTGCTGAATGTCGGCGGACGCCCAGCCATGGGCTGTGTCGTGAATCATCTGTTAGGCGGTCCTGAGGATCGCGCCCCGGCATTTGTCGATCTCATGCAAGGACGACCCTTGGCTCGCAACAGTGCGAGACCTGGATTTCTCGGTCCTGCTTACGGACCGTTTCGTCCTGACATTTCCCACATGTTCCATCGCGAGCTGGAAGATGGGATGAAGGTGGAGCTAGCGAAACTAGGCGCTGGGCACAGCACCAAGCTCAGCTTGATGCCTAGCCTCACCATTGGCCGATTGGATGATCGGCTCTCCTTGCTGCGCGGTTTGGACGACGCACGGCGTCAATCGGATCATGGTGGGTACATGGAAGCGATGGACACGTTCAATCAGCAAGCCTACCGCATCCTCACTTCTGGTGAGTTTGCCGCAGCGATGGATCTGGAGAAAGAAGATCCCAAGGTCCTGGCACGTTACACCCCGACTCTCCAAGACGGCGGGAAGGCATTCTACACCAGCGAAGGCCCCATGGCCGCGCGCAAGCTTCTGCTAGCGCGACGACTCATTGAAGCGGGCGTGCGCTGTGTCAGTGTCTCGATCAGTGATTTCGATACCCACTCCAAGAACAATGCCAGGATGGCACAGTTAGGGCCGATCATTGATCATGCGTTGCACGCCCTGATCACGGATCTGGGAGAGCGCGGGATGCTCGATGATGTCACCATCGTCGCTTGGGGAGAGTTCGGCCGCACGCCGAAGATCAATCCCGAAGGCGGGCGAGATCACTGGCCACGCGTGGCCATGGCCATGATGGCAGGCGGCGGCATGTCTGGCGGCCAAGTGCTCGGAGCCACGGATCGCTACGCGGGCGAAGCCATTGACCGTCCGATTCACTATCAAGATGTCATGGCGACACTTTACCATCAGTTAGGCATCGACCCGAACGCAGCGACACTTCAAGACCCCACGGGACGCCCGCAATTTCTTGTCGATCAGGGACGCCCCATCGCGGAATTGGTGTGACCAAATACTCTATCACGTTACTTTGTATCGACGGCATTCTTGCCGTTGCCGAAGCCGGGACAAGCACCGCCAGGAATGGCTGCGATACAAAGCTCAGCAAGCTGCGCAGTCGGTTCCTTGACCCTAATTGAATAACGCTAGACACCCAAATGCAACGGTGGTAGATCTGCAATGCAGGAAGGGGGGTGCGCCTACGTTCCTGGATCAACCCATGCCGCTTGTTAACGGCTGGAGACTATTTGTGATGATGAAGATTCTTCTCTATGGCTTACTCTTTGGATGGACGAGTCAACTGGCCTTGGGTCAGCTGGAGGTCTATGACTACTTTCCTGCTCAGCGGTGGCCGTCCACTTACTTTGCTGTGGTGCATATGAAAGGTTCCGTCGATGGCTTAGTGGTGGTGAAGCTCCACTATGGAGAAGACAAGTCGCTTGGACAGGTTGCGGAACGCAGGTGTACTGGAACAGGTTAGAGTTCGCCCATGGTTCCCATGGAAGCGACTCAAGGCACGCGTTACTTTTACAAGTTAAGCATCCTGTCAGAAGATCGTGAACTTCTTTTCGAGACTCCACTCGACTCGTTCGCAGGTATTAAGCCTGTGTTAGAATGGGCTCTCATCGCCTATTGGCCGCTGAACCAACCCACAGCGGATGTGATGGGAAATTATCATGGCGTTCTCAAAGGCGATACCCTGACCTTTAAATCTATCGAGACGCCTGTTGGCCATGGGCTGCACCTTGATGGCTCGGGGCAGTGCATGGAAATCATTGATGAAGCGACGAGGGCCTTTGATTCTCAAACGTTGTCCATTGCTCTTTGGGTGAAACCCGAGGGAAAGGGCGGGTCGATCCTTCTTAGGCACGATCTCGACAGTTGGATCTTCGATTATGTTGCGGAGAGCAATGTCGTGCGATTCGAAGGTCTAAATTGGGGTGGGGGGGCGATTGTATGGCGGAGGCAAGCCTTGGCGAAGATCTCATGGGCGGCTGGGCGCACGTGGTGGTGACGACGACCTTTGCGAACGATAGTGTGAAACTCTATGTGAATGGCTAACTCAACGGAGAGTCGCAAAGACCATTTCAGTCTCAGCAGACAGCGCCGCTGACCATCGCGGGGCATCCTGATCGGCTTACAGGTACTTTTCATGGAGGGATATCGATGATGTGGCAATATGGAACCGTGTGCTTACTGACAAGGATGTCGAACTCTTGCGGAATAACGCCATACCCAAGCCTCTTGGAGAGCTTCTTCCTGATCTTGATGAAGATGGATTGCCAGACCGGTGGGAAAGGCGTCATTTGCGGCGTGGTGTGAATGATATGGCAGGGGACTTCGGTGGCGAGGGCAAGACCTCGATCGGGATGGGCTGACGGATGCAGAAGAATGGGCCTTGGGAACAAATCCCGTAGACCTGGATACGGATGGCGATGGTTTTGGAGATCTTGAGGAAGTGCAGGCAGGGGTGACAAACCCGGTGGCAAGAGATTCCGATTCGGATGGGGCAGATGATTTGACTGAGATCACCCGAGGGCTCGATCCATTGAATCCAGACACGGATGGTGATGGATTCTCCGATGGGGATGAACTCGATTTGTTTGGGGAAGCAGACGATCCTCTGACGGCCCCTGATCTCAGGAGAGACTTGGAAGCCTATTGGCGCTTCGATTCCGATCTAACGGAGTCCGTGAAGAGCGCAGATGGGATTCAAGGGGGTGAGGGAACTATTTCTTTCGCTCAAGGCGGACTTTACCCCCTGAAGGCAGCACTGATTCTTGCCGAATCCCCTTAAAAACAAGGCTCTGTCAGCTATTCGGGCATTTCAAGGTGGTGGCTACAAAGCCACTTTTAGGAGGTTGAGGATCTGCTG
>JBLHHN010000253.1:0-9268 GCA_047616785.1 Verrucomicrobiales bacterium
TGCTCGGTCCAGAAATGGCGGGCAAGAACTTTGCCATCATCATCGCCGATAGCGGTCACGCCTTGCTTCTCGACTGCGGGTTATTTCCAGGGCTCATGTTAGAGCGTCTCATCGGCGACATGAAGCGCCACCTTGGATTGAAGCAGATCGATGCCTGCTGGATCTCGCACTCGCATGGCGACCACTTCACGCTCTTTCCCGTATTGCAGGAGCATGGGGTGAAATTCTGGACCATGGACACGATCGTCGACAAGTGTGAGAACCCACGCGCCTACGACTACCCAGCGATGATCGGTGCCTATCGGGCGGGCTTTGAGCGGGCGAAGATCGATCGCGTCCTCAAAGCAGGCGACGTGATCGAATGGGAAGGCTATCAAATGCACATCGATTGGATGCCTGGTCAGACGGAGTTCGGCAACGCACTCTGGCTGGAACTCGACGGCAAGAAGATCGTCTTCACGGGCGACAACATCTTTGGCGATCCGGCGGATCCCTCACAGAATGGTCATGAGTGCGTGGTCGCGCGCAACAGCGCCATCACTGAGGAAGGGTATCTGGTCGCGGCCAAGTATCTGCAAGGATTGAAGCCTGACATCATCATGGGAGCGCACTCCGTGCTCATGACCGAGCCCGCCGCTTTCATCGACCGTTACCACGACTGGGCGGAACGCATCATCACACAGTACAAGCACCTACTACCCGACTCAGATTACGCCTACCTATTTGATCCCTATTGGGTCAGCGCGTATCCGTATCGGGTCGATCTCACCAAAGAGACCGTTCAAACGGTGCAGATCACGGTGCGCAACCACCGGAGCGTCGAGCAGAAGCATCACATTGCCCTCAATCTGCCACCAGGTTTGGAAGCCACGCCGTCAGTGCTCGAAGGCACTGTTGCTGGCAAGAGTCGCCAAGCCTTCTCGGTGAAACTTACGGTCACGGATCGAGCCGCCATTCCTCCAGGGGTGCAGATCGCGGCCTTCGACATCACGCTCGATGACAAACGCTACGGTGAGTGGTTCGATTTCGTGGTGCTGGCTCGGGAATGATTCGACAACTTGGACGCTAACAAACTGGATGACCGGGGTTCACTCTGCCGAATTCCTGAATCCCCACGGCCATGTCTCAGCCTCACACTCATTTCTCGCCGATCCTCTCTCGACCATTGCCCCGGCGTAATTTCATCGGTCTTGGAGCGGCTGGGCTGGCGTCACTCGGTGGTTGGACCTGGGCGGCGCCATCGGGTAGGAAGAATGCAGCGGCTAAGAATGTGCTCGTCATCTTTGAGCAAGGCGGGATGTCTCACATTGATACTTGGGATCCCAAGCCAGACGCCGCGGCCGAGCATCGCAGTCCTTTCAAACCTATCTCTACCAATGTGCCAGGGATCCATGTCACCGAGTTGCTCAAGGAGACGGCCCGTCACATGGATAAACTGACATTGGTGCGATGCATGACTCAGCCGTTGCCTGGTGTTGCTAATTCCCATCCTAAAGGTGCTCAGTACATTTATACAGGCGAAGCTCCTGGTGGTCCTGTTGAGATGCCCGATATGGGGTCTGTCATTGCCATGCTCATGGGCGGGGAATCCAGACATCTGCCTTCCTACGCGATGGTGCCTGGCACGAATGAAATGGCGTCGGCGACGAGCAGCGGCTTTCTGCCACCTGCTCACAATGTCTTTAAAACCGGGGGCAATCTGTCCGATCCTAACTGGAGCGTGCCGAACCTCGGCTTGATCGGGGTGGACGAGCGCCGATTTCAGAATCGCCGCGATCTCTTGAGCAACCTCGACGTGGGACTCACAGGAGCCGCCAAGGCCAAAGACGCGGGCGCGATGCAATCCTTCATGGAACGCGCCGCTGACATGCTCACCAATCCACTGACGCGACAAGCATTCGACTTGAATAGCGAATCTGTGAAGACTCGTGAGCGCTACGGGACGGGGCATCGCGGTCAAGCTTACTTGATGGGGCGGAAACTCATCGAATCCGGGGTGCGATTCGTCACTGTCGATTGTCGCGAACCGATGAACAGTTGGCGCAATGGTCAGTCGATCAAATACGACGGCGGGAGCAACATGAATTGGGATCATCACGACGCGATCTATTCTGACAAGCACACGAATATCAAAGGTGGTGGCCCTGGGGCCGGACGCTTCGGCATTCACACCTGGCCCATGATGGGTTCGCTGGATCAAGCGTTCTCCGCTCTCCTGGAAGACCTTCATCAGCGAGGTCTCCTTGCCGAAACACTGGTATGCTTTGTCACAGAGTTTGGCCGGACTCCCAAGATGAATGAACGTCAGGGTCGCGATCACTGGACGCATGCGTTCAGCTTTGCCTTCGCCGGTGCTGGCGTTCCTGGCGGTGGCTTGGTCGGCGAGACCGATAAGGACGGCGGCTACATCACCAGCTCCGAAGCGTACACGCTCGATGATTATGCCGCAACGATCTACGAGAAGCTGGGCATCGATCGCAGCAAACCCATCGATACTCCGGACGGACGCCCCATCTACTTGGCTAAGAGTGGTCAACCGATCTCCGCACTTTTCTAACGATGTTTGCGCAAATTTTCCGTAGCGGTGGCTTCCAGCCGCCGATGGTTTGTCTTAATAATTTCGGCGGCTGGAAGCCACCGCTACGAACTTGCTAACCATGATACTGCGAATCATTAGCCTACTTTTGTTAGCGACTGGAATCCTGCTCGGCGCAGACGAGATCGAGCGTCTTGAAGTATCCCCGGAGACCATCACGCTTGCGTCAACGCGGAGCCAAGTCCAACTCGTCGTCACCGGCTGGCTGTCAGAGGGCACGAGCAAGGATCTCACTCGAGATGCGGAGATTGTGAGCGAAGACGAACACATTGCCGCGGTTTCCAATGGCATCGCGTCTCCCGTTCAGAACGGAGAGACTCGGCTGGTCGTTTGTTCGGGTTCTCATATTGTCCACGTTCCTATCGTGGTTACGGGACAAATGGAACCCGATCCCATTCGTTTCAATACGGAGACACAGGCCGTCCTGACAAAGCAAGGTTGCAACGCGGGTTCCTGTCATGGTTCACCGGAGGGGAAAGCTGGATTCTCCCTTTCCCTCTTCGGCTATGATCCCAAACATGATCTTATCTCGCTGGTCAGAGATGGTGGCAATCGACGCATCAACGCCCTGGATCCTGACGAAAGCCTCATGCTCAAGAAACCGCTGTTGCGCGTCCCGCATGTCGGCGGCAAGCAACTTCACCCAACGGACACGGCCTACCAAATCTTGCGCCAATGGATCTTCGAAGGCGCCAAATCTGATCCGCCGGAGAGCGCCCGATGCGCCAGTATTGAAGTCTATCCATCGCCCCAACGCGTCTTATCGGCTCCGCACCTCGAGCAGCAGATTCGGGTCATTGCCAAGTTTGACGATGGGACTTCACGTGACATCACCGATCTGGCGACGTATGGAGAATCACATAAGCACATTGCCACCGTCACGCCGAGTGGGTTGGTCTTGGGACGTGAACGAGGACAAGCCGCCATCACCGTTCGTTACCTCCAATTCTTGGAATCCATCTATGTGACCGTCGTGCTGCCGGAGCCAGGCTTCGAGTGGAGCGAGCAGCCTGAACACAACTATGTCGATCAGTTAGTCAATGCCAAGTTGCGCCAGTTGAAATACTTGCCGGCGGAAATGTGTCAGGATTCGACCTTTGTGCGGCGCGTTTATCTGGATCTCACTGGGCTGCTGCCGACTGCCGAGCAAGCCGTTCAGTTTTTGAACGATCCATCGCCGCAGAAACGGGATCAGCTCATTGACCATCTGCTAGAGACGGATTCGCATGCGCGATTCTGGGCGCTAAAGACGGCCGATTTGATGCGAGTCAACACCACGCTTCTTCCCGACGGGCGCGCTGAGTTGCTTTTTAACTGGATTCGCGAC
Source organism: Verrucomicrobiales bacterium (assembly GCA_047616785.1). Taxonomy (GTDB): domain Bacteria; phylum Verrucomicrobiota; class Verrucomicrobiia; order Verrucomicrobiales; family DEV007; genus JAACDM01. The sequence goes on from JBLHHN010000253.1 coordinate 3,924, forward strand.
AGTTACAAAGCGAACCTCGCACACAATCAATTTGCCCACGCGCTCCTCACTTCCAGCGGCGATTCCAAACAAGCTGCTCCGGCGAATTACTTCTGCACCACGAAGACGGCCGAAGACTTGACCGAGATGACCTCGCAAATCTTCATGGGTTCGCGGATCGGCTGCGCCAAATGCCACAACCATCCCTTCGAGAACTGGACCCAGAACGATTATTACAGCATCAGTGCGGTATTCGCTCGCGTGCAACAGGAAGGGTCGATGGTGCAACTCATGGACGCGGGTGAGAAGAGGCATCCTTCCACGGGTCAAGTGATGGAGCCTTGGGGGCAGGCGAAGGAGACTCACGCAGAAACAAGTGCGGACCGTCGCATCGGCTTTGCGGATTGGTTAGTCTCGAAAGAGAATCCCTTTTTCGCACGTGTTGAAGTCAATCGGATCTGGTCGCACTTGCTCGGGCGGGGGATTGTGGATCCCGTCGATGACTTTCGTTCGTCGAATCCGCCGAGCAACGTCGAGCTTCTAGATGCCTTGGCCAGCGACCTGGTAGAACACGGATTCGACCGCCGCCATATCATTCGCACTATTTGTCGCAGCCAGACCTATCAGCGCGTAGCTGCGACCAACCCGTTTAATGAGAATGACAGTCAACTCTGCTCGCACCTGCCTGTGCGATTGCTCACAGCGGAGCAGCTTCAGGATGCCATCGGCTACGTGACGGGCACGCTGCCAGATGCCTCCGCATTGCAGCGCGAGGCCGACGCGTTGCGTCAGCAGTTCGACCAAGAGATCAGCGAGTTTCCACAAACGCAAGTTGACTGGGAGAAGGCGTTTGTGGAGCAAATATCCAATGCACTGTTAGAGCAGACGGCCTGGCATTCCATCGGCCCTTTTCAGCAAGGCGATTTCGAAGAGACGCGGAAGCAGGCATTCCTTCCTGCCAAACCCACCATCGACACGACGTTGAAACATCACGGGAAGTCCTGGCAGAGCCAACCCACGTGGAAGGATGGTGAACAGATCGACTTCTTTGGAGGCAATACGGCTTACTACGTGCATCGCACCTTGCAGGCTTCTGTCGCGATGGATGTCATGCTGCACTTGAAAGGTGATGACGGCGTGACAATTTGGATCGATGGCAAGCAGGTCTTTGATGAGCCGAAGAGCTTTCTCGACAAGCAGATTCCGCTCGATCTTCACAAAGGCACCAACGATCTGCTCATGAAGATCACCAACGGTGGCGGCGCTTTCTATTTCCACTACGACATTCCCGAGAAACGAGGCGGCAAGCGTCTTGTTAGTCTCCTGAGCAAGGCTCCCAGTGAACGAACGCCTCAGGAGCACGAATGGATTCAAGAAATCCGTATCTCTGATAGACAGGATCTAGTCGACTTGCGAAGTAAGATCGCCGAGCTCACGAATCGCCACGACTTTGCCACCCAGCGTCCTTATCCGGAACAAACCGATTTCCTCAAGGCATTCGGCCAACCCAAGCGTGAATCACCGTGTGCCTGCGAACGCACTTCTGAGCCGACTCTCGATCAAGCCTTACAATTACTCAACGGCCAGGAAGTGCATCGGCGCGTCGGTCAAGGCGTGGTCAAATTCGATGGTCTAGAACCCGCTGAATTCATTGACGCCCTCTATCTCGCCGCCTTTTCGCGTCATCCGCGTGATGGCGAACGCGCCACCGCCGAGGCATATCTAGCGAAGACTGACAATCGCACCGAAGCGATCAAAGACCTTGTGTGGGCCATTCTGAATACCCAGGAATTCATGTTTCAACACTGATGCGAGCGATCTCTGTCAGTCTTCTATTCCTGCTCCTCGTCTCATCGCTCCGCGCTGAAGTGAGTTTCATGCGCGACATTGCGCCCGTGCTCCAGCGGCGCTGCGCGGGTTGTCATGGCGCGAAGAAGAGCAAGGGAAACTATCGTCTGCACACTTTCGAGTATTTGATGGACGCCGTTGTCCCTGGGAAACCAGAAGAATCGGATCTCTATCTCCTCTTGTTAGAAGAAGACCCGGACTCCCGGATGCCGCAGAAAGATGACCCTCTGTCAGAAACTGAAACAAACTCCATTCGTGAGTGGATTGCACAAGGCGCCGCATTCGATGGCGAAAGTCCCACCAAGAGCTTCACCTCACAGGCTTACCCAAGAACTCACCCCGAACCGCCTAACATCTATCGCGTCCCGGTGCCCATCATGGCTCTGGCCTATTCCATCGATGGCAAAGAGCTTGCCGTCGCTGGTCATCACGAAGTGACCATTTGGGATCCGGAAACAGGGGTGCTACTCCGGCGTCTAACAAGGCTTCCCGTAAGGATCCAATCCATGAAATGGCTTTCTGAAGGCAAGCAACTCGTCATCGGCGGTGGCACGGCGGGCGAGTATGGCGAGCTTTCATTGATCGACGCCAGGACCGGCGAACGACTAACAGTGCTCGATACCTTCGAAGATCTCGTTCTCGGAATCGGGATCGACATGCAAGGTGAGCACCTCGCCGCCGTCTCCGCCGACCGCACCGTCCGCACCTATGATCTTGCCAGTGGCAAACGCCTCTGGCAGTCCAGCGTTCACTCCGATCAAGCGACCTCAGTCGCTTTCAGCCCAGACAACCGCTTCGTCATTTCCACGAGCAGAGACGAAACCGTCAAGGTCCTCAACACCGCCGATGGGACTCTCTTCACCACTTACAACGGACACCGGCGCAACCTCGGCGACTTTCGAGGACGCTTCAAAGTGTTCTCCGGCTGTTTCGATCCTAACACCGGTCTCGCCCTTAGTGTCGGCGAAGGCAAAGCCATTCGCATCTGGGATCCTCTCAAAGCCAAAGAAGAGAACGGCACCGCTGGCGACATGGAAGAGCGTTTCTTCAAAGCCGGACACACCCGCTACATCACTCACGAATTCAAAGGCCCCGCCTTCGCCCTCGCTCTCACCGCCGACCACGTCTACACCGCCGGCAGCGACGGCCTCATCCGCTCCTTCGAGTTCGCCTCCGGCAAACAACGATTCGAAATGAAAGGCCACAACGACTGGGTCTATACCCTCGCACTTTCCTCCCCAACCAATCGTCTAGCAACAGGCGCGCACGACGGCGAAGTGCGTGTCTGGGATACCCAAGACGGCTCGTTGATCCAGTCCTTCATCGCCGCGCCAGGCTTTCCTGAGAATCACTAACTTTCCACCTGGACTTTCACTAGAATTCATTCGCTAACGGCCCCCTTGCATTCGAAGTCGAGCAACTCGGCTAGCGGATATAGAATGATGTGAACCCGTCAGGCCAGTAGTGGCAAGGCAATGGCAAGGTCACTTGTGGCGAAACTTGGCTCACAATGATTGGAAGTAGCCCACTGCTCAAAACTCTCTTTGGAAGATGCTTGCGAGTGATGAAGGACGTTGAAATGGGATAGTTCGCATCGGCTGCAATCGTGGGTGGCACCCCAAGGCCAAAGACGCGAACTTTTCCGTGGGTGAGATAGTCGGCGATTTCAGTCTCCTGTGAATTATCAGGGTGGGTGTCCTTCAGTCTCGCAATCAACGGTGCCACCTCTTTCAAGCGATTCGGATCCACCCCCGCATGATCCAGGGAATAGACGAACTCGGCAGGACAATTGTCAGGGCCTTGCTCAAATAGCAGTGCATTCGCATGAATGATATGCCCCCACACGACGACTCCATTACGGAGCAGCTCACCTTTCTTCCAGAATAGCGTATTCAGACGATCATAGCGCTTCTCCTCGAGCCACTCGGGCTTTGGGACACGGAGTCGAGTCCAATGGTTCGGACGGACATGACGTTTCCTCCGGTGAGGTTGTACGATAGCGCTCGCACGGTAGCGATGGGGCCGACGGGTAAGGCCCACCATCCAAACACGAGGGTCCAACCCACAGCTACGGCACCACGAAGTAATGGCGATCGGCTATGGAATCCACAGTTGTCGATGGAAGTGGGGATGAGGAAGGAGGTGACTACTTTGAATTCACGGATCGTTGTTTGATTTCCGATACTGGTGCGCGGTAGAGGGGAGTCCGGGAAGAATCTAGGTGCCTCGGTCACTTGATGCTTGTTGGCATGAAGCCATTCGATGATCGCCGATTCCTTCTCTCGCCCCGCCTTGATCCAAGTTCTCATGAGGACCAAGGCAACGACGATCCCGGAAGCTATTATCACGTTATCCCAATGCGGAGGCGCCTTCGAGAGATGGTAGACGGCGCTGCAGGCAAAGAGAAGGCCCATGGAAAGGTAGTTGAACATCAGATTGAATTAGCTTATGCTAGAGTAAAGGCCAGAGGAAAGTGATCCGGTTCATTCTCCTCGATACCTGGACGCGACTTTGGATGTGATAGTGCCGGAGGCACGACCAGAAGGTAGCCGGTAGTGCAGCGAAGCGAAACTACCGGAAACAATCCGTCCCAACGACACCTCCGTCGCGCATTTCCTGTTGGTTTGATAGTCCGGCTGTTCCGTTTCACGTCACCACCGGCTACCATCATTGGGCCCTCCAGGCCCACTCCGGCCCATCCTAAACCATGCCTAATACCGCGCCACTCGGCCCCCACGCCTCTACTCTATTTCTCGACAATCCTCTCTCGACCATTGTCCTGTCGCCACTTATCTTCCGAGGATGAGACTCTTTCGGGCAGCCATCCAAATGGCCTTCTTATCAATGCTCTTCACTCCTGGGCTCCGCGCTCAGGAGAAGTTCGTGGCGAACTATGATGAAGCGAAAGTCCCCAGTTACATGCTGGAGGACCCCTTAGAAGGCGTGACCGACGCGACGGCTTGGAAGATCAAGCGCGCCGAGATCTTAGCATTATTCGAGAAGGAGATGTTTGGTCGTGCTCCGAAGTTCGATGGGGGCAAGATTGCGGTAGGAGAGGCGCTTCCGGCGTTCGAGATTCTGGGAGGGAAGGCAATGGTTTCGCAACCGGTCATCAAGGTGGCGGGACAGGATGTTCGACTCTTGGTGATTCTGCCAGCCAAGGCGAACAAACCGGTGCCGGCTTTCATGGGCTACAGCTTTGGTGGCAATCACACAGTGTTCAAAGATGAGCGCATCGCCCTGGCTCAGAGTTGGATGAAGGATGGTAAAGCCCAGGAGGCAAAAGAGGCGGATCGCGGCAAGTCTGCTAGTCGTTGGGGCATTGAGCGGATCATCAATGCTGGCTACGGATTGATCACGCTTTACTACGCCGATGTGGATCCGGATTTCCATGATGGGTTCAAGAACGGCATCTTTGCCAAGCATGGCGTTCCTAAAGCAGATGAATGGGCCAGCATCGCGGGCTGGTCTTGGGCATTGAGTCGAGTGCTAGACTTTGTGGAGCAAACGCCCATCGG
>JBLHHN010000254.1:0-9249 GCA_047616785.1 Verrucomicrobiales bacterium
CGGGCGAAGAATAAGGAACTGGCAGGCTGGCGCGGCTTGGTGGATCTGCGAGGGGAAGGTCGACAGGGGTGAGCCACTAATCTTCACGGATTGACACTTATGAGGAGTGATCGATGGATGGCTGATAGCTGATCAACAATACTCCGTCCCTGGGAATCCAATGACAGTTACGGCAGTGGTGTGAACTTAAATGGACTTGGGCTCGGCCTCCCCAAAACCCTAGTGTAGTTCATATCCATCGGTTTTGGATCGAATGATTCCTAGCGAAGAGCTCTCTCAAACTGCTAAAGTCGCAGGGCTCATTATTGAGTTGTGCCCAAAACACTCTGCAGGTTGATACTATTCTGCCGAATCAGAGATCGATTGTCTCGAAACACGCGAATTGAACACTTCTTCACAGATGGGCCGTATCCGGTTGCGTTTAATTTTTCCCTCGCAGCCCAACAGGCGTTCGCCGCAGCTTTTGCTATAGTGTACCCCTTTCTAGTGGGTACCTTCCAAATGTCTACAAAATTCCTTTCAGTACGTTGGCGATCGATGTCTGCGACAATCTCAGGCCATAGTTCGACTTGCTTGGGGTTACTTGGAGTGAGGTAGGTGATGCTCGCTAGCGCCAGGGCGTATGCCCACCGCCATAGACAAGGTAGGCCACTCTAATGATCATGGTGTCGTGTCAGAATTTGGAAATGAGAAGTACGAAGTGGCTCTAACTACAGGTGAGCCACGATTTGCCAGATTGCGTATTGTCTCGGAAAAGTAGTTCTATCGCTTCAACTAAGAATTCCCCGCACTTCAGTGTTTGTGAGTTTCTAAGATTGATTGTGTCGATTCAGCAAGCCTTTATAGAACCGAAAGGACGACCCTAGTGTCTCATCGGTGATGATCATGAGGATGGGGAGGAGGATGAGCGTGATGACGGTGGCGAATACGACTCCGAACCCGACAGAGACGGCCATCGGTTTTAGGAACTGTGCCTGAGTGCTCGTCTCCAGCAGAATGGGACACAAGCCGATGAAGGTCGTCAGTGTCGTCAACAGAATCGCACGGAAGCGTTGAGGGCCTGCTTCAAGAACGGCCTCTCGTAGAGACATGCCTTCGCGACGAAGATCATCGATACGATGAGAGAGGACAAGCGAATCGTTAACAACAATGCCAGAAAGCGCAAGGACTCCGAACAATGATAGGATAGAAACGGGAATGCCAACAATGTAGTGCCCCATCAGCGCACCAATGATGCCGAAAGGAATGACTGACATGATGAACAATGGCTTGCCATACGACTTGAGAGGAATGGCGAGTAGAATGTAGATGAGCAGCACGGAGAGAATGAGCCCATTCATGAGAGACTTCATGGAGCGCGCGCGTTCTTCGGACTCTCCACGAAGAGAGATGCCCACTGAAGGGTATCCGGCACGAAGTATGGGGAAGAACTCCGTTTCCAACCGAGCCAGCACTTCGTCTCCAGAAGTGATGCTCTTATCGACCTCCGCTTTCACCGAAACGACCCGATTGTAATCCGCTCGTTCGATGGCTGCCAATGACTCACCAAACTGCGTCTCTGCAACGATGGAGAAGGGGATGGCGGTGCCATCGCTAGAGCGCACACGCATGTCACGCAAGGTGTCGAGTTTGGTGCGCTCTGCTTCAGGGTAGCGCACCATGGCCTTGACCTCATCGCGACCTCGCTGGATGCGCTGTGCTTCGATTCCGAAGAAGGCGGCGCGAACTGCGTCCGCAAGATCACGGCGAGTGAACCCAGACGCCTCTCCTGCGGGTGTTAGGGTCACCTGAATCTCGGGTCGGCCAGATCGGAAACTGTCTTGAGGGTCGAAGACACCCGGATAGGTTGCGATGACTTGCTTCAGTTCTTCCGAAGCCGCGCGGAGATCATCGAGGTTCTTGCTTTCTAACTGAATGGATAGACCACGCCCCGGTGGCCCTGCCGTCCCTGAAAACGTGAGCGCCTTAGCACCAGCCACGGGACCGACAGTCTCGCGCCATCGATTGATGATTTCACCTGTATCCGTTTCGCGCGATTCGGATGTTGTGAGGTTCGCAGAGATCGTGGCTTTCGTATTTGTTTCTGCGGTGATCTGAACGTGCCGAACCACCTCTTCACCATTCCGACTGGCAAAGTCACTGTGAACATTCTCCAACGCTGCCGCGATTCGCAACGTCTGCTCATGGAGTTCGTCCACGGGCAGGCCTTCCTCTAGTTCCAGGGTTGCTGTGACATTATCACTAAAGATGCTGGGGAAGAAGACGAAGCGAAGCTTTCCTGCGGGCAGCAGCGCGACCACGAATATCAATACGGAAATGAAGATGCCAACCGTCACGTAGCGGTAGCTGATGGCTAGGCTGAGAGCGGGCTGATACATCCTCCTCACAAAGAAGTTGAGGCCTGCCGCGACGCCACCCTGTAGGCGCGCCCACAACCGAGAAATTGGATTGGATGGCTCTTTGTGGACGTTGATGTGCGCCAGGTGAGACGGGAGGATGAGCTTGGACTCGATGAGTGAAAAGATGAGGCAGAAGATGACGCCAAAGGCGATCTGCCCGAAGACGTTTCCCATGCCGCCCGAGATGCGAGTGAGTGGATAGAAGGCTGCAATGGTCGTGAGCACACCGAACGTGGCGGGTGTCACCACCCGAGCCACACCGCGCACAGTTGAACGAATCGATTCCTCGGGGCTTTCGGCTGCGTTACTTTTCTGTTTCTCTGTGAAGATGGATTCACCTAACACAATAGCATCATCAACGATGAGACCGAGCACTACGATGAAGGAGAAGGCCGTGATCATATTCAGCGACAGATCCACTCCTGGCAGTGTGAAGAAGATGAGCGCCCCTGCGATCGATACGGGAATGCCCAGAGCAACCCAGGCGGCAAGGCGAATATTGAGGAAGAGGCTGAGGCTGATTAAGACTAGCAGGACTCCTTGGAGGCCATTCTTCATGAGAAGAGCAAGTCGGCTGCGAATGGGTTCCGCGCCGTCTTTCCACGCTGAAAGGGTGACTCCATCAGGCAAATCGAATCTTTCCGCATACGTCGCCGCAAGCTCTGCCGCTTGTTCCGACGCCTTGATGATATCTCGATTTCCATCAGTCGTGATCTGAAGACTAACGGAAGGCTTTTGATCGTAGCGATTGAGTATCTTCTGATCGACAAATTGATCACGAATCTTCGCGACATCACCTAACAGAATGCGGACGCCGTCAGCGCCTGTTCGAAGGGGGATCTGCTGGAAGTCCTTTGCATTGTAAGCCTGTGATCGCGCACGCAATGCAATGTCACCGCGATCGGATCGCAATAATCCACCTGAGAGATCAATGGAGTTGGCGCGCACGGCCTGAGAGACTTCATTGAATGTGAGATCATAGCGGCGCAATTTGTCTTCTGATAGTTCGACCGAAATCTCGTAGTCTCGCACGCCGAAGGTCCCGACCTGATTGATATCCGGCAGCTTGAGCAGCTCATCTTTCACGGAGCGAGCCGTCTCTTTCAGAACAGTTTCGGAAACGTCTCCATGGATATCGATCCAGATGACATTGCTCTTCGATTCGTTCTCGGTAATGACCGCTCGCTCAGCTTCGGCTGGGAAAGTGGAAATGGAGTCCACTTGTACTTTGATATCATTGAAGAGCTTGGTCAGCGGATAGTCTTCGATCGCATCCACAAACACCGTTGCTCCGGTATCACTGGACGTTGATCGAATGTGATCGATGCCATCGATCCCTTGCAATGCCTCCTCAATCTTGATGGCGACTCCTCTCTCCACATCCTCCGGCACGCCTCCATTAAAGGGAACGAGAACGGTTACTGAGTCGGCGGCAAAGGAGGGGAAGGCTTCTTTACGAATGCCAATCGCAGTGCTGATACCCCAACAAAGAATGACTAGCATCATGATGTTCGAGACAACTGGGTTGTCCACGAACCACGTGATGATCGGGTGCTTCTGCGTTGGATCGTCTTTCATTCTATTTGGTTGCGGCAGAAGCAATCGAGACTGTTTGACCTTCCTTGAACGACGCCAAAGGACGAGCCGCAACGTTCAAGGGCAGTGAGAATACGGGGTTGGCGATCTTTGAAATGATCATCCCTTTCTGGCTAAGCTCGATTTTGATGGGTTGCTTATGGAGGGTTTCGTTAGGCCCTATCACCCACACGAACGCATCTTCAACCACGGCAACTTCGGGAAATATGAAGACCCCTTCAAGTGCTTCACCTCCAATCGATGCATTCACAAAGGCACCCACGGGAAGAAACGCTTCCGGTCTCGCAAAGGGTTCCGTAATCTCGCCAATGAGCCACAGGGTTTGGTTCTTGGGATCAATCATCGGCTCAACTCGGCTGATGATTGCCATCCACGATTGGCCTGTTAATGTGGGCGTTGTTAGGGTTGCTTCGAGAGCCAATGAGCCAAGTCCGGCGAGATTCAACTGACCAACCTGTTCAGGAGTCAAAGGTAGCCGGACTTCAATCCGCTCACGCGCAAGAAGTGATCCAAGGGACGTTCCCGCAGACACCACGTTTCCCGGGCTGGCCGTTCGCGATTCGACCATGGCATCAAAGGGTGCTATGATTGTCGTTCGTGTCACATCAAGGGTGGCTTTCGCGATGGCCGCCTCAGCGGAAGTGACAGAAGCCTTGGCGGCGGTCAACTGCGGCTTGCGTAAGGTAAAGTCGGCGGCGTCCTCGAGCTTTCGCCCTGAAGCTAACCAATCTTCCTGGGCTAGCTGTGACCGAGTTTCCTCATCCGCCAATGTTTGAAGTGCGTTTGCAAGCGAGGCCTTGCGCTCTGAAAGGGCTGCTTGGTAGTCGGCTGGATTGATCTCCACCAGCCAGTCACCTTTCGCCACAGACAAGCCGGATTCGAAATTGGGTGCGAGACGCAGAATCTCACCAGCCACTTGGCTCGATAGGGTCGTCGTGAGGTAGCTGCGTGTGTTTCCGTAAGTGTTGATCGTCGGTGTGAACGATGTCGGAACGCCTTTGATAACCGATACGCTAGGAATGGCAATTGAGGGCTCCTTAACAGATTGGGGTTTTCGGGCCTTCACCAGCTTCCCCGCGAGAAGTATCGTCAGCACCACTAGCAGAGGCGCGACAACGATATTGATGATCTTTCGAGTCTTACTCATGATTCAGAATAAATGTCAGGCGCCCTTTCCTAGAGCCAATGCCAGTGCCACACGGTTGTTGAGCCGCGAAGCCCTGAGTTTGATGGTTTGTTGCTCTGTATTGAAGACGCCGCGTTGCGTTTCTAGAAGTGATAGAAGATCGGTGATGCCCGCTTCGTAGTCGCGGCGCGTACGATCAAAGGCCGCTTGTGCCTCTCGGAATGCTGCAAGACGGGCGCTCTCTTCTCTTGCCAGATACTGTTCGGACCCGAGGGCATCCTCAACTTCGCGCAGTGCGTTGAGCACCACGGATTGGTAACGCCGGTAGGCTTGTTCGGCACGCTTTCCTGCGGCTCCAAGCTCAGCCCGGCGTTGGCCTGCCTCGAAGATGGGTGCTGAAAGATTGCCAATGAGATTCCAGTAATTGAAGTTCGAGTTGGCGAGATCCGAAAGCGTGTTTGTTTGCCGACCACCCGATGCTGTCAGGGTGAATGAAGGAAAGAGATCGGCATGGGCCACCTGGACACGAGCATCAGCAGCGCGGATGTCTTGATAGGCTGCTACAATGTCAGGGCGTTTCCGCAACAGATCAGATGGCAATCCCGCAGCAACGGTGTTCTCGAGCGACGGCCACGAAGTCGTGCTGAGTGATTCATCTGGGTAACCTCCCATTAGCACGCGTACTTGGCGCGATGCCATGTCACGCTGATTGCGAGAAGCTTCGAAGTCGGCTCTTGAATTCTCGACATCCGTCTTAGCCAACTTCAGTTGCCCCAGCGAGGCCTGCCCTAGCTCAAACCGGCGCTGCACCAATTGCGCGGTGGATTCGAACGAATCGACCCGGCGCTGGCTCAGGCCAAGGCTTTTCTCAGCGCTGACGAGTTGGAACCATGCTTGCATGACTTGAGCGGCGAGCGATTGACTGGCTGATTGGTGATCTGATAGTGCTGATGCGCGATCAGCGGAAACCGCTGCAACATTGGAGCGAATCCGTCCCCAAACATCCACTTCCCACCTCGCGTCCAAACTGACATTGTGCGAAGTGGTCCTCGGCACAGCAATCGATATACTGCGACTCGAAGAGCTGTTGACACTCAGCGACGGGAACAGCGCTCCCTTCGTCTTGCGTAAGTTGAATCCCAACTCCTCCAGTCGAGCGCGTGACGCGAGGAGATCTGGGTTGTTTGTCAGAGCGCTTTCAACGACTTCACGAAGTTCCTTGTTTGAGAATAGCTGAAGCAGGGATTGCTTCACTTCGAGCGATGGCTCTTCATCTGCCACGTATGCCTTTGGAAGCTCGATGGATGTGTTGTCGCTCCATGGAGCGACACTTTGGCACGCCGTCAGAGAAAGCAATGCTAGGAAGAAGAGGCTAGCAAATTTCATTTCTTGAGTTTGGATAGCGCTGACAAGCCAGCGATGGCGAAGGCGACCTGACGATCAATGTAATTGCGTAGGGCCGAGGGGGATGGCGGCTCTGGAAATAGCATCATTCCCACCCCACGCACGACACTGGGGAATACGCAGAGCGCGATCACATCTGCGTGAGCTTGCGATAAAACCATTGCCGAGCGCGTATTCAGCAGCGCTGACAGAGTTCCATCTAGATAGTCTCCATGAGTCTTGATCTGCTCCATGATGATCCACTTTGGGGCGTCATCGCGTGTTGCATCGTGACTCATGATACGATCAAACTGACCTGCAGGGCCTTGGTCAAAGCAGCGAAGGATCATCGCTGTCATGAATGTGAGCAGCCGATCTTCCGGGGTCGTATCAGCGGCAACGGCCCGAATGGGATAAGCGTCATCCGCAATCTCGAATGCCCTCTGAAGCGCGGCTTGAAAGAGACTCTCCTTATTCCCGAAATGATAGTTCACCGCTGCAATATTGGCGTGAGCACTCTCACAGATCTCCGAAACCGTCGCATCGCCGTATCCCTTTGCGGCAAAGGCCTCAAGTGCAGATCGAAGCAGTTGCTCCTTGGTGGATTCGCTCGCCATCGTCAACGACGGTAGCGGGATGAGTGGACAATTCAAATGGATATTTAAAATGAATATTTGAATTCTCTGTCGAGCAATCCTAATCAGGGGGCTTTTTATGAAAATCTGAGTGTTTTCTCCACTTCGCGCATTCCGCGTGTCATCGCTAGGTTCTTGCCGTCCTGCAAGACGACGGTGTGTCCGCCTTTGAATCCTGGTGTGAATTCTTTGATACAGTCGAGATTCACGATGGCGCTACGGCTGATACGAATGAACTGCTCTGGGTCGAGCTGTTTCTCCAGAGTGCTCAGCGTCTCACGCAGGATGTGATTGTCTTCGCCTGCCTTCGCGACCACGTAGTTGCCAGCGGATTCAATGTGCTCGATGTCCTTCACTCTGAGGATGACGACTTTGTCGTCCGACTTGACGATTAGCCTTGTAAGATACTTGCCCGCAGACGAGCCATTGCTTTCATTTGTTCCATGCTGTTGCTCTGCTAGCATGGCCAATAGTCCCTGAGCAGCGGTACTCGCCTGTTGGTTCTTGAGATGATCTCGCGCGCGCTGCACGGCTTGTACGAACCTGTCAGTCTTGAAGGGTTTCAACAAGTAGTCGAGTGCATGGGCATCGAAGGCTCGAAGCGCATGCTGGTCGTAAGCCGTGGTAAAGATGACGATCGGCAATCGATCGGGCGGCAGTGCTTGCAAGAGTTCGAACCCATCCATCTTGGGCATCTGGACGTCGAGAAACAGCAAGTCAGGCGGATTTTGTTCGATCTTGGTTAGAGCACCTGCCCCGTTTGAGCACTCATCAACAATTTCGATGTCCGGCTGTTCAGCCAGCAGTAGGCGCACGCGTTTTCGAGCGAGAGGCTCGTCGTCGACAATCATAGCGCCTAACTTCATGAGGATGGTTGGGTGGTTGGCGTGAGGTGAAACGGAATGTCGAGGTTCACGATGCATCCACTTTGCGCAATGCTGTTGATCGTTAGATTGTGCTGATCGCCATAGAGCTGTTGAAGTCGGGCACGCGTGTTTGTGAGCCCGACACCTTCTTCAATCGATTCGTCCAGACCAACTCCAGTATCGCTGATGGTTAGGCGAAGGCGATCACCCTGACGACTTGCGCTGAGCGTGATGATGCCGACGGTCGTCTGCGGTTCGATACCATGGCGGACGGCGTTTTCGACAAGTGGCTGAAGAATAAACGTGGGCACGATAGCATCGAGCGTGTCTGGTTCGATGGCTTGATCGACTTGCAAGTGGTCTTCGAAACGCGTTCGCTCGACTTCAAGATGCCGCCCGAGGAACTCTAACTCTCGCCGTAGCGTCACTTCCGGTTCATCCGCGCTGTCGAGAGACGCGAGAAGCAATTGCCCCAAATCGCCTAGCATGTCGTCGGCGGCTTTCGGGTTGGTGTGAACGAGTGTGGTCACCGCATTCAATGCATTGAACAGAAAGTGAGGATTGAGCTGCATTTGAAGGGCTTGTAGGCGGGCCTGAGTCCCACTGGCTTCCGTTGCGAGCGCTTGGTGTTGGCGTTCCCTCGCTCGTCTCGACCAAGAAAAATAAATGGGGACAGAAAATATTTTACAAAAAAATCTGAATGAGATGATGTTCAAATGAGAAGAGCAAGAATCGCAGGGGATCCAGGTGCGGCTGCGAATGGTCATCATCTGATGTCGTGGGTGATCGAAGGACGTTTCATCTTTGACCGCGTGGTGAAGGAGAAGTTTCGGGAGTTCTTGGAGGCGCATTGTGCCTTTGCCAGGGTGGAGTTGATCACTTGGTGTTGCATGTCGAACCACTTTCATCTCCTGGTGCAGGTGCCGAATGCGGAGGAGAGCCGGGCGACGTTGAATGATGAAGAGATCCTCCGACGCTTGAGCTTGGTCTCGGGAAGGGATCGGGTGAAGGACGTTCGCGAGATGTTGGCGCAGTTGAAAGAGCAGTCGCCAGAGCTTGGTTATCCTGAGTATCGAGAGCGTTTGTTGGCGCGGATGTACGATGTGTCAGTGTTCATGCAGGAACTGAAGAAGCGCTTCACGTGGGAAGCGCTTCACGTGGTGGTACAACAAGCGTGTGGGAAGGAAGGGGCCGCTATGGGAAGATCGGTTTAAGAGCGTGCTGGTGGAGAACGATGAGAAGGT
>JBLHHN010000255.1:0-9248 GCA_047616785.1 Verrucomicrobiales bacterium
GCTGTGCCGAGTCGGAGCCCATAACCCCTTGATCATCAGTAACGAAGACGACTCTGACTGATCCTGATTTCTTCGGGATTCGCTGATTCAGGCCCAGCCAATCTGACGGAGAGCCAAAAGAAAGCTAGTGGGAAAGTGCCCGTCACGCCGTTTCATCCACCTCGTCTGTAGGCGCGCGTTGCAGCCGCAGCTTGCGAGCGATCCAGTCGATCTTATCGCCATCAAGGAAGGCGAGATAACCGGGAATCATGCTGAGAGAGAAGATCATTAAGAGCGGACTCGTGATGGCAATGCCAGCATGCAACCCGATCCCAAGCACGATGGCAAGCACCCTTGTCTTCGGATAGAAAAGTAGAAAAGGAAGTAGGAGTTCTAACAAATGCGCGCCATACGTCGCCATCGTCGAGAGCCACATCCAGTCCCCGAACAAATTCACTTTCCACTGCGAGTAGATCGATACCATGTAAATGGCAATGGCGTCGCCCGTCTTCCATGGCCCACTTGGGAGCTTGGACAGAGCGGTCTCCAAATAGATCACCGCTAACTGAAGGCGCATGAGCAGGATGCCATACTGCGGCACAAGGGATTTCTTGCGATTCCCTCTAGCCAAGGCCCAATAGGCCCCCAGAGGGGAAACAAGAACCAGAAAGCCGTAGACGCGCATGACGTAGTCTGCGCCATAGGCGGTGAATGCCAGGTGAGTGCTCACCGAAATCTGCCAGAGGACCACACATAAAGCTGCTATCCGTGGGATGATTCCGATAACTAGCAGAAGCACCATCGTGGCTGAGAAGAGAAAGTAGGCCGTGACCGCCGTGTCCGATCGGAAAAAGTAGAATGCTGACATATGGCGGCCATTCGCGTTGAGATCGATGGACATGAGTCCTGACTCGGAGAACATCGGAAGTCTCTGTGGCCAGAGGTTGGCGATACTGATCAGAACGACACAGGCAAACGCGATCCTAACAAAGGCATAGCACCGTTCGTCGATCGGCTTGAACACCAGTTTCGTGAGTGCTTTCATGGCGTCGCGATGGATAGAGGTCCGACGTAGTGTTTCGTTTGGAGTGCTGGCTTGCCGGAGTCTCGAATTTCCTGAGGCGTCTGAAGAGTGTCGACGACAAGCTCGATTCCAAAATGCGTCGACGGATTCTCTATGCCGATGTTTCGTTCTGTCAGGTGCTGCCTCAAGGTGCGAAGAAAGTGTTCCCTGCTGGCTGCTGAAGCATCAGCGATCAACGAGTGTTTGAAGTAATGATAGAACCGAAGGTGTTTTGCCACATCGAGATCTTGGAACCCTGGTAGGATCGGCCCCAAGGCTTCAGGAGCATCCAACTTCCCATCGGCACCCACTCGGCCGGCATAAATGACGACCTCGAAATCGGAGAACTTCGGGAAGTTGTAGAACATGCCCCAGCTTTGCTGCGTTTGAAAGCCAGTGTGCAGCGCATTGAACGGAGCCCGAAGCGGAGCCAGGACGTCGACCCGATTGAGCGAAGTGGTAGCCAGCGAGAATCCATAGATCCCGACAAACGCCACCATGACAATGGTCAGGATCTTGCCTGATCGAGGATGTCGACAAAGAGCCCGTATGCCGCGGTCGATCGGGTCATGTGTGTCCCAAGTCATTTTCCGATTGATCCCAAAGTCTTGGGAAATCTTCAAGTGGATTATTGCGTTTGGATCTTTGGTCTCAACTTGGCTGCCTTAGCCGGCATCGAATCGAGGGCGCTTTGGAGCAAGGAACGCGTGTGATCTGCCTCACCACCTGGCAAGATAGGCGCAGTCTCGTGACGATCACTCACTGCATAGAGCGTGCCATCGCGGTAGAGCTTGAAGTGCTGATTCTGCGCCCAGATGATCTCCATACCATTCACGCCCTGACCATGTGCCTTCGCCGCATCGGTGAATTTGGGATAATAATATTGAAAGATCCATTCGCGTGGATTTCCCTCCTCGCCCTGACACTGTGACCAAAAACTGCGCCCATCAAGTTGGATCTCAGGAAGTTTAGCCCCCGTGATCTCGGCGATGGTCGGCATCATGTCAGAGAAATCCACAAGGTCATCACAAACGACACCCGCAGGCACAGTTCCAGGGCAATTGATGATCAGTGGAGCATGACATCCACCATCCGTCGCGAAGGCTTTCTCGCCTTTGCGCTGTGCATTCTTGAAAGGGTAGGTGAGATTGCGATTCGTCCCATTGTCCGTCGTGTAGATGACGACCGTGTTCTCACGGAGCCCGTTCTTCTCTAACGCATCCACGATGCGGCCCACACATTTGTCTGCATAGAGGGTCATGTCCCGGAAGTTCTTCAGAGATTTGTCGATCTTCTCGTCGCTCGGTTTGCTATCAGGCGTTGTTGGAAACGGGTTGTGCACGAGAACCATCGGGTAATAGGCAAAGAAAGGCTTCTCCTTGTTCTTCTCAATGAACTGAATGATTGAATTCGTGAAGATGTCAGGCCCGTAATCTTTCTCCGTCGTCTCTAACAGCCTCCCGTCCTGCATGATGCTGGGCTTCCAATAACGCTCACGCGTGGTGCCCGGATAGTTCCAGAGGCAATGGGTATCAAAACCACATTCCGGAGCCAAGGAGCCGTGATCACCGCCGTGCAATTGCCATTTGCCAGCGATGGCTGAGGCGTAGCCAGTCTGCTTCATCATGGTACCGAAAGTGATCTCATCTTTGTCCAGTGTGCCGAACTGGACATAGTTCCTGATCCCATCGCGCCCCGTCATGATCTTCACGCGGCTGGATGTGCAGACCGGCTCCGAGTAACAATGGTTGAATTTCGCGCCACCCTTGGCCAGGGCATCGAGTCGTGGCGTGGAGAAGAAATCACTGCCGTAGCAACTGTAGTTATCCACGGCAGAATCATCCGCCATGATGAGGATGACATTCAGCGGTTTCTTTGCATCAACGGCCGAAACCGCGAAGAAGGATAGAATTAGTAAGGCAAGTGTTAGCATGGCTTTCATTTCGGCTTCTTCTTGTGTCCAGGAAGTGGTGTGCGGTCTGATTCATCTTTGAAATGCGTCTTCTGGCGAATCAGCTCTGCCTTGAGTTTCGTGAGGGTGTCCGCGTAGTCGGGCATCGCATAAACGCTGCGCATCTGCTGAGGATCCTTTTCCAGATCATAGAGTTCCCAATCGTCCGTCTCGTAGAAATGGACGAGGGTGTAGCGATCCGTGCGTATACCATAATGCCTTGGGACCCCATGACCTCGATCGTAGTAGTGATAGTAGACACTCTTCCGCCAGTCCACAGGCGTCTCGCCTTTCAAAAGGGGCACGATGGATCGGCCATGACGTCCAGCTGGCGTCTCACCTCCCGCCATCTCGACGAACGTCGATGCGTAGTCGATATTCTGCACCAACTGCGTGAAGCGACTGCCAGGCTTGACCACGCCAGGCCAGCGCACAATGAGAGGCATATGTAAGGATTCTTCATAGATCCAGCGCTTGTCAAACCAGCCGTGTTCGCCCATGTAGAATCCTTGGTCTGAGGAATAGATCAGGACCGTATTCTCGCTTAAATCTTCCTTTTCCAGGTAATCCGCGATGCGGCCGACACCATCATCGACCGCCTTGATGCACCGTAGATAATCTTTCAAATACTCTTGATATTTCCAACGCACCAGAGCTTTTCCCTCAGGCGTGGCCTTGAGAAAAGCTTCATTGCGAGGGCCAAACGCCGCCAACCATTTGGTGCGTTCCGCGTCGTTGAGGCGCTTCACTTGACCGGCCCATTGGCCTTTCTCTAGCACTTTGAGATCGGTGGGGAAATTCATGTGACGATCAATCTCCATCTTCTGATTGTGCGCCGGGGAGGCTCGGCCCTCATAGTCGTCGAACAACGTGTCAGGCTCAGGCACTTCGACATCTGCTAGCCAATCGTAGTAGCGCGCAGGCGGAGAGAATGGCCGATGCGGGGCCTTGTGCTGCACCATCAACATGAACGGCTTGTCCTTGTCGCGTTGGCCTAACCAATCCAATCCCATGTCCGTGATCAGATCGGTGGCATAGCCTTGAATCTGTTCCTGACCCTCGGGCCCCTCGAAGGTCGGATGATAGTAGTCGCCCTGACCCTTGAGGAGTAGCCAATGGTCGGTTTTGGCAGGCGTGTTTCCAAGATGCCACTTGCCCACCACTGCAGTTTGATAACCCGCAGCTTTGATGGCGGTCGGGTAGGTCCACAAGCCTTCCGTGATAGGACGGCCCAGCGTCATCACGCCGTTGGTATGGGCATGGAGCCCTGTGAGGATCGCCGCGCGGCTGGGTGAGCAAAGCGAGTTGGCGCATAGGCTGTTCACAAACAAGCCGCCGTCCGCCGCCATCTTGTCGAGATTCGGCGTGATGTTGTGTTTCTTACAGAAATCTGAGAGTCGGCTTCCGTAGGCTCCAATGGTCTGTATGGCGTGATCGTCGGTGAAGATAAAGACGATGTTAGGTTTGTCCGCCGCCCGCAGCGAGCAGGACAGCAGACAGGCAAGGAAGAGATGCTTCATCATAGGCAAGGGTTCTTTCACATTAAGCTTGTCTCTTACAAGTCAGTTCGGTGTGTGGAGGGATGAAACGCTCTTTCTTCTTGAAATGGATGCTGGTGCTCTGGGCTGTTGCGTCCTCGGCGGCCATGGCGGAACTGCGTGTTTCGGGAATCTTCAGCGATCATATGGTTCTGCAGCGCGATCGACTGGGGCCCGTTTGGGGCTGGGCGGATGCGGGTGCCACGGTGAATGTGCAGTTTGGGGATCAGGATGTTTCTTCCGTGGCTGATGAATCAGGAGGATGGGGCGTTCACTTGGCCTCGATGTTAGCGCGTGGAGAAGGCCGGACGCTTCTCATCAAGACTGGCAATGAGCAAATCCAGATTCTGGATGTCCTAGTGGGCGAAGTCTGGCATGCGAGCGGACAATCGAACATGGCGATGAACGTAGGCGCTGTCGCGAAAAGGCTGACACTGGCACAGCGACACGTAGCAGAAGCAAATCACCCAACCATCCGATTCCGACGGATCAACGAAGGCGAGTCCGCCAAGCCTCAAAAGGATCTGCCCCGCAAGGAGGCCTGGAAAGTCTGTACACCGGAGACCGTGTCAGGATTCTCTGCCGCTGCCTTCTATTTTGCGCGCATGCTGCAAGAGGAACTCCATGTTCCTATCGGAATCATCGACTCCTCGCGTGGTGGCACACCTATCGAGCCATTTATTCCGCGTGAAGCTTTCACGACTCATCCCACCCTGATACGAGAACTCGAACTCGGTGATCTAGGGGACTTGCCGGGCCTCACGAAACTGCCAGGAGGCGTACGCGCCAGGGATGCGAATTGGTTGCCAGGACGGTTGTTCCATTCGCGATTGGCTCCCATCGCGAGTTTCGCTGTGCGTGGAACGGTCTGGTACCAGGCTGAATCGAATTGTGGTGTGGGGGAGGATCCGCGTGATTACCAGCATAAGATGCGCGCCCTTATCCAAGGCTGGAGAGAGGCGTTCAAGAATCCTGACATGCCTGTCTATTTCGTGCAACTGCCAGGCAGTGGTGCCGGAAATGGCTGGCCCTACATGAGAGAGCAGCAACGGCTCATTCTCAACCATTCATCCCAGGTAGGAATGGCGGTGACTATTGATCTGTTAGACGACGGCATTCATCCGCCGAACAAGATCGATGTTGGTCGGCGACTTGCAAGATGGGCCTTGGCCAACACTTACAAGAAGGAGAGGCCATTCAGCGGCCCTCTGTTCAAGCAGGCCAAAGTGGATGGTGATCGCGTCACTGTTCATTTCGAGCACGTCGAAAGCGGTCTCATGATAGCAATCAAGGAAGGCTTGGAGGATCCGATCGAATCTTCGAAAACCAGTCTCTCTCATTTCGAACTTGCCGATGCTTCAGGTCAATGGCATCTGGCTAACGCTGTCATTGAAGGAAAGGTCCTCGTGGTGCGCAGCGAGGAAGTGAACGATCCCATCGCTGTTCGCTACGGTTATGCAGTGAATCCGCAGCATTGCCATCTCTACAATCGTGATGGCTTGCCAGCCTCTCCCTTCTGTTCGGATCCGAAATTGCTGACCTACGAATCAGATCTCTAACAGGCGTTCATTTCCTTCGCGCCACGTAGATGCAATGACGGGCGCGCTTCGATTTCTCGTGAGGTTTCGCGGGAAATCCTTCGACGCGGAATCCCGCTTTGGTCAGGCTATTCTCAAAGCTCGGCGTGGGCTCAGCAAGCCAGTAGGCGACGCAGCCAGTCGGTGTGAGAGCCTGACGAATCACGGATAAAAAATGCGGCGAGTAGAGCCGCGCATTGCCAGGATTGACCAGCATGTCCGGCGCGTCGTCGATGTCCATGAGGATGGCATCGTAGGAGGCGTTGTTCTTGCCCTTGCCCAAGCAGTCATAGAGATCGCCTTCAAAGATCTTCGTCCGCTCATCCTCAAGCAGAGGTCCGTTGTGCTCGACAAGAAAGGTCCGGTTCCATTCGATGACCTCGGGCACCAATTCCGAGACCTCGATCGTCGCCGGTTCGCCGACCAATTCAAGCGCACGCTTAAGTGTGAAGCCCATGCCGAGCCCTCCGATGAGAATGCGAGGGTGCGCTGGTCTTTCAGAATGACCGGCGACGAGAGACTGGCATCCTTTCTCCGCAAGAAGCTGTTCGGAAAATGTGAGAGCCGTGCTCATCAGATCCAGCCGATCGTTTTTCAGATAGAAATTCCCGTCGTGTTTGTGGAGCGAAAAGAGCGTGCCATTGGGCAAGCGCGCCTCGGCCAGTTTGACGTAGGGTTTCATGGTAGGGACCTTCACCTGATTCCTTTGTCGAGCAAGCTTAGACAACGCCGATAGCTGAGTTAGAATGTCGCCATGTGTCGAATCGTTCTCCTGTTTGCCTGCATTCTCTCGTCAGCCGTGGCCGCGCCGCCGACTTACAAACGCGACATCGCGCCGATTTTCAAAGTGAAGTGCCAGAAGTGTCACGGCTTGTTGGTCAAGCAGAAGGGGCTCAGTCTGCGCAGTCTGAAAGCGATCCGCAAAGGCGGTGAATCCGGGGTGGTGATCGTTCCAGGCAAGCCTGAAGCGAGCATCCTCTTCACACAATTCTCGCTTCCCAAGAATGACCCCAAGCGGATGCCGCCAGCCGTCGAGAAAGCGCAGCTTTCCGAAGCCGAGAAGAAATTGATCGCCGATTGGATCCGCGAAGGGGCGAAGTGATTTAGGCGTCAGCCGTCTATTCCGGAGGGCTACGCTCCGTTGCAGCCGTAAATTTCTCGGTTTCTGGTTCCAATGAAAAAACTCGGCGATGCCAGAGCATCGCCCTCCGACTAGGCGATGACGTCGTGAATGGGGTTTCCGCTAGAAATAGGGAGCGGACGATCCTGACGATCCACGATCACGGCGGTGGAATCGATGCCTAACAAATGATAGATCGTGGCGGCGAGATCCTCGGGCGTGACGGGATCCTCTGCGGGATGTTCTCCCAGCTTGTCGGAGGCGCCATACACGTAGCCGCCTTTCACGCCACCGCCAGCAAGTAAGACCGAGTAACAATGGGGCCAATGATCTCGACTCGCATTCTTGTTGATCTTCGGGGTGCGACCAAACTCGCCCATCCAGATGACCAACGTTTCATCGAGCAGACCGCGCATGGTCAGATCCGTAAGCAAGGTCGGCAAGGTCTGATCCGTGATGGGAAGATGATAGTCTTCGATGATGGGATACATGCGAGTGTCCCAGCCGCCATCGGTCGTGGAGCGGCCGCCGATACTCCGCGAGAAGTAGACGGTGGTGAATTTCACACCAGACTCGACCAAGCGGCGAGCCAGGAGGCATCCTTGCCCGTAGGTCGTGCGACCATAACGATCACGCAAGGCGGCGGGCTCTTTCGAAAGATCAAAGGCCTGTCGCACGCGGGGAGAATGCAGCATGGAAAGGGCTTTTGCGTAGTAAGCGTCGAGTCCCTGAGCCTCTGCCGCGTGATCGAGCAGTCGCGATTGCTGATCGATCAATTGCTGAAGCCCACGCCGACTCTGCAAGCGATCCATGGTCAATCCGTCGGGCAGACTGAGTTCGGGCAACTGGAAATTCGTTTCGTTAGGATCGCGTGGGATGAAGAGTGGATCATGCCGTTTCCCCAGAAAACTCGCAGACTGGCCAGGCGTGCGAGAGCCATCGCCGATGTGATACGGATAGGAGACGAACGTTGGCAGAGCAGGATCCGTGCCCGGCGCGAGCTTGTCCACCACACTTCCGTAAGCCGGATACAAATCGATCGTATCGCGCAGGCGCTGATCGTCCGTAGGCGGCGCATGCCCGCTCAGCGCGTAGTAGGACGCGGAGTTGTGATTGTTCATCTTGTGATGCAGACTCCGAATCACCGTCACTTTGTCCATGTGCTTTGCCATCTCAGGCATGCGCGCATTGATTTCAATGTCAGGACAGTTTGTTCGGCGCATCTGATGCGGGCTGCGATACTCGCTCGGCGCATCCGGTTTCATATCAAACATGTCGAGATGGCTGGGCCCACCGAACTGGAAAAGGAAGATCACACTCTTCGCCTTTGGGGCGAGTTTGCGACTCTGCTCCAAAGCGCGCGCCTGCAAGATCTTTGGCATGGTGAGGCCTAGCAAACCCATGCCTCCGGCTTTCAATAGAGTGCGGCGATTGAAAGAGGTGTGTTGGAAACTAGCACAAGCTGTGGATCGTCTCTTCATGGCAATGATTATCGTCTGAGCATGAACTCTTTGCTGTTGATCAAGGCCCAAGCAAGATCCGCCATCGCACTGCGACGATCTTCTGCTCGGCTGAGATAGGCTGTGGTCTGCTCTATCTCTATATCGTTCGGAGGACGCGTCAGAGCCGTCCAGTATAGAGTCTGCACGACATCCTGGTCGCTCGCACCAGACTCGAACAAGGCACTCAATCGATTGTCAGACTTCGAAAGCAGCTTGTTCAACGTCTGACCACTGGCCATCTCGAAAACCTGAGCCAATGACGTTGCATTCGACCTTTCGAGATCCGAGTTCAATTGGCGCACAGGACGACCAAACAGTTTGAGAAAGTGTTCGTCCGTCTTCGGTTTCTGATTGTGATGCACGCTTTCGACCCCAGGGAGTTGACTCGCGCGCATGGGGCCTTCTTCATCCGAGAACTTTGGGCCCTCCGTCAGATTGGCTGGATGGAAAGCTGTCGAAACTTGAGCCAGGCGTAGTCAAGGTTGACGATTCCGCACGCCCGATGCACCACCCTTGAG
>JBLHHN010000256.1:0-9220 GCA_047616785.1 Verrucomicrobiales bacterium
CATTGATGATGCCGTTAGAGCCTTGTCTCCGTGCCATTCTCAGCATGGTATCAATGGCGCGTTGCCGTGACTCATCTCCAAGCTCGGAATAAGATGTGAGTTCCCCACCCGTGACTTGTTTGCAACCCATGGCGCAGTCTTGCCCCATGTCTTTCGCTCGCACGGAGATTCCCCAGACCATGCCTTTGTATTCCATGATCTCGTAGCCATCGAAACCTTCGACTCCGGTCATGATCACCTTGTTCCTGATGTCAGGTCGGGTTCCTGCTAACAGTTCTTCGCGGTTCATTATTTGGATTGATTGACTAGTTTTCGCGGACGAGTGGGGTGCCGCAGAGATTGCAATTCGTCGCTTCCATGTGCTCTACTTGAAGCTGCTCCCCACATTCCGGACAGCGATAGCGCTTTCGCGACTGAACGGAAAAGTAATAGAAGATGCCGCCGAGGACGATGAGGATTGGTAGAATGATTAAGAACATGAAAACTCCTTTGTGAGCTTTCATCGTAGCTTACAATGCCTCGATCTCGATTATAATTCGTAGAGCAGATTCCAGTCTACAAAGGTTTCTCAGCGATCGCTAGGAGCACCTGGAAGTTCGGCTTCTCTTCTTCCTTGTGCACGATGGCCACTTCGGGACTCATGAAGCCTGACGTTTCCATAAAGCCTAACAGCTCCATTTCAGAAAAGCCTAACCATATGTCGGCATACAGTTCGCGTGCATCTTCGAACTGATGCTTGAGCAGATCAAGGATGACGATGCGACCGCCCGGTTTGAGAATGCGATAGGCAGCATCGACGGCACGTTGCGGCTTGGCCGCGTGATGCAGGGCTTGAGAGAAGAAAGCGATGTCTACGCTGGCGTCGTCGATCGGCGGGGACATGAGATCACCGAGGCGATACTCGAGATTGAGGAAGCCGTGTTCTTTGGCCAGACCGGCGCCGTACTCCACCATCTTCTCGGAGTTGTCGACGGCGATCACCTGCTTGGCTTTCTGGGCCAGGAGTTGAGAAAAGGTGCCCTCACCGGCCCCGAGATCGGCAATCACCATCGGCGGCATGAGTTTGAGCAGCATCTCGGCGAGGCCTTTCCAAGATCGGCCCGGGCAGTAATGACGGCCGAACTTACCAGCGAGTTGGTTGAAATAGGCCCGCGCTTTGTCCTGCCGTTTCAGCAAGACAACCTGCAGCGCCGCCAAATCCAGAGGAACCTCGTCGATCTCCGCACTTGCCGCTACGACGACGTTCCAAAGCTGATCGGAATCCAATGAATCGCCCTTGGTCAGCGGCTGCGCGGCGTAGATGCTGTGCTTCCCAGATCGTCGATCCGCGACCAGTCCGGCCTGTTTCAGCTGGGAGAGCTGGGTGGAAATCCGGCTCTGTCCCATGGAGAGAATTTCCTGTAGCTCAGCCACGGAGAGTTCTTCCTCTCGGAGTAGGGCAAGGATGCGGATCCGCGTGGGATCGGCGATGAGGCGGAGTGATTTAACAATTGACGGCATGGAGGTCCAACCTATGTATCAACATATCATGATTTGTAAATATGTTCCCTAAGCTGGGAGCATGACTTCCTTTATCTACCTCAATTCCATGGCCACTACCATCTTCAGCTCCGAATCCGTCACCGAGGGTCATCCCGACAAGGTGGCTGACACCATCAGTGATTACATCGTCGACAAGTGCTTCGAGAACGATCCCACCAGCCGGGTCGCTTGCGAGACGCTCGTGAAGGACAACCTCGTCGTGTTGGCGGGAGAGATCACCACGAAATCCTATTTCAACTACCATGATACGGTCGCCGAAGCGATCCGTCACATCGGTTACACGAATGACGACTGCTTGTTCCATGCGGACACCTTCATGTTCGTCAATGCTCTGAGTCAGCAATCTCCTGACATTGCGCAAGGCGTCGATGCTGCCGCTGCCGAAGGCAAAGACACTGCCGAGCAAGGCGCGGGCGACCAGGGTTTGATGTTCGGGTATGCTTGCAACGAGACGCCTCAGCTCATGCCAGCGCCGATTATCTATTCGCATCAGTTAGGCCAGGAACTCACCCGTTTGCGCAAAGACAAGGAACTCAAGTGGTTGCGTCCGGACTCCAAGACCCAGGTGTCTTGTGAATATGACGGCGACAAACTCGTCCGCGTTTCCGCGGTGGTGGTGTCTACCCAGCATGCTGAGGGCGTTTCTCACAGTGAGATCAAATCCGAACTCACCGAGAAGCTGATCAGGAAAGTGCTTCCTGCCGAGATGATCGATGGCAAGACTGAGATCCTCATCAATCCTACTGGCAAATTCGTGATCGGTGGTCCTCAAGGCGATTGTGGCCTCACCGGCCGCAAGATCATCGTCGATACCTACGGTGGCATGGGTCGCCACGGCGGTGGTGCCTTCTCTGGCAAAGATCCAAGCAAGGTGGACCGTTCCGCCGCATACATGTGCCGCTGGGTCGCGAAGAACATCGTCGCTGCAGGCCTCGCGGATCGCTGCGAACTCCAAGTGGCTTACGCGATTGGTCACCCCAAGCCTGTCAGTGTCAGTGTGAATACGTTTGGCACGAGCAGTTTGTCCGACGAGAAGATCGTCGAGGCGGTGAACAAAGTCTTCTCCCTCAAGCCTGGTGACATCATCACTCAGCTCAATCTTCTCCGTCCTATCTACCGCGAAACGACCAACTACGGTCACTTCGGTCGCGAAGACAACACGGACGCGCTCACCTGGGAGAAGACAGACAAAGTCGACGCTCTCAAAGAAGCCGCCGCTGTCTAACAAATCATTCCTACCACCCAATTCATCCTATTTAAATGAGCGTTCCTGCAAACAACGACTACAAAGTCGCTGACCTATCCCTGGCCGATTTCGGTCGCAAAGAAATCGAGATTGCCGAGAAAGAAATGCCCGGCCTCGTGGCCATCCGCGACAAATACGCCGCGGACAAGCCTCTCCAAGGCGTCCGCATCATGGGCTCCTTGCACATGACCATCCAAACCGCCGTTCTCATCGAGACCCTTGTGGCTCTTGGTGCCGATGTCCGTTGGTGTTCTTGTAACATCTTCTCCACCCAAGACCACGCCGCCGCCGCCATCGCGGAATCCGGCGTGCCTGTCTTCGCGTGGAAAGGGGAAACGTTAGAAGAATACTGGTGGTGCACCGACCGGGCTCTCAGCTACCCTGGCAATCTCGGCCCTCAGATGATCGTGGACGACGGCGGTGACGCCACCTTGCTCATCCACAAAGGCTACGAACTCGAGAACGGTTCTGATTGGGTCAATGGCGAAGCCGACAGTCACGAAGAGAGTGTCATCAAGGATCTTCTCAAAGAGATCCACGGCAAGACGCCCAAGCGTTGGCACGATGTGGTCAGCGAGTGGAAAGGCGTTTCCGAAGAGACCACCACTGGTGTCCATCGCCTCTATCAAATGGTCGAAGCTGGCAGCTTGCTAGTCCCCGCCATCAACGTGAACGACTCTGTCACCAAGTCCAAGTTCGATAACCTCTACGGTTGCCGCGAGTCCCTCATTGACGGCATCAAGCGCGCCACCGATGTGATGATTGCTGGCAAAGTGGCCGTCATTTGTGGCTACGGCGATGTCGGTAAAGGCTGCGCTCAAGCCATGCGTGGCATGGGTGCTCAAGTCGTCGTCACCGAGATCGATCCTATCTGCGCGCTCCAAGCTGCGATGGAAGGCTTCCGCATCCTCCCCATTGAGGACACGTTAGGCTGGGGAGACATCTACGTCACCACCACGGGCAACAAAGACATCATCCGCATCGAGCACATGTCCAAGATGAAAGACCAAGCCACGGTCTGCAACATTGGTCACTTCGATAACGAGATCCAGATTGACGCCCTTGAGAAGTATAAAGGCATCAAGAAAGTGAACATCAAGCCTCAGGTCGATCGCTACGAATTCCCTGAAGGCCACGCCATCTTCATGCTAGCAGAAGGTCGCCTCGTGAACCTTGGTTGCGCCACTGGCCACCCAAGCTTCGTCATGTCGAACAGCTTCGCCAACCAAGTGTTAGCGCAGCTCGACCTCTGGGCGAACAAAGAGACCTACGAGAACAAAGTCTATCTCATCGCCAAACATCTCGATGAAGAAGTCGCCCGTCTCCACCTCGAGAAGATCGGTGCCAAGCTCACCGTCCTCAGCACGGAGCAAGCCGACTACATCGGCGTCGCCCAAGAAGGCCCTTACAAGCCCGAGCACTACCGCTACTAGGCCAACGACTTTTACTCAAAGGCTACAACAAAGCCGTCGTACGATTTCTTCGTGCGGCGGCTTTGTCGTGTCTGCCAATCAATGTCAATCACGTGAGGGCTAGTGTTACCTTCATTCCCGCTCTTATCCAGTTGATGCCCGCGAATAACGTAGCTCGTCATTCCAATGTCGAGAACACGCGCGGCAACTCGCCATTGGAATGGCAAGCTACGTGGCGCTCACATATTCTCCAACCGGAAAAAAGTGATGCCGTGCAGAATAGGATTATTCGGCGACCGCTGGAACGATCCCAAAGGAGTTGGTGTCCGAGAGTTCCACGACACGCCAGTAAAGTCCTGCGGCGTCCGAGGGGCTGAGAGATTCTGGTAGTGACAACACGGCGGTCGTTCTTTGAAGTCCTGCCGTGCCTTCCACTGACATCTCTTCAAAGCGCTGCCACGAGAGGAGATCCAGGGACCACTCGAATCCATAAACTCGATCTTCTGACGATGCCCAGGTCAGCTCAGTAGGCGAGGCATTGGGAGAAATGCGCACGGGAAAACCAGTATCCACCAGGACATTTCCTGACAATGCCACCACTCGGAACGATCCCGATTGGGTGGGTGCCGCCACGACGATCTTCGAAGACTCGCTTGTCGCCTTATGCCAGAAGATTGGCTTCCAGGGGCCGAAGAATGATGCAGAGGAATCGATTCGGTAAACCTCGTTTGTCACAGAATCCCACTCCAGTTTGAAGCGCACATCGGGCTCCAACTGCGCCAGATTCAGGATTTGGGGGCGATACGTTTCGCCTTCTACGTCAATGCTAGAAAAAGAAGCGCCACCGGTTCGCACCCCAACCGTGGGTCGTCCCTCGGCAAATGTGAGAGGTTCGGGCAGGGTAATCTCAATCGTGGGCGCCTCCGTAGGGGTGCCTTCTGTAGCCCAGATCCAAGCCTCCAGCCTTTGCCCAGTCAGGCGATAACACACCTTGAGAGGACCACTTGCCGGATCCAAGCCTGAATCTTCCGTGGTCAAGACAGTGTCATTTCCTCCAATCAAAGTGACGAGGCTGACGCGACCATCACGCGCCAAATCGAGTAGGTAACCGCTCAAGGGAGTGCTCGCTTGCACCCGGATTCCGAAGAACACGGCTTGAGCATCATCCAATTGGACTTCTGTCAGAATGCCCGTGTTTGTGAGGCGCTCTTCTAAGAACGTGTAAGCCACGCCAGCCGTCCGCAGTTCCAGGTGTTGTTCATCTGTCAGGTCTTGGGCATCGGGATCCGATGAAACCCAAGAGTCATTGTCATTGAAAGGCGGAAAACTAGCGAGAGGCTCATTGAGGAGACTCTCGGCGACAGTGAAAGATGACGACAGAACCAAGACCAATAGACATCCGAGCTTCATCCAGGAAACTAGACTCGGCGCCAGGCCCTTGCAATCTTACTTCGCTTGCAGATGAAGCCGCACGAATGGAAACTCCAAGGCTTCCGACGATGCGGTCAGGCAGATGGTCACTTCCTCAAGATCGGCATCCACTTCGCGGATGATCGGTTCTTGCACGAGTGCGGGATCGTGGACCCACACTTTCAAATCCTGGGACGCTTCGACTAGAAAGTCTGCCATTTCTTCAGAGCCTTTCCGGCGATTGAAACAGATGGCAAAGTGACCCTCACCTTGGTCGTCCTTGACCCAATCCGTCCAAATGGCAGAGGGCTCATTGGGATCTGTTGGGTTCAATCCTAACAAGAACTCTTCGAAGTCGGTCCAGCGATCGCCGTCATGATTGGCAGACTTCTGTTGAGCTGCGTCACGGACCGCACGTCCATCATCTTCCCCGCCGACACCTGCTTCCGAAGGAGGAACTTCAGGGAGGAAATGGTCCAACCACTGGATGAATGGCTCAGGGAGCGAGTCTGGATCCGGAACAAAGAACACATCGCTGCCACGGAAACTCGTGCGCGCGTAGGTCTCACCATTCATGCGAAACTCTACGGTGTAAATAGGACCGCGTCCTGCAATCAGTGACTCCTCGACCTCTATCGCAGGCAACGGATCGGCTCCACTGCCATCTCCAGGAGGGCCGTTGACAGGAATCGGAGCCCCCAGATCCACATAAGGACGTGTGATGAAATCAATGGGCGTGTCTGTCTTCAAGATAGACACCGCCGAGGAGGGATACACAATCGCTTGGGTGCAGAACTCATCGGGGCCAGGCACGCGTTCCGAGTAGGAGACATTGATCACGCCATTCTCTAACAAAACGTCTTGAATCTTCACGCCGTAGCAGCCGTTAGGCTTCGCCCCGGAGAAGACCGCGATGAGCGTGTATTCTCCGAAGTCCACGGGATCAGGTGCCGGCAAGACGAGAGGGCCTGGCTCAAAGCCGATCAAGCTCCACCACTCTTCACGGGTCTGAATGATCACATTCAGAGGCTGCTCGCGTTGGACACGCAGATCGATGTGTTGAAAATCGATGGGCTCGCGGTCTTCATACAAGGGCAAGCGATAGGTATGACTCTCAGTATACACCCCTGGATCCTGCACGAACTGGATCTCACTCGCTTGGGCATCGAGGATGAAGTGATTCTCACGACGTAGGACCGGACCCCAGTCCGATATCGTGTGGTAAGGGACCCCTGTGAAAGTCACATCCACTTGGGCAGCCGCCGTTACGTTGCTCGCGGTGACCTCAATGCTAGCCCGAGCGGGAATCGACCGATTGCCATCGATCTCAAAGGACTCATTGGCAAAGGCGGTTCCATTGATGCGAAAGACCACCGTGTAAGTGCCAGGCTCAATCTCCTGCGCGGCTATCGCGAGATCCACTGGAGGAGGACCCGCTTCTTCACCAGGGATTGGTTCCACTGGGAGAGGGGTAGGGAAGGCAATGACATCACTGCTAAAGCGCACCGGCTGTTTCGTCTTCGGAATGGCGATCATGTGTCCCGGACGCACGCGTTCTCGATCCTCTGGTAAAATGCCAGGCAAGGTTGTCACATAGGCCACCTCAATGTAAGAGCCATGGTCCGTCACCTCTGAGATGAAGATATCAATGCCCTGCTCTGTCTCACCGGCGAAGACCGCAATCACTGTGTGCTCATCGAAATCCACCGGCGGCCCAGGCTGCGCAGCGCGAATGTTCGGCGGGAAGTTCTCCGTCACCCATTGGTTCCAATCTTCCTCCGTCCGAAACACCAGCTGCTGCTGCTCCTCAGGACGTAGCCATTCCGGAATCAATTCCAGTGTCTTGAAATCAATCGGACGTCCATCGTCATCATCATCGTCTCCAGTAAGACAATAATCGTTCTCATAGAATACGGGGTCCGTGTTGAGAGATTGGTTAGGTCCCACCGCCGTCGCATCCAGATAGATCGTGTTCCCCTCACGACGAGGCTCGCCCCAATCTGCGATTTCATAGATGCTCCCATCGTCATTCGGTTCGATCTCGACACCCACACGAGCGATCACTTTCTCCTCCTCGCGGAGAATTTCAATCTTCGCGCCTGCAGGAATCTCTGGGTTCTCCTCACGGACTTGGAAACTGATGGAATGGATGTGCTGCCCATTCACTTGGAAAGTCAATGAGTAAATGCCAGGATCTGGCGTGCCAAGATCGTTGCGCAATTCGAAGATCGCTTCATCCGGCTCGCGGACGAAGACTCCAATCGCCGCAGCGACATCAATCGTAAACGCATCGCCTTCACGTGAGACCACACCGTCGTCGGTCAATACATAGTAGGGATTGGCAAACTGAAACACACTGTAAGCCACCTGATGGCCGTCAGCACTGCCTTCCACTTGAAGATCGACCTTGGCCTTGATCGGCGGCGTCTCGCCCACCGCCATTTGGAAATCGCCTAACAACTGAGCCCCAAGGAAACCCGCGTGAGAACTCTGCACTTGGTTCGGCTCTAACAACACTGCGTAACGACCACTATCCTCCTCCGTCCACCCATCAGCATCTGTAGGATTCACGTGATAAGTCGCCATCACCCAAGGCCAGAACTCTGGCAGAGAATCATCCACTTCCACACCATCTTCAATCGCCAACGGATCAATCTCACGCTCCACGTTGACGAATCGAGCCAACTGATTGAACCCATTTCGACTCACTACCCAGATGTCTTGACGATCAAGGCTCGCAACCTCGATCCCTTGACGGAAATGAACCTTCAGGACCACTGGGTCGTTCGACGCCGTGTAGACATCCTCCACTTCAAGCTCGGCCCCGCCACCAACCCAGATAGGAATCGATTCGGCAGGAGAAACGACAGCGGACAAGGCCCACACCAGGCTCGCGCAGGCAAGGGATTGAGAGAAAGTTGGACAGTTCATAAGGTGGTAGCGAGTTGATACTCCTCGTTAAACGACAGCCAGGAAAGAACTCGTCGCAGAAATTACGGAACTCGCCTTCTTGCCCGTCCTGCGTCACTTCCACGCGACGATCCTATCAGTATCCCGTATCGTCGGCATCCCAAAGTCCCCGAAGCATCAGGATCAGCGGTCCAAGGGGATCCCGCAGACTTGACTCGCGGAATCACAAATCATCCAGCGGACTCCCAAAATCCCCCCGCATCACTTTCGCCACATGCGTATAAATTTTCGTCGTCCGGATATCCTCATGCCCCAGCGCCTCCTGGATCGACCGCAAACCAACCCACTGAAGTTGAGCTCGAAGCCGACCCTTATCGCATGCGATTCCGGTTAGTCTTCGACCGCGAAGGCTACAGTCCCGGGCTCTTCAAGCGCATGAACGCCAAACGCATCGCCTGTCAAACCTACCACAAATTACCGGGAGAAAACTGGCCTGAAGAAGAATCCAAAACGCACCTGGTGAAACTGACAAACGGAGAAGAAGTCGAGATGCAACTGGCCGAACGAGGGACCCTGTTAGGCAGCAAAGCCGCGGATCGATTCTGGGTGCGCGAGATCCGCAAACGAACTGAAAGCGGGCGACAGAT
The DNA here is from genome assembly GCA_047616785.1 of Verrucomicrobiales bacterium. Classification (GTDB taxonomy): domain Bacteria; phylum Verrucomicrobiota; class Verrucomicrobiia; order Verrucomicrobiales; family DEV007; genus JAACDM01. The sequence goes on from JBLHHN010000256.1 coordinate 9,168, forward strand.
CGCCATCATTAGCATCGAATGGAAAGCGAGCGTGGCTGAGATGGCAGGGCCTC
>JBLHHN010000257.1:0-9199 GCA_047616785.1 Verrucomicrobiales bacterium
AACCTCGGGATGCGGATAAAAGGGGGACGAAGGGCCTAAAAGGCCTTCCCGGCAGCCCCGGCGGGTCGGCTGATCAGCACTCTATCGGCAACAGCGTCCAACAGCCGGTCCCGAAGAACTTCGGCGATGCCCCGGCCGGAAAAAGTAAGCCTCCGTCGCCAAGCGGGAACCTGATCTCGCCGCGCTCAAGTCCGACAGACTGCTAGAGGGTATCGCTGGGCCGGTCGAACTGGCTTCGGTGTTTGGGATCTCCGTGTTCGGCGACCTTCTTGGCCGCGATCAAGACGACCGCCGGGACATTGCAGAGCCCCAATCCTTACTTGAGTGGTAGGGCTAGAAAATTAGCAATATTCGCCACCGAAGAATTTGAACATTGAATGATCCATATTAAAAGCTAAAAGCCTGAAAGGGGCAAAATCAAAGATCTCTCTCAGGACAGCGGTGTGTCGAGATCGGATTTCGTCTCTAAGATCGGTGCAGCGTCTATGTGTTGGATCTCCATCACGGAAACAAGTTGCTCGATCGCCTCGGCGATGTGCTGTTGGTCTCCTTTGGGTAGTTGGCGGAGCCCCGCCACAAGGTCTTCATGGAGAGCCGATGGCGAGCGTTCGACGAGGTTCTTGCCCTCATCGGTTGGGACGACTTTTACTAGGCGCATGTCGGGTTTCGAACGATGGCGCTCGACAAGGTTGCGGGCCTCCAGTCGGTCAATGATACCGACAACTGTGCTAGGGCTAACAAAGATCTCCATCGCGAGATCTTTGATCGACATGCCGCCTGAACTGACCACATGGCTGAGGCATAGCAATTGTGGTACCGTGATTCCATGTTGACCGGCAAGCCGTCTCGAGAACAAGTCGGCGGCCCGGATGATTCGACGGATCGCAATGAGAACACGGAGATCATGTCGACTGTCGGGAACCTCGGGTGCAGCCGGTGAGGCGATTTCTGGGGAAGGTTCCTTCATTGGTGCTCTAGCTTTAGCCTCAGTCGCCGGTTTCGTCACGCTCTGTTTGAATCTCTGCGATTCCAAAGCGCGTTTCCGCAGGAACTCATCGGGCTACAAGTTCAGACCTCTTGACATAGGATTGAGGCACTGCTTGAACTATTATAATCAAATCGTAATCCCTTTACCGTAAACGGATTAGCGTGGCGATAGGTTGAAGCGGTGTTCCGCCGATTCAGATTCTATCACTATTGTTATTGCGGTTTGTTTTCAGAATGAAGGTGTGGTATTTCTCCGCAATGCGTTATTCTATGAAAATTATCGACAAGTGGGCCAAAATCGGTGTTACTAGCAGTTTCCTGCCGCAATCAGCGGATTTGCTGCGTCAGGAGGTCTGAAGTTAGGCGAAGTTGTCGGTAAATTCTTCATAATCAACAGCTTGAGAGAATATTGTTTCAATGTGCCGCCGCCGGTCGGTTATGCTCTGCGCTTCTGTGGGGACATCGATCCCGCAACGATTAATAACAGCGCTCCTGCCAATATACCTGGGGCAGCTGCGTAAACTTCGTCTGCCAGAGGACTATTCTGTACGGCGAGGAAGGCCAGCACACCAGTGAGGCATGCCGTCACCGCGACGGCTTGGCTGCATCGTTTTCCGAGAGCTAGGAAGAGTACCAGTGGCACGAATGCACTGCCCAATAGGCCCCAGGCATCGAGGACGATCTTGAATACTGAGCGGTTGCCATAGATTGCAAACAGACCAGCCGTGATGAGGACGGTTGCGGTCATGGCCTTTGCGAAGATTAGTTTCTTCTTCTTTCCGCCTAATACATCGTGTGTCAGCGCTGCGGAACAGGAGAGAATGATAGAATCCGCCGTGGACATGGCGGCAGCGAAGAGAGCTGCCAAGATCAAGCCTGCAAAGATGCTAGGGAGGAATTGTTGCGCCATCATGGGCAACGCGAGTTCCTGATCAAACTGCGTCGCATCCTGGAAGATGAGGCGGCTCAACAGGCCGACAATAATCGTTAGAGCGTAGAAGACGGTGAACCAGCCGTAGTAGTAAGCCCGCATTCGTGGCGCGCTGTCTTCGTTGTCGAGACACATGTAGCGGATGACAATGTGAGGCTGGCCAATCACGGCAACGCCACCGAATAGCCAGCCAACAATGAAGAGAATCACTCCGGCCAAGGACTTCTCGGGGAAGATGGCCACGTATTCTGGAGGCAAGGCCTGCAAGGCCGCTCCAACTTCGCCAGCCCCTCCGAGGTGGCTTAGGCCAAGCGCCATCAGGACGAACATCCCGATGACCATGACGATGGATTGGGCTACATCGGTCCAGATTGAGGCGCGAATCCCTCCGAAGGCGCTGTATAGCAAGACAATGGCTCCGCCGATGACGACTCCCAATGCTGGTGGCCAGCCGAGGAGGACAGAGGTGGCTTTGGATCCAGCAGTCAACTGCCCGGCGGCATAGAGCGTCAGCAGAACTATGGTTAGGATTCCTGCCAGGCGTTGTAGGGCTTTGTCGTGACGATCCTGCCAATATCCCAAGAGGCTGCCAAAGGATTCAACGCGCTCGTCTTCGGCTTGCCGCCTAATGGCTCTCACACTGATAAGCGAGACGATCAGGTCACCTATGATCCAGCCAACCATGAGCCAGATCGACTGCAAGCCCATCGCGTAGGTCGTGCCGATCATGCCGGTGAACATGAAGCCGCTGTTGTTCGTCGCGACGGCCGATAGGCCGACGAGTGACGGCGGCACCGACTTGCCAGCCACGAGGTAGTCCTGCGTGGTCTTCTTCGCGAACCTTGCCGACAGCAGCCCGATCCCAAGAAAGACCAGGAGGAAGAAAACGAAGCTGATCTGGATCATGCCCCTAAACGATCGGGGTGATGGATTCGCGCGTCGCGATGAACTCGGGCCTGGGTGCTTGGTGACAGAATGGCTCCTCAACCCGATTGCTCAGGGCATTGAAAACCATGAATGCGTTGCTCCGGGGGAGGGGCGAAATGTTCGAGCCGCTTCCGTGCATCGTGTTGCAATCAAAGATAGTCACATTTCCAGCGGGACCCGTGGGCGTGGCGATTCCATATCTCTGGTAGAGTTTCTCAAGACTCTCGTCGTCTGGGACGCCGATCTCTTGACTCTTTAGCGAGGACTTGTAGTTGTTGGCAGGGGTCTCGCCAACGCAGGTAACATAGTCATTGTGAGACCCTGGCATCAGCATGAGCGGACCGTTGTGGGTGGTGTTTTCTGTTAGTGCAATCGACATGCTGAGCGCCTGCATCCGGGGCATGCCATCTTCAACATGCCAGGTTTCAAAATCCGAATGCCAGTAAAATCCTTTGCCGCGGAAGCCAGGCTTCAGGTTGATCCGTGATTGATGGATGTAGACGTCATCGTCTAACAAGTAGCGGGCAATCTCTACTAATTGTAGGGATTTCGCTAGAGGCATGAGGCCTGCGCCAAGGGTGTGAAAACTGAATAGCGAGCGGAGTTCATGACTGTCCGGTTCAGTGATGGCTTCTAGGCAATCTTGGAGACCGGCGTCGTTGCTCAAGCCTTCCAGTTCTTTCTGATAATGCTCAATCTCGAATCGTTCGAAGAGTCCTTTCAAAACCACGAATCCGCGTGTCTCATATTCCACTACCTGTTGGGGAGTGATGCCGGGCGGTGGTGACTTGCGATCGCCGTAGACAACGGGGTCTAAGCGTGGGATTAAAGTCGGCTTAGGCTGTATCCGGGACGGATAGCGATCCTTCCGATCAGTCGTTGAAGGTGCGGCAGTTGTCATGAGTTCTGGGTAGACGAAGGGGCGGATTCTAGATCGATTTCGGCAACGGCTGGGTAAGCTCCGGTATTGTCGTGTACTTCCTGTCCGGTGACGGGAGGGTTGAAGACGCAGGCCATCGTCATTTCCGTTCTGGCACGTAGGATGTGTTTGTCGTGCTTATCTAGCACATAGACCGTCCCAGGCTCGATGACGTAGATCTTGCCATCGACGACGGTCTCCACTTCGCCTTCGCCCGCCATGCAAAACACTGTCTCGAGATGATTCCGATACTCCATATGCGTCTCGGTGCCGGCGTAGATAGTCGTGATGTGGAACGAGTAGCCCATCTGATCGTCACGGAGGACGAGGCGTGTGCTTTCCCAATTCTCGGCAATCACGCAGCGTTCGGTTGTTTCGGCTTCTGTAAGAGTTCGGACTATCATGAAACGGCCAGTAGAGGTTCTTCGTGTACGAGTTTGGCAAACCGCTTCTGTTCGGTGGCCGATTCCTCATCGAGGACTTCCGCTGCGGCGTCCGTGACGGTCTCGATCCCGCGCAAGAGCTCAGTCTCAGAGATGGTGAGCGGCGTGAGAAACTTCACGACTTGTCCATCAGAGCCCGATGTCTCGATGATGACGCCTCTTTCGAATGCCTTTTTAGTGACGGCGGAAGCTCGTTCTCCGGTTCCGAAGTCGAGGCCTTGAACCATGCAACGGCCGCGTAACGAAACGCTTTCGGCGGCTCCATTGTCGAGAAAATCCTGGAGTCGCCCCTCTAACAGAGCGCCGCGCTCTTGAATCCGGTCCGCAAAGTTCGAATCTTGCCAGAACACCTCAAGCGCACGCCGGGCAGTGACGAAGGCGAGGTTATTACCGCGAAAGGTGCCATTATGTTCGCCCGGGCGCCAGTCATCCAGTTCGGGCTTCAGAAGAACGAGCGACATGGGCAAGCCATAACCGCTGAGGGATTTGGATAACGTGACAATGTCAGGTTGTACATCGGCATCACTGAAGCTGAAGAAAGACCCTGTCCGGCCGCAGCCCATCTGGATGTCGTCGACGATCAGGAGCACGTCGTGCTGGCGGCAAACTTGCTGCAAGTTCTCCAGCCAGTCCATGCTCGCTACGTTGACCCCGCCTTCGCCCTGCACCGTTTCCACGACGACGGCGGCAGGATGGTCGATGCCGCTGCTGCCATCGCAAAGCATCCGGTTCAAAAACTCGGTCGTGTCGATGCCATCACCAAGATAGCCATCATACGGCATGAAATCGGTGCCAGCCATTGGCAGTCCCGCACGTTCGCGGTAGAACGAATTTGCGGTCACTGCCAGAGAGCCCATGGACACGCCGTGAAAGCCGTTTGTAAATGAGATGACATTGGATCGACCGGTTACCCTCCGGGCAATCTTCAACGCAGCCTCCACCGCATTCGTCCCGGTCGGCCCCGTGAATTGCACTTTGTAGTCCAGCTGGCGGGGCAGCAGGACATGGCGTTCGAAGACCTCAAGGAACTGTTCTTTGGCTTCGGTAGCCATGTCGAGGCCATGCACCACCTGATCGTTCGACACGTAGTCAAGCAGAGCGGCCTTGAGTTCGGGGTGGTTGTGCCCGTAGTTCATCGTGCCGGCGCCAGCCAGGAAGTCGAGGTAATCGACGCCGTCGGTGGTCGTCAGCCGAGCCCCTTCAGCGCTTGCGAATTGCACGGGGAACGATCGACAGTACGAGCGCACTTCGGATTCGAGTCTATTAATGGTTTTCATAAAGATTCTTGTAGGTGTATGATATTGTTAAGGACCGGGCCGATCCGGACGAGTTCTTCGGCCTCGTGCTCTTCGGGGGCGAATAGTTCTGGAGCGAATCCAGCACTGCGGTGGATGTCGGCATCAAGGAGATCTGCGATCCTGGCGAACATGCGGGCTGAAGGCGCGTTGCTAGGAGTCACGGTCGCCTCCACATAGCGCACCTGAAGGGTGGAAATGATGTCGACGATCATCTTCGCTCCGAGCTGTTGCCCCCTAGCGGATTGGTCAATCGTCACCTGCCAGACGAACAACGTGTCTGACGCCTCCGGATCGACAATCGCGGTCACGAAACCGAGCACCTCGTCCGCTTGGTTGCGCACCACCCGGCAACTCCGCTGGAACAAGTGCACACAGAGCAAATAGGCATAGCGCGAATTCACGTCTAGAACACCGCTCTTCTCGGCGAGGCGATGCATCACCACCGCATCATGCAACGCAGGCGTTCCGATCGTCAGGGCATCGGGTAATTTTTCAGGATTCGCCACTGCTAACAGCTCCAAACAAGCGCGAGTCCGAGATTCTCGCCTAGCCCCGATTTGGGATCTCGATCTGATTGCAAGAGTCGCTCACCGGTCGCCCTTGGGAATGCTGCCTCTTTCAATGCGGAAACCAAGCGAGCCGGTTCACTTTCGTGAGGCGATCGTGGGTTTCGTAATGATTTTGAGGCGGATTCCATCTACCGCTTTAGTTTGAGCAGAAATGATTTGATGGCAAATAGTTTCTGCCCTAATCATTTCTTGTGAAATTGAAACGAGGAGTAACCTCGACAAATGAGATTCCAAAGACAACTCCCTTACTGCCAGAAACTTGCGCGCCGTTCGTTGCTGCTTTCGAAGCCTGGGCTCCAATCGAGCTGGCTGATCGGCCACGCAGGGGAAGCCTCACTTGGAACGGTGATCGGCTCTTTGGGCACTACGATTGGACTGGAGAAAACGTGGGTGTTGTCGCCTTTTTGAGGTTTCAGGTGCTTCCGCGAGAAAACCGGATCTGGTTGGGGCATCTGGAGATTGACCCGGACTACCAGCGGGTGGGCATTGGGCGTCAGATTGCGTGGGCGCTCGAACGAGCAGCCCGCGTGCAAGGTTCTGTATGCATCCGGCTCTTTTCCCGTTACAAGGCGATAGGATTCTGGCAACGACAGGGTTATGAAGCAGAATCAGATCCGCGCTATTTCAGGAAGACTCTCTCCCAGCAGCCCCTGGCAGGGTAGCCACTTCTTTTTCAAATGCGAACTTCTGCCTCATCCCCGTCAGGTGGCTTAGAACCAGGGATTACAGAGGATTGGAGCGACTCAGTGAAACAGAAAAGTTCGTCCTCGCACTTGGGGTGCCAATGAATTCGTGCGAATTTCCGGCCATTTTTCCGGCTCCTCAGGCACCGGAAATGAAACGGATTTCCACTGCTAGCCAGCAAACTGACATACACCGATAAGTGGTCATGGCGAGCATGCCCTTCAGAGAGAAGAACCGCTGATCGGACGAAATCCGGTGCGCGCCATCGACGAGGGACGGTGGCGCGAACTACGATGCCAATGCAAGGGCGCTACGATCTGACTTTCTCGACCGAGGCCATGCCCGCACCCTGCTCCTGCAGATCCCTGCCGGCTACGATAGTGTCGGCTGGAGAGGAACAGGGCTGGTTAGCCTACGCATTGCTAACGGCAGAGAAAGGCTTTAACAAAGTGAAAGGCTGTTCCGAAATGCCCCGGCTAATGGAGGCCCTCAAAGTGCCAATCTCACCATAACGCTACAATAATAACCTGCCCGCTCAGAGGAGTGGGTAAAGTGCTTCCTCAACGACATCATCCCCCTGCAACCCAAACCTGCAGGATTGAAGCAGGCGACTTTGGCAAGGCAAGTCTACCGTGACTGTCGTCTCCGGGAGCACTTGACCCACCCCTCTGAGCAGCCCACCGTCATCATGTTCAACTGGAGGATGTTCTAATGCGCTCTCGCGTGTATTTGAAGAAGATCAGCGGATCATTCGAGCAAATGGAGCAAATGGAGCAATAGCAAATAGCACATTCTTCCAAAGCCCCCTCAACAAACCGGTCATTGGCAAGGAAGGCTCCACTGAGGGGGAACACCCGCTGACGCGGCCCAAGAAGAGGGAGCAATAGGAAGAAAGAAAAGCTAACAATTTCCCTTCTATAGACTTAAATTTCCTTTAGAAAACGGAAATCAACCATTGCAGATCATTCCAATCCTGCTACATAACAGTCACTCATCCAGCGAATTTTAACACCCCCTGGGAAATCCCAGGTTTTAGCAGGCAAATCGAGAGCAAGCTGATCGATTAAGCGAATACCCTCATCGTTTAAAGGTTCAATCTCACCAGTTTCTGCGTTTACTACCACACATTCACCATAGGCGCGTGCCGCTGGATCTAGTATGAATCGGATACCCTTACGGCGATTGCAGTTTGCGCAGCTGTAAACCAGATTCTGATAACATAGTTTCAGATCGGGCCTTACTGCTTTGGGAAGGAAATGCTCCACTTCGTAATTTCCTGACAATTGACCCCAAACTTCTCGTAATAAGCAATAGCAGCATCGGAAGTCGAATTCGTCGCGGAGCCACGGCAGAAAGTCCCGAGGCTTGGTGTAACCGTCAGGCCCATGTCTCCGTATGAGCTTCTCAGGTGGGTAACGGTAGGGATGCACGCTCACCAAATTCAATCGCCCTCCCACTGTCCTCGGGCGATGAGATCCTCCCGAATGGTTTCCAAGGCTTTGGTGTCAATAGGGGCTAACAGCTCGCCGCGAGCTTCTGTCAGGAACTTGAGTCGTTCAAGTTCGGCTAGCTCCTCCTTTGAGGCCTTCTCTGCGATCTTCTTCTCAATGAGGTCCGTCTTCCGATCCGAAGTCTCTTCCCAGCCTGCGGTGATTGCCAGGAGGTCGTCGAGACGGTCAAGATGAGTGAACCCAACGGGGAAGTATATTCAGTTTGTAAAAATGGCAGCCCTCTTCGGCGTGCATCACGATGCTCTGTGCTGGTGAAGAAACGCAAGAGCTTGCCCTCAAGTTCATTGGGCAGATTGTAAAGACCTGGTGAGAGCGTAGTTTTATCTCGGGGATTCAAGCGGCGAAGCGCTCTCCTTCGGCCCGTGTGAAGTCTATTCTGTCGAGAATGAATTTTCGGAATGGAGCCGCGATGACGCTACGATGCTGAAATTTAGAAAGCGCATTCTTCAGCGCTTCCGACACCACCATCTCAGAGGGCAAGACATCGGGGCGAATCGTCCGTATCCAAGAGCCAAAGTGTTTCCATACAAGCTCGTCGCGTGTCATGGAAAGGTATTGGAGCACCCCTTGAGCGATCATTCCCGTTTGCATGAACAAATGATAGGCTCGCATCTTTCGCGCCACTTGATTGCGATACCTCTCCGAGGTTCGATGAAGATACTGATTCCCGTTTCTCCGTTTGATAGGTTTCATCTCCGCCATCCAGAAATGGTAACCAAAGGATCCGACGGAATACGCCGATTGTTTGAGTGTCAGTTCAATCTTGAAACGCAGACTGTAGAGCAGGATGATTTCTTCAGCGCTCAATGTGAGATCGGTAGTGAGAAGAATGATTCGCCCCCTCACAGGAGGGTCTACCAGGACGAACTTCACCACCGCCTTGGCTGATTTCCATAATAAATCCTTTGTTAGAAATTGGATTTCGACATT
>JBLHHN010000258.1:0-9189 GCA_047616785.1 Verrucomicrobiales bacterium
GAAGACGTCAAAGAATGGACGGAAGCAACATTTGGCGTCACATATCATCAAGAGAAGCGACTTGAACGAACTAAAAATACTTCATGAGAATCTGCGGGAACCAATTCCCGCCTTTTCAACACCCCAGGCACTAACTAAAAACAGCACACGACCCTACAAATTAAGCGATTCTTGCGAACTTGTAGCGAAATTTATGCACTTTGAGGGTAGAACTAAGACCGTGGAGTCAATCGAATCCGAAAGAAGGAGAGTTCCAGTTCGTGGGCATCGACTAGGCTGCGCGTGACGATGCTTTCGACGAGCGCTCCAATGGGGCGGATGGTGATGGGTTCGAGATTGGGAAGTAGTTGCCAGTTATCTCCATCCGTAGATGATTCGATATCGAAGTTGTAGTAGTTCGTCGCGGTTATGTGTCTTTGATAGGCAATGAGCAGCCGACTTTCCGCATCCAATATCACTTCTGGAGGTGTCGCATTGGCGGTCAAAGGATCGGTGGAGAATGCGAACTCCATGTAGTTAGGTAGGCCATCGCTATCGGGATCATCGAAGGCGCTGACCTCAGCGGCTGGCATGCCAAAGTTGTCCGATTCCCAGTTGTCCTCAATGAGATCGCCGTCTGCGTCTTCTGCGTAAGGAGGTTCCTGTTCGATTTCTTCTTCACTGACAGAGATGTTCAAATGGCCACTTGTGATGGGGCTGACCACGCCATCGTCATTGACGATGCCGGCTGAGAGTGTGACTTCATTTCCCACGGTGACACCTACTTGCACTTGAATCTGATTGGCGTTGGCCATGCCGCCTTGGATGAAGGCGGCCCGGAGGGCTTGTTGGAGGCGTCTGGCGCATTCTTCGGTTGAGCCACTGACCGTGAAATAAAGTTCAGGTGCGTAAGCGTCTAACTGAACGGTCTCAGTATTTGCCGTGAAGGAAATGGAGACCTTGGCATTGTCTGGCCACGGAGTGTCCAGTGTCACCACGAGATTGCCATCGACGAGATCGCCGGAGAAGTGGGTCGTTTCACCAGCTCCGAGAGCGGGGCGCACGGGATTTGGCGCAGTCGACGGCGTGATGCCAATGCCTCGCCAAGCCCAGATGCCTTGTCGTTGGACAACGTCAGGAAATCCGAGATCAACAGATTGAGTTCGTCCAATTCCGCGAGCCATCTTAACTTGCAACAAACCTCCGACAGGTATGGGACCAACCACCCGGGCGAGAATGGAGGTGCCGTCCGCGCTCAGGGACACGGGGCGCATGGGAATCGTCCGTCCTGATCCGTCGATGGGGGCAAGGAGGATACAAAGATCCTCGATGCGATTGCCGAAATCTTGCCCAATGATCCGCATGACGTCGTTCACAGAGGCGACTGTATCGTTGGCCTCAATCACAGGGGGAGTGACCGGAGCGAGTGCGCAGATGTCAATCTTTCCTACCTTGAGTGGTTCGCCGAAGTTGATCGTGAGTGAAGCCCCCTGTGGATGTGCTATGAAGGACACATTTAGATTGTTTGGCGAAACGAGATCTCTTTGTGCTATAGCGTTCTTCAAGAGCTCTGTGAGTTGCTCAACGAACTCAAGCGCGGTGGCGTCATTCTCCACGCGGATTTGAGGAAAGTGCAAGGAAATCTTGTGTTCGTCTGGTGTGGCAGCGATGAGATCGATCTCTAGCAATGTGTTGGCTTGCCATTGGAGCTGATCTAGATTGAGGAAAAGGCTGCCATCGGGTCCCGTCTCGCTGAAGAATCGCCGCTCATTCTCGCGTTGCTCTGGATCAGGAAGCTTGGCGATGTAAGACAGGGGATCCGGGATGGGGGCGTCGCTGGAGAAACTGCGGACAGATTGTTCGATCCGGAAGAAAGGACTGATATCCTGCAGAGGACCATTCACTCCTTGGCCATTGACCACAGCAATAGTGTCTGTGGTCACGTTGTTACGATGCTTTCCGACGTGGACCACCAAGTGCGAACTCGTGGCTTCTGTCACGTGAAGTGAAATCGGGCGATTGTTATGCAAGAGGAAAACGCAGACGTCATTCTGAGGGCTGAAATTTGTTCCAATCAATCGCCGTGCGGCTCCCTCTTCCAAGCCAAGAAATGCTGGAGGGCGTAGTTGTGCTGCGACCGGCGTAGGTGCGGGCACGGTAGGTGGGGACAGTGTGAGCGTGGTGGGTTCGCCGAATCGGTAGATGCCGAACGTCCCTAGGACCTCAATACTCTTGGGATCGATAGGTTTCAGGGACTCCATCTCTAGCCACTCGTCTTTCTCTGTGAGAATGTAGTGCTCGCTGGTGGAGGGATGCACGAATTGATCTGCTAGGATTTCGATAGCATTGCCGGCTGGGTCCACTCGTGGACTGAGGAGGGCATCGGTGGAGGCCCGAAAGAAGAATGACTCCAACTGCAATTCTGCGAGCGTGCTTTTCACGTCATAGATCCGATTGAAGTAGTTCGCACCTCGGCCAATCAGCAGGACCGTTTCTATGAGCTTTGGAACGCCGTTGATCTTGATCGTACTAGCATCTTTCTGGCGGCGTTCGATCATGACGCCTGTTGTATAAGGCCATGAAAATTTGCTCTGGTCGACGTTGGCTGCTGCCGTGGAGACCAATCGCCATCCGGGTTCGATCCCTTTGGCGCCGTCGAGATAGAAGAACTTCTGCCAACGACTTTGGGCGCCGGCGATCCACACGAGATCGGCAGTCTCCGGAAACCCAGAAGTCAGCCCAGCTTCATTGTTAGGACCAAAGACACCTGCTAGGACGAGTTTCTCAGCCAGGACACCCTCTTTTTCAAGAAACGGAAAGCGTGTGATGGGTAAGGCGTTCAAGCCGGGCTGGATCGTGATCTCTTGAGCTTCGGGTGTTGGAGGCTGGTCTTGGCTCCATGCACTTGTCGAAAGAAGAGCTAACAACAGAAGAATGATAGTGGTTCTCATGGGGAGGTTGTTAAGGGGGGGAACGAGCGTCCCAGTAGTGGAGGGCTCCCGAGCGTTCGTAGCCAAATAAGATCGTGCCTTTGGGGCTGAAGGCAAGGTCTTCCCATGGTTGATTGAGCAGCTCTAGAAGCAAGTTTCCCGACTCCGCATGCCACAGGCGGAGGGTACCATCGGCATGCGCGGCGGCCACCGTCTGCTGATCGGGGCTTATGGCGTAGTGCTCGATGGCGGAGTCACTTTCCAGGCTGACGTGCCGCGTACCGGTACCCTGAATGTCCTCCATGACGATGGTGTGGCCTTCCATGTAAGTGAAGAACGCGGAATCTGAGCCGAAGATACGCACTTTCTTGCCAGAAAATTCCGAGGGTGGCTTCTGAGCGATCGTTTCACCTGTTCGGAGGTTGACGATGGTGGCTTCATTCTCGAATAGGACGACCCAGTGATGTCCTGTGACGGACTGATCGATCCAACCTTCACGCAGGGAGAGTTGGGCGCGTAAGTTCCAGGCATCTTTGTGGTTATGTAAGAGATGCAGCGAGTCGTCAGGATTCTTGGAAACGATGGCGTACTGATGTGAGGACGCATTGAGCAATGACAGTGCGATCACTTCGGAGTCTGCAGGAAGGAAAGCGCGGGGATAGACGGAATCGTCCAGCGTCCATTCAGAGATGAAACCATCTTTCATCGCCGTCACTCCGTCGTCGTGGACAGTGAATGGTGGCGCGATGTTTCTGAACATTGGCAGAGGCTTGGGCGGTTTCGGTTCCCAGACACGGATCTCACCCTTTACGTCAGCGGCAGCGGTGAGGTATTGCCCATACTCGCCTGTCAATACGGTCAATGCCTGAATGGCATTATCGTGTTGGTGTTCGAGGTTGATGTTGAGCGAATTTCGGTTCCATACTCGGACCATTCCGGAATGGTCTCCGACGACGATCATCTGGCGGTTAGGAAAGAATGCTAGGGCCGCGGTGGGGCTTGGCGTCTTGTCGATGGTCGCTTCACGATGAAAGACGTCATCCTCCCACTGCCAGGTCTCAAGTTTGGTGCGGTAGACAAAGGCGACGTAGTGTCTCTGTTTCGTTGATAGAGACGAGATAGCGACTGCGAGCAGATCGTCGCCTAATCGAAATCGTTCGTAGCCTTCTTTCCATGGCGATTTCCAGGTGAAAACGGGATCGCCGCGTTTTCCCCCTGTGGTCACGAAACGGGTTGGTCGATCGTCTGGGGCTGCAGCGAGAAAGCCACTTTCCGGGGGCATTAGATTGCGGGCCAGATTTCCCGTTCGCGGGCCTGCTGCTTGGGGGAGTGTCAGTCTGTAGTCACTCGTTTTCCGTTGAGAGAGGAGGAAATGGTCGCCTCCATGGAAATGAAGCGATTCGGGAGGGATTCCAAGCGTGAACACCGTCTCAGTAGAATCTTCAGCGAGATTCCAGCGTTTCACTTCGCCCGTCGTCGTCTGGACGAGAAGCTGATTGGTCGCCCCAGGCATGGCAGACAGGGAGTGAATCGATCTTGATGGCAGTGTGAGCGATTGGTAGTCGCCCGTCTGATTCCAAAGCCATTGCCAGGTGAGCTCGCGCTGATCGGGCGCATGTTTTTCTAAGATGGCGCGAGCTTCTTTCATCCGATGTCCGGCGACGCGCTCATGGGCCAAACGAATCTCACGGGCGTAAGGCGCGCGCGTCAGGGTGGTTTGTTCGCGTTGGTGGCGTAATGTGATTCCCGCGATGATGGCGCAACCGAACAGTGATAGGATCACCATGGCGGTGAGGGCAGGTTTGCGACGTGTCCATTTGACGATTCGCCGAATGGAACCCGCTGGCTTCGCTTGGATGGGGCGTCCGTCTAGCCAATTCTCCAAGTCCGTCGCGAGCGCCTCGGAGGAGTGGTAGCGGTCGCTCGGGGATTTCTCCAAGCAACAGAGTGTGATCGTCTCCAAATCGCGGTCGATGCGCGGATTGATTTTTCGGAGAGCCTTGGGTTCTGCTGTGAGCGTCTCGTTCAGAAGCGCCATGGGGGAGTCTCCATCAAATGGGATGCGCCCTGTCAGTGCTTGATAGAGCATGACGCCGATGGCGTAAGTGTCGGCAGCTGATGTGAGTTCGTGATTCTTGCCCTGAGCTTGCTCGGGCGACATGTAGGCCGGCGAGCCTAGCAGTTGTCCGCTCGCGGTGAGATGCGTTTCCTCCTCCACGCGCTTGGCCAATCCAAAGTCACTGATCTGTGGCTCGCCATGCCGATCGATGAGAATGTTCGCCGGCTTGAGGTCCCGATGAAGGATGCCTTGCTCATGCGCGTAGTGGACGCCCCGAGCAATCTTAATGAGAAGCTTCACGCTGTCCGTCTGGCGCTCGCGAAAGGCTGAGGATGCGTTTGTCGTCGTCTTGTCAGAGGCGACGAAGGCGTATTCTGCGAATCGGTCTGCTAGACTGCCGCCAGTGACCAAGCGCATGCTGAAGAAGTGCTGTCCATCATCTTCACCCACTTCGTAAATAGGGACAATGTTGGGGTGGTCCAGCTCTCCTGCCGCGCGCGCTTCGATGAGGAAACGTTCCTTGTCCGTGTTACTGGCGAGCTTTCCCTCGATGACGAGCTTTAGGGCGACGAGACGACGCAAGCGTTTCTGCCTTGCGCGGTAAACGACTCCCATCCCGCCGACGGCGATCTTTTCTAGAAGTTCGTAATCCCCGATCTCTCCCAGGGGAATGTCAGGATCGATGAAGTCATAGTCTCCGGCGATGGTCTCATCTTGGCCTGCATCGAACCTCATCATGACCTCCATGACGCACTTGGCGCAGAGATCTTCCGAGGCATTCGCCGACAAGGCCTCGCCGCAGGCTGGGCAGCTAGGCCGTTCGTCCGTGCTCATGACTGCCTAACCACCGAGCGCACCGATCAGATGCTGCACTTCTTCATCGACTTCCGACGGGTCATTCACAGTCAGGGCAACTTCGGATCGAAAGATCTCACCGTAACGTCTTCTCATTCGATGAACCGAAGCCTTCAGCGCATTCTCTGACGTGCCAAGTTCCGAGGCCATGTCAGCAAAGGCGACGGTTCCCTTCTGGCTTAACAAGAAGACCTTGAGTTTATCAAAGGGTTTCCCTTGCGCCTCCCATTCTTCTTTCAAGCGATTGATCGCCCGACCGACGAGTGTCTGCGCCCATTGCTTCTCATACAATTGGTCAGGGGTCACAGTATCGACGGGCTCACGCAGGTATCTTCCTTCTGGATCCTGTTCATCAAGTGATAGAACAACTTGACCGCCCCCGCGTTTCTGCGCATTGGCTCGCCGCCACTCTGATTTTATGAGATTCTTGAAGGTGACTAGCAAGAAGCTTCGAAATTTGCCTTTGCTAGGATGAACAGAGTCGAGAAATTGTTTCTCCAAGAGCTGTTGGAAGAATTGCTGTGTGAGATCCTTGGCTTCATCTGCAGAAATCCCGCTTCGACGGCCATAGGCATAGAGAGGATACCAATAGACGCGGCAAAGCTCTTCCAGCGCTTGATCAGCTGCTTTATCCTGACCATCTCGTGCTTCCAGGATGAGGCTCCAGTGCGTCGTCGCAAATCTTGCGTCACCGCGGGGGGCATAACTATCGCTGGAATTAGCCATCATTTCTTCTCACCATGAAAGGGAAGTGTAGTGGAAAACCGCGCCGCCGACAACCAAGAGCTCGGCTGGCGATCGAATCTAATGAGCGGATTCTCCTGAATGAACTGAATGGAATCTTTAATGAGAATCCAGCTTGATAAAAATATTAATTATGATAATTCCGGATCAGTGTAAACTTCAAAACCATCATATTCGGCCTAGCTTTGATGCTTGGGCCCCTGCTTTCCCAGGCTTCGGCTCTCGATACGGTTACGTGGGAGAATAAACAGAGGATTCTGGGCAAGGCTGGTTTCACCAGGGATAAAGCGGAGTATCTGGTGCTCTCAAATTCGGGTGGGAATCAGGTGAGATTGACTCTCTCTCACGTGAGCACCTCACGGAATCTATTCTCTTTCTCAAAGAGGGAAGTCGATCGTTGGGGCGATCCTGAAGGTGTCCTGGCCCAGCCCGGTGCTTGGCAAGTTGTTTCAAACGGGGCGAATGATGTTGTCCTCGGCGTATGGGGATACTGGGGGTGGGGTGGGGCCGCTGGGTCACCGCATTTGGTCTCTAACGAAAGCACTTCATACGAGCCCGGCCTCACATTTGAACGTCCAGTGACGGATCTATCGCTTTCTCTTCATGGACTCAATGCCTTGCTTGCGCCAGGGAGTTCGAACATGAAGGACGAACTCACTGCGCAGGCGTTCTTCAAAGCTGCGCCTGTTGCTGGAGTAAGCTTCGAAACTCTTGGACAGGGTATGGTTAGGCAGGGTAACGGCGTCAGTGGCAATGTGAGCAAGCCGTTCGGTGCCAGCAAGAACTACTTCGATGAAGGTTCCGTTGTCCTACGATTCAACGAGAAAACGGATAAAGTGGTCCTGCGATTCACCAATCGTGCGATCACTCCGTCCTTGGTTTTTTTGCCAATGGCCAACAAGCGTGGTCATTCTCACTGGGTCAGTTGAGCCTCGAGAATGAATTGTCCAACAGAACAGCGACCGCAATCGAATGGTTGCCAAAGAAAGGGCTGCTGCAGAAGCCTGGCTATACCACGGACCTGGCCAGGACGACGATGGCTTCCAAGGATGGAGGCGTTCGATTGAATCTCTCTTTGGAGCAAGATCTCACCACGTCTGGCCTCACGAGTTACTCTAAGTGGGAAATTGATCGCTGGGGCGATCCTACTGGTGAACTCTTCGCACCGGGATCCTGGCAGATTGTCACGAGTGCGTTGAATGCTGTGGTGTTAGTCTTGTGGGGATATTGGGGCGGGGCAGGGGAGACGACTGCGATCGGCGATCGGCGATATCACGTGCTATCGTGTGATCCTTGAGTTTGATCGTCCCGTGCACGATCTCGTGCTTCCGCTTCATGGCATCAATGGCTTTCTCAAGGCTGCCAAGAGGTTCAATTCTGGCGATGAACTAGAGATCGCCGCCTTTCTCGGCGCGGAGCCTTCAGAGTCGCCTAACTATGATGCGATGTGGCCTGCTATGAAGAAAGTGGGCAACAAGCTTGTCGGTGATTTCAGCCGCCAGATCGACGATGGCATCTCTGGTCAGCGCATGAGCAATGACGGGTCTTGTAAAGCCGTATTCCCCCCGGCGGTCGATCATGTTGTCCTCACACTGATCAATCGCGCTGGACATCCGAATCCTGGTCAATTTCAAGACGGCCAGCAAACTTGGTCCATGGGGCTTGGTGACATGACTTTCACCCACGAATCCACAGCGCTTACCAATCTCGCTCGCCAATCCGGTGTCACCGTCAGTCAATCGTCGACGTTTCATCCTCACACCCAGGCGGAGCACTTGATAGATGGCAATTCAAACGGCAATCTCTGGGATGGGAATGTCAGTCACACGGGATTCGAAGTCCAGTCATGGGTCAGCATCGATCTCGGTGCCATTCGCAGTATCGACCAGCTCGTTCTCTGGCAACGCACTGATACGCTGGCAGGTGGTCCTCTTAGCGATCTCGTTGTCTTTCTTTCCAATGAACCCTTTGATGAGGATGATCCTGCTCTGACGGAATCTCAATTGGGCGTCACGACTAGGCACGATCTCTCTGCAACGAACGGTACAATCGTGTTAAATGGAACCGGTCGATATGTCTGCATCCAACGGCTGGGTGTCGGTGCGCTTAGTGTAGCGGAAGTCGAACTGCTCGGAGCGCCAAGCCCAGCGACGGAGGCGTTTCTACCCGCTACTCCGACAGAACCACGGCATGCCGCGAACGATCCCTCTCCCAATCCTCTCCTATATCAGTTAGGCTACTTTGCCCTTATCAGTGATGAGAACATCCAAGCGGGATCAATCTTGAGAAGACGGTAGACAGTGTGGATCTCGTCTTTCAACGCCCTGCGGGTCTCGACGCACTTCTGGTCTATACCTTGGAGCTCAGTCCGGATCTTGCCACGTGGACGCCATTCGTCATCACGCCCAGTGCCTCGGAGTCCATTCGTCTCAGCCAGATCGATGCGCTTCTACCTGGTTTGACTGGGCGCGGTTTTGCTCGGCAGTGCCCCATGAATTGTTAGAAATTGGCTGGATGGTTTCTGGCTCCGCAGTTACGCGAAGTCGGACAAATACAAACCAGAAACCATCCATGAATCACATTGAAATCATCCAACAGCTAGGTCAAGACGATAGCAAAGAG
>JBLHHN010000259.1:0-9168 GCA_047616785.1 Verrucomicrobiales bacterium
CCCAGTCGCGGATGTCGGGCGGTAGCAGTAGCGGGGTGTCGTGGTCGATGTTGACGAATCTTGCGGCCATGGATGCACCTTAGCGACTCGCGCCGTAGATGCCACCCTAAGTCCGACAGGCTGCTAGAGCGACTTGAGAAAGGAGAAACGGCCTCTGTAGCCAGCAGAGTCCAGTTTTCACTATTGAAAGTCGTTCTCCATCAACACTTTAGATTTATCCCGAAGGTGTAACTTCAGTTTAGCGAGCAACGGCCCGGACTCCGAGTAAATCGGGCCCGTCAGAGCAAGAAGGAGGAGCTTCGTGAACGAAGCCCTATCGGGCTCACTCACTCCTCCTTCATTGCCTGTCGGGGACGGTAATAGTTAGGCACCATTTCGCACTCCCGGAGGGCGACGCTCCGTCGTCGCCGTAGATTTCTCAGATTGGTGGCGCTGGCTCTTATAGTAGGCTAATATCCTCATTCGATCGCAGCGAATCGGTGGTTGATTGGCCGGGATCCCTCCCGAGCGCGCCCCGAGGCCAAGGCGAGGCGAACACAGCACCCTTAGCCCAGTGACGAAACAGTTGCCGGAACCTTCTTCCTGTTTCGCTTCAGCTCAATTATATTCATTTTATTTTGGTATCTCGCCCTCGTCATCCATGGCACGGCTGGGAGACACACGGCTCCGCGACCACAATCTGACTCTGTCGCGTGTAGAGTCGGGCTGCGACAGCGGCCGAACCGTGAAAGGCGAGTTTGTTGAATCGTCCTTGAACCTCGGAATTCAGGACCGACCCGTGCGTTCCAATTTCGCATCGAGAATGTAATGTCATCGGATGGGTTATCCCCTTAAAAAGCTACTTGTATGACTGAACCGTGTGTCGCCGCTGAAAACCTGGAGAAACTTTCTCAAAAAACGGATGAGCGCCCTGGTTTTCGAGGGTTTCTGACGGGCATGGTCATGTTCATCCTCGGCGGCTGTGGGCTTGCCTACGAGTATACATTCAGCAAGCTGGCGTCTGACCTGCTGGGAAATACGGTGCAGCAATGGGCCATCGTCATCGCGTTGATGCTCTTTGCCATGGGCATGGGAGCGGAATTGCAGCGTCACATCAGGAAAGAACGCATCGCAGATCGGTTGATCGAAAGCCAATTTCTCCTCGCACTCTTTGGTGGGTTTGGACCCATCGCGCTCTTGGCTGCCTTTGCCTTCGCTCCGATGCACTTTGCTCTCGTGCAGTATGGCTTCTGTGCTTTGATAGGGCTTTTGATAGGCTTGGAAATTCCTCTGATCATCCGGATCAACGAGTCAGGCTCTTCGGACATGCGCTTGAATCTCGCGCGGGTTCTGAAGATGGACTACATTGGCGCCTTGGTCGGGGCCTTGCTTTGGGTGTTCCTGCTCATCAAGGTCTTCTCCATCACTGAGATCGGGTTTGTGCTAGGCTTGACGACGTTGGCGACGGCCGCCTTCTGCCTCTATCTCTTTCGCGAACATGTGCAGCGGCCGTTGCGAGCGCAGATTCTGGTCGGCGTCGGTGTCCTGGCCAGTCTCTACGGGCTGGCGTCGGCTTCGAAATGGACGCTCCATTCCGAGCAAGCGTTGTTCCGAGACAAGGTCATCCTGAGCAAGACCACACGTTACCAGCATCTCGTGGTCACCGAAGGAAAGAACGGCAACACACATTGTTACATCAATGGAAACCTTCAGTTCTCTTCTGAAGATGAATTCATTTACCACGAGAATCTCGTTCATCCGGCGATGACTCTCGCACCACGACGAGAGCGGGTTCTCATCCTGGGTGGAGGGGACGGGCTCGCCTTACGCGAGATTCTGAAATACCCCGACGTGAAAGAGGTCGTGTTAGTGGACATCGATCCCGAGATGACGCGGCTCGCACGAGAAGATCCCTGGCTCACCCAAATGAATCACGACAGTTTGGCCGATGCACGCGTGACGACGATGGAGAATCAGGCTCTCAAACGAGGCGAACGTTACACCCTGGAGGCAACGAATCAGCGGGTGCGATTCGATCGTGAAGCCGATGCCGCCGCCGAGCTGGAGATCCTGCACATGGATGCCGCCACCTTTGTGCGCCAAGCGGCCGGACGATTTCACGTGGCGATCATCGATTTCCCGGATCCCAACTCACCTGACCTGGCCAAGCTCTACGGCCTGCCATTCTATCAAGCGCTCAAACAGCGCCTCACGGCCGATGGCATCTTCGTCCAACAAAGCACCTCGCCTATTCATGCGAAGGAAGCTTTCCTCTGCATCGGACGTACCATGGAAGCTGCTGGCCTTGCCGCCCTGCCCTATCACGACAATGTCCCTTCCTTTGGCGAATGGGGGTGGTGGATCGGCGGCGCGGCGGAACTTTATCGACCGGAAAAGCTGCGTTCCGGTCTCCTTGGTGTAGAAGAGGTCTCTGTGAAGACTCGTTACCTGACACCGGAGCTCATCCATGCTTCCCTTCACTTCGGGAAAGCACAGCTCAACACCGACGAGACCTCGATCACCACGCTCACCGACTCTAACGTTTTACAATATTACCTCCAAGCCTGGAAAGCTACCCATTAACCTTCCATTTCAAATGTCATGAACAGCTCCATTGGCCAAATCTTCGTTTATCTCTTCGGCGGCATCTTTGTCGTATCGATGATTTCCAACTGTCCCAACAAGCAGCGCACCCGCAACTCCGTGGAGACTCGGACCTTGATGCCGGGACAGGAGTTGGCGGAGGCTTCCGATCAGTTTGATCTACGCGTCCTCGAGAACCTGCTCAAGGAAACGACCGACGCTGAGAAGTTCGAAGAGCGACTCAATGCGAGTGATCCCAAGCTGCACAACTTGGATCTCGATGAGAATGACAAGGTCGATTACATCAATGTGAACGAGTATGGGAGCGGGAATACTCGAGGACTCGCGCTCAGTGTGGAACTCGCGCCGGACGGTGCTGAAAGCGAGGTGCAGGAAATTGCTAGGATCGACATCGAGAAAGAATCGGACTCGGGAGGCCGTTACGAAGTGCGTGGGAATCAATCACTCTACGGAAATAACCATTACTACCGCTCTAGCTTTGGCCTCACGGATGCCTTGCTGATGGGGTATCTCTTTAGCAATCATCGGTCTTACGGATCGCGTTGGGGTCACGGCAACTATCCCGGTTCTTATCGTTCTCAGGAGCGCCAACCGACCAAGCAGTACAAGTCGCAAGTGAACTCACGCACCAGCGGATCGACACTGACGAAAGCCTCTGCGAGCAGTCTGGGCAAGACGGCCAAGTCGCCCATGAATGGTCGGAATGCGAAGACGGTCAGAGCGCCTCTGAAGAATCCCACCAGTGCCCAGAAATCTTTCCAAGCACGCAATCCTTCGAAGCGCGTGCGCAGTGGAGGGTTTGGGGGTTCCTCTGCGAAAACAGCGAGCACCCCCAGATCAACCAGCCCGTCCATCCGAAGATCGGCCCCAAGTCGATCCCGCTCCTTTAGCTTCGGCGGCAAGTAAACCCTCACCGCATCTTTCGTATGAACCTATTTCTCTCATCGGCTTGGTTGGATTTCCAAATGATTCCTGAGCTCTTCGATACCCAAGCGATCCTCTATATCGCCGTTTCGTTAGTCGTCATCTTCGTCGCCAAGTGGACCAACGATCTGGCATCTTCTTACAAGCTCAACGAGCAACTCACGGAGAAGGACAACAAAGCCATCGGCTTGGCCTTCGCGGGTTATTTGTTAGGCGTCTCCATAATTCTGTGGAGTGTTCTCACCACGGATTCCACCTCAGATTTCTTATGGGCGGACATCGGGTCGACGCTGATTTGGAGCTTGTTAGGCATTTCATTGCTCTTGGTTGCCCGCGGAATCAACGACCGCTTGCTACTCCCGCGCTTCAACAATACGAAAGAGTTGGTTGAGGATCGAAACGTCGGAACCGGTGCGGTCATTGCCTGCACGCACATTGGCACCGCCTTGATGATCCGCGCCGCCATGAGCGGGGATGAGGACGTCAGCATCGGCATGACCTACGCCCTCACTTGTGGCTATTTCGTCATTGGCCAGTTAGCCTTCGCTGCCTTTGGGTGGATCTATCAGAAGACCATCGGCTTTGATGTGCATGATGAGATTGAGAAGGACAATGCGGCCGCTGGCGTGAGTTTCGGCCTCACCTTGATTGCCATTAGTATCCTGCTCTCCGGTTACATCACCCGTCATGATTCCATCCCTGGTCTGCTTGTGTGGTTCATCATCAGCGTCATCCTTCTCGTTGCCTGCCGTATCATGGTGGACAAACTGATCCTAACCAAAGCCTCCCTCGACGACGAAATTGCTAAGGATCGCAACTGGGGCGTGGCCCTCATCGAAGGCGCCTCCGTCATCGGCCTCGCCTTGATCATTGTCGGCTCGTTCAACTAGCTCTATGAGTATAGCCTACACCATTGATGATACCCGCAAGAAGCAGTTCGCGGGCGTCTATCTGTTGGAATACATGGCCACGCAGAAGAAGACCTTCTCTCTGCTCTTGCCTCGTGACGAAGAGCCGTTGGAGGAGATTTTAGAATGGCTTCTTATTCGGGATTATGTCAATATTATCGATGAAAGTCATTATGCAGTGGCAACTGCGGGGTTGAATGAACTTAAGGAGTTTGCCAGTCGTTACGTCAACTACCTCACGCACTTCGATATCTACAGCGCCGTCGATTTAGAAGCGGGTGAGTTCGCCTTCTCATCCTACTTCTCCTTTGAGACGGAGGATGCCTGGAAGATCTTCCTGGAGGACGAGCGCTGGGAGGACTTGCGTATCGCCGTGGCCGAGCATCGCGGGATGGATCCTGTGGCGATCGTCTTCATGAACTTCCTGCAAGAGAAACGGTTTGGCCGCGATCAGTCAGGCTGGCAGTTTGATCTCTTGTTAGGGAGTGTTTGGGATGAGATCCTCGATATCAGCACGAGCGCGCTGCATGCCAGCGAGCTTGGATTTGATTCGGACGAAGGTCCGGTATCAGGTGAGACCGTGATCGAGGACATCATCGATCAAGCGGAGGCTGAACTCGAGCGTTTGTTAGAAGAAGAAACCCCACCTCCCTTACCAGCAAAGAGTGGTTGGAAGGCCATTGCGGGAAACGAGAATGGGTCCGTCCCCCCGCCTCTCCCCGAAGACACCCCCCCCCCCTGTCATTGTGACGTCCTATGGTTCTATTTCTCCGAAAGTGGTTCAAGCGTCGCGAACGCCGGGACGTGAAAATCGTCAATGCGTTGCTTCTGGCCCTTATTCTGGACCTGTTGTTTGGGGTCCTGTTCTACTTGGTGGAACGTGGGGCTCAACCAACGTTGACCATGCAGGACGCTATTTGGTGGGCCATGGTGACCATGACGACGGTGGGTTACGGCGATTTCTATGCGCAAACGTTCGCGGGCCGTTTTCTAGTTTCTTATCCCTGTTTCATTCTCGGAATCGGCATCATCGGCTATCTGTTAGGCACGGTGGCGGATGGCGTGATGGAAGGTGTCAATCTCAAACGTAGAGGGCTCATGAAAAGCAAGCGACAGAACCATATCATCATCTGCAACTTCCCTTCCATGGAGAAGATCCTCCAGCTGACAGACGAACTGCGTCATCGAGGGAAAGACACGCCGATCGTTGTGGTGACGGATACTTTGGACGTTGCTCCCTCCGAGTTCGTCCAAAGGGAAATCCAATTCGTCAAGGGACCCCCAGTTTCTGAGGAAGTGCTCGAGAGAGCGAATGTGAGAGAAGCTGACAGTGTCCTCATCCTAGCCCGGACGCCGGGCGATCCTACCAGTGATGCTGAGAGCTTTGCCACCTGCTCAATCATCGAACAAATCGACAAAGATATTGGGAGCAACATCAAAACGGTAGTCGAACTCGTCAGCCGAAAGAATGCTCGATTGATGGAACGTGCGCAGCCTGACAGTGTCATAGCCTCTGAGGGCATCAGCGATCTGCTTCTGGTGCAGGAACTGCTTTCCCCAGGCTCACATCACATCTTTGAGCAATTGATCACAAACCAACGCGGTTGCGAGTTTCATACCATCGTGACGAAACTACGAGATGTGCGGGTCGTAGATGCGCAGATTGCCATCCTCCAGCATGACTCGGACATCCAGCTCATCGGTCTCCTGCGCAATGATGAGCCCCTGCTAAATCCTTCCAAGTCAACATTGATCGAGGAGAATGACCTTCTCATTGTGCTCTCAGAGAAACCGGGCGCATTTGCCGCGATCGAAGACGAAATCATCGCTACCCTTTCAAATTAACCAACCACTAACGAACTAATGAGCGAAGTCCTTATCAAAACGCAGCGCGAAGAGGAAATGACCAGTTTCCTATCGCTACACGAATTCCAAATTGAAGAGCTTGAGCACGGAGTCCTCCAAGTTTCCCGCGAAGGTGAGCTTCCAGTCTATCTCAAGGTGTCGGATAACAGGCTCTACTTCGAAGTGGATCTTGGCAATGTCTCTGAGATCGCCTCGGCCGAACTCTACTTCGAGCTTCTCGATCTGAACACAGAGATCCTGCCCGTGAGCTTTGCGATCAACAACACGAATCCAGAAGATCCACGACTCATACTTGCCGAAGCCCGTGAACTAGGCGATCTCAGTGCCGACGAACTTTTAGCGGTGTTCGACGCCCTTGAACTTGCTGCGGACAAAGCTGCCGAAACGCTTTCCAAAGCGATGCAATCCTAACCAACCGCGAACCAAGATTTTACCATGAGTGTGTTTTCCCGTATCTTTAAAATCGGCCAAGCTTCTGCTAACAAGGTCGTTGATAAACTAGAAAAACCTGAGCTGATGCTAGAGCAGGCGATCAAAGACAAAGAGAAGCAGATCCGCGACGTTAAGAAATCGATTCAAGCGTGCATCGCCACCGAGCGGCAATCGAAAGCGCTTCTTGAAAAGGAACGCTCCGAGCAGGCGACTTGGGAGCAGAAGGCGGAGGCAGCAATGACAGCCGGACGCGAAGATCTCGCCGTCAAGGCGCTGCAACGCGCGACGGAGCACGAGCAGAAAGCGGGCACGATGGGGCCTAACTGGGAATCGCAGCGCCAATCGGTGGATGAACTGAAAACGGAGATTTCGAAGATGGAAGACGAAGTGGCGGAGTATCGCCGCAACAAGGACTACATCATCGCGCAAAGCAAAGCGGCCCAAGTGAAGAAAGACATCTACGAAGCCAAAGCTCGCATCTCGAAGAAGAGCAGCCCCGATGATCTCATGGCGCGCTTGAAAGAAAAAGCCGAGCGCAGCAACTATGAAGCGGAAGCTGCCAAGGAGATGGCCGAAGCCGGTGGGGATTCGTTAGAGAAAGAATTTGAATCCCTCGGCGGCACCGCTGCGGACCCTGCCGTGGCCGACAAACTCGCTGCGCTGAAGGCCAAGATGAGTGGCGGCGCCACGAGTTCTTAGAGAATGACTTCGCCCGCGCTCATCGCGAAGGCGGCCCTAGCGGATTACTACGAGACGCGAACAGCCGTCGTCCGCGAGCGCGCCTACTCAGATTTCGAGATCGATTTCGAACTCCGGCTGCTGTTCTTCCTCACCACGCACATTGACGGGGACGAGGCCTCAGAAGAGACCGCGTTCCTAACAGAGGGAGCACGTTCCTTGGGCTGGTCGACGATGTACGAAACGCTCCTGCTCAATCGCATCCACGGTCTGCCTATCTACGACCTCGAACAACTCGCCATCTCGCGTCAAGAGCCTTCGTTAGGGCGTTTCCTCTTTCGCGCTGCAGCAGCCCTGGCAGCGGTCGACGGTGAATTCACAGAAGATGAACGGCTCTTCTTTCAGAACTTGAAAGCTACCCTCCTCTCCACGGAACCCGAACGTGCAGTGGAGTATCTCAATGAGGCCCTTCAACTTGCCGAGCGACCGCCCTTACTCCCAGAACACGAAACGGCCTTTCGACCTGACGGAATCACCGTTTCCGATGAGACGGAGGAACTGGATGTGGACGCGTGTCTCGCCGAATTGAAAGGGCTCATCGGTCTCGAGGGTGTCAAAGATGAGGTGGAGAAGCTGGTGCGTTACTTGGAGATTCAAGCACAGCGCCGAGAGCATCAGTTAGCCGAAACGGCGCTTTCCTTGCACATCGTGTTCACCGGGAATCCAGGCACTGGCAAGACCACCGTGGCACGGATCGTGGCCCGTATTTTCAAAGCGCTGAAAGTGCTGAAGAAAGGTCATCTGGTAGAAACGGATCGCATGGGACTCGTGGGCCAGTACATCGGCCACACAGCAAAGAAGACGGATGAAGTCGTGCATCGCGCCCTCAATGGCGTGCTCTTCATCGACGAGGCCTACAGCCTTGCTGGTGAAGGGAAGAACGATTTCGGGCAGGAAGCTATTGATACGTTAGTCAAACGCATGGAAGACTATCGCGATCGACTCATCGTCATTGCCGCGGGTTACCCTAACGAAATGCGACGGTTCATTGAGACGAACCCGGGCTTGCAATCGCGCTTCTCCACCTACATCCACTTTCCGGATTACACGGCCGACGATCTCATGAAGATCCTAGAGATCTTCTGCGAGAAGAATGAATACGAACTCGCGGACACGGCTCGCACCCGCGTGGCGACCCTCTTTGCGAAAGCTCTGGATCACCCTGACGAAGACTTCGGCAACGGCCGCTTTGTGCGCAATCTCTTCGAGCAATCTCTCCGAAATCACGCCATGCGTCTCTCAATGTTAAAGGAAGCGCCAAGCCGCCAAGATCTCATCCGCCTGGAGGCCCCGGATTTCAGGAACGCTTGAGCGCGTCTGGCCTATCTCAGGCGAGTGGCGGTCAGGGTGGGATTCGAGCCCACGGAACGGAAATGGGTGTTCGGTGAGGTTCGCCAAGGTCCGAACCCCTATTTTTACAGGGTATCGTACTTCATTGAACCTTGACCAACTATACCGGCGTGTATGAGTCGTGCCGACTCCCTCTGCCATGGCATTTCTTTTTCAGTCTCAACGCTCAAGCTAGATCGTATCCGAAAAGGATTTTTGGGAGACTTCAGTGTTTTAACCAGTGATAGTGACAAGTAAATTCAGAACTCAGTGATTTCGGGAATCGGCAGGATTTGAAGGCGCAATTCGAATTCCCGCTGCGGTGATCAGTTTGAGCGTAAGTGCGCGACCGGAGCCGTCGGGGATCTCGGGTCCTTGCGCGTTCCAC
>JBLHHN010000260.1:0-9155 GCA_047616785.1 Verrucomicrobiales bacterium
AGAATATCGCAACGGCGCACTATCTGAAAGAGCAGTTTCGAGTGGTTCACACCTACCGCTACGCAGGCAGTGCGAGGAAGGCACTTGATCAGTGGTGCGACATGGCGACCGAAAGTGGGCTAGCACCGTTCCAAAGGCTGGCCAAGACCTTTCGCAAGGGCGCAGACAAGATCGTGGCATTCTGTAAGTATCGCATCACGTCGGGAAAGATCGAGGGCTTCAACAACCTTGTCTCAAGAGTGGTGCATCGGGCGTGCGGAATCACCAATCTTGCTTACGCTTGGCTCAAGTTTCGACAGCTTTCCATCCAGCCAATCTGACGGAGAACCGAAATTTAGGGAAATCATCTACAACGGCCTGATAGCCTGAAAGGGAAACGGGAATAATGATAGATCTTTTGAGAGCGACTGTTGCCGTGTAGGAGTGCGATTCCGCTGGCTTGTTATTGGGAATTGGAGACTTCATTGTTAGCTTTATCGAATACTAACAATGACATACATCGCAACTCATAAGTTTCATGCGGCTATTAAATTCACGCTCTCTATTAGCATTGTGCCCGAATTCCGGCAGAGTCAGCTTTATTGAGCTCTACGCCCCCGAGCCTGATATCATTGAAACCTCTTTCGCCGAGAATTTTATACACTCTTGCATAACTGAAGATTACAATCGATTCAGAGGGATGTTGTTGGCAGGGAATAAGCTAGGGGTAGATGCCTCGAAGAAGGTTGCGGCTCACCAGATCGTTCTTGCTTCGTTTAATAACAATACCGCCGTGGAAGACGCCGAGTGCGCAATGAATTCCGATGTCATTTCTCGCCAAGCAGGCACAGATGTCTATGCTAGCAATATTGACAACATGAGCCTCAGAGAGCAATGCACTCAGAAGCTTGAATTGCTATTCAATGACCCCGATGAAACCATTCGAGGAGCTGCATCGGATTGCTTCCGGCATCTAGATGACGAAGGGTTGATAGCCGCTAGCAACTTCGTCAGCGCATTCATACAAAGCGAGGCGTTTAGAATGCATGCTGATTCCCTTACCTATCAGCCAGAATAGCTAACATTACCGCTTCCAGAATTTGTTATTGAGCTTGTCGAACGATTGATTGAGCAACATCGAAAAAATCAAAATTTGCATCGATACGACCATACTGTCCCAAAGCTTATTCTGAGAATGTACGAGCAGGCCAATACTAGCACAATTCGGTCTCGATGCCTCAACGCGACAGATGCAATGTTGGAGTTAAGGATTGGCAACATAATTACTGGTCTCGATTCAATTGACCGGTAAGTTTAAGGTGGCGAATGAATGAGCACGATTAGTCGGTCTGCACCAACGGATTCCAAATCTTCTCGAATCAGAATTCTTTCATTGTTCTATAATCGCTAATCAATCCATTCGAAAGCACTCCTCCGTGGTAATGCTAGTGGCATCTTGTGGACCACGCCATCACCTGTCGGTTCGCCAACCATGAGCCACGAAAGGTTCAACCGGGCGACGTGTGTCTGGGGAAGTTGGCCTTCGAAGTGCAGGTAGATCCAACCTTCGCTTGGCGTTCCCGGGCGTCCGGCGGAAAGGGAGGAATACTGGAAGGAATCTTCCCAAACCAACCGCTTTAGTGGCCAAGTCTTTCCGCCGTCGAAACTCACCCAGATGGTGCCGCGCTTGCGTTCGGCAGGGCTGTCGCAGTTGCTGTAGAGCAAGATGTCCTGGCCCGCGATTGGCAGGCGGACAAGTCCGGCGAAGCAACCGTAGTTCGTGTCCTGCGGTCCATCTGGCAGGATGTCGACGATTCGCCAGCCGGTCCAGGTCTCGCCGCCGTCGACGCTCCAAGCCTCGCGTCGCCGCAGCGGTGGCTTCTGCGCGCTCCAATGGGCGCGGGAGTTGTAGTAGAGTCGGCCGTCTGACAATTCGGCGATCCCCGCTTCGCCCGTTCCCATCTCCGAGAAGGGTTTGCTAGTCTTCCAGGTTTTTCCGTGGTCGTCGCTGTAGATGGCTGTGGTGTAGTGCGTCGGCCAGTGTTCTTTAGGGTAATTGGCTTTGCCGTAATGGCGCGCTGCGCGGATCAATCGCCCAGCATGTTTGCCATGGCGCAAGGTGATTCCGTGTTCGTTCATGTGCATCGATGGCACATTTCCCCGAGTGTCCGGATGAATCGTGACGTCTGTCTTCTGCCAGGTCTTGCCGTCGTCCTGGCTGCGATAGACCGTCAAGGGAGCGGGCGGGTGTTTGGCTTCGGTGAATGCCAGGATGTCTCCGGTGGTCTCGTCGACCGTTAAGCCTCCTCCCTGAAAGGCCGGCTCGGCAATGGTGAACTCTTCGCCCCAGGTCTTGCCGCCATCTTCACTACGACGAGCGAGGAGCTTCTTGTCTCCCAAGGTGGCGAGAATCGTACCCTTGAGCGTGACGACAATGTTGGGGTGGCGTATTTCCTTGAAGAGCGGCTGGACCTCCAACCGAGGCTCGTCCAGAAAGGCCCCGATCGGTCCCTCTAGCGGTTTCTCTGCGGCATGGAGCGTTGCGGCCAAGCAGGCCCAGAGGATGGGAGTGGCAAAGACTGTGAGGGAATGTTTTCGCATGGTTGTCCTCTTTGAAATACTGTTTCCCGTTCCCTTTGTGAAAACAATTTTCACCTGGCGAATCGGACGCAGACCCAGCGCATGGTCGATGAGCTTCAGGATCCAACAGACTGACACACCACCAGGTGGCTTTCGATTAACGATTAACGAACAAGTATTGATGAGTGAAGAAGTGAATCGCCGGTTGCGAAGATGTTTCGTGAAGCGAGAAAGCAGCGTAGTAGCGAGCCCTAGTTGTTGCGTTACCCTCACGAGATATGGGGACATTCTCACAGATCAATGGACGACAGAACTATTGATAGACCGGAGGAATTACGGGCTGACACACTGATTCGACGGTGATCTTTCCTGCCTTTCCAGATCGTTCGGTGGTTCTTTCTGTCCTCCATTTTTCTGTCGATTCTGAAAGTCCCTTCAGAGGCCGGTCCATGTCTCGAGATCGATGGACGGATCAAGCATGCTCTGCGAGAACTCCACCCCGTCCATGAAACCTTTGGTTAGGCTATTAATTCTGCACGACGCGGTAGTAGCCGGTCGCCCTACCTCTACGCGCAGCATTGGTGTCCTCGTAGTTCACGGCGCCTGTGAGTCCTGGCTCAATCACGGACCACGCTTGGAGATCCTCGGAGTACTCCACATCATAGGATTCTCCCGCCGCCCCGGTGAATGATAGACCTATGCTCGTAGTGTTGGAGAGAATCGTGAGGACAGGTAGGTCGTCGTCCCCACCTCCTGGCGGATCCACAGGGCCGCCTCCTCCTCCGGAAGCGATGGCGAACACGGCATCGATGTTGTTGAAGTTGTTCAAGGCGATACGAATCTGATATTCGCCGGCAGCGAGACTAACAGACGCCTCTCCGAAACGCCAAACATCAGATGGCGTGGGGTCTGCCGAGGTATCAACCGATACCTCGGGTGATAGCAGTTCGTTCCCATCGGCATCATAGATCCCAACCGTCGAAGGATCAGATCCGTCGTGCCCTTCGCGATTCGCGAATGATGCGCCAAAGAGCACACTATCATCTGCCTCCAAGATGAAATTCTGATGGATCTCAAAGAGGCCGTTGAGATCGATGATTTGGGAACCTTCGGCAGCCGTATTAACACCACTGCCGTAGGCCGTGCCATCGTTCCGAATCAGGTTCCACGTGGCATCATCGCCCGTTTGACTCCATCCATCCGGTACCGTGCCGAGGTTATTGGTGTTGATGTTATCAAGCGCCGGCTCTTCAAACGAACCATTGACAAGTAGGCCGGTGTCTGCACCTCCACCACCACGAAGATCTTCGGCGGTTTGTCCTTTAGAGAAGACCTCAGCAGCTTCTTCTGCGGACAACGCTCTCGACCAAAGCGCTGCTTCGTCCATGAGTCCGCTCCAACTCTCAGCACTGTTCTGACCACCGATGTAAAAGGGTTGCGGATTCTCCGGCGCCCCTGTGATCGTGCCAGGGTCGCCAACCACACCATTGCGATAGTAGAAGATCTGGTCGCCTTCCTTGATCACGAGGTGATGTTCCCACACCTCAGTTGCAAAGGGACCCTCCACACTGGCATGATTCTCACCAGCGTCATTGAAGTGCCATTCAAATGTTGTGGGCGTGAATTTGATAAATTCACGTGGCGCGAAATCAGCGCCGTCCGGCCCCCAACGGTTTCCTATAACAATGTTATTGTTGGCAGACTCGGCGGAGTTTGCCCAGAACGACCAGGTGAAATCGTTATCAACGGTCATGGCCGGAAGGCGGAACTCACCGAAGTCGACGTAAGAGCCTTCTAAATCAAGCACAGAGCCCCGCTCAGGATCAGTCACCCAATTGCTACCGCCTTCAATCGCGCCATCGGCGCCATTGTCTGACTGATCGATCACCGCATCACCACTCCCTTCATCGAAACGCCAGTAGGCGATCATTTCCGCGGCAAGCGTACTGACGCCGCCAGCGGCATCCGCTTTGAGTGGATCAGAACCCTGACTGACTTCAAAACCATCGCCACGATTGTCACCGTCCGTGTCCTTGTTGTTAGGATCAGTGCCCAGAGTGCGCTCGTCACCATCATTCAATCCGTCCTTATCGGTATCAGTTAAAGTCGGATCAGTCTTCGGATCCCCATTGGTTTCTTCTCCATCCGTGAGACCATCGCCATCGGAATCCGGATTGCTTGGATCAAGCCCTGGATTGGCAAATTCAACGCCATTGGAAAGGCCGTCTTCGTCGCAATCCGTCTCAGCCGTTTGTTCGCCGGCCTGAGCGCAGCCATTGACCCCGCCTTGGGTTGGGTCTAACGGATCCGAGCCTAACACTGCCTCTTGAGCGTCACTGGCACCGTCGCCATCACTATCAATGTCCGTCTTATCACCAAGATTGCTTCCGGGATTATCGAAGAGAATCTGGATGGACTCTGGAGACAACGCCTGGGAATAATATTGCAGGTCATCCATTCGGCCACTGACTGGTAAAGCAGGGCCGTACGATCCTGCAAAGAAGGAGACGTTTTCACTGACATTGAGCGGAAATGGATCTTCCTTTGCTACCACTTCCGCAGCATCGACGTAGACAGAGATCTTGCTGGGACTGTAAGCTACGGCAATGTGGTAGGGCGTGCCTGGGATCAGCTTGGTTTCAGAAACGAACTCTGGCCCTATCTGGCCTGCCTGCGGATCCTCTGCAAACCACGACAGCGAACCATCTTCGCCTAACAACAGCGCCCAGGTTGGATTTCCTTCCGGCCCAAGACCAAAGACGGTTCCAAGAGAGCCTGCTTCTGGCAGGGTCTCCGCCTGAAACCAGGACAGGACCGTGAAGTCACTTTCATTGCCAAAGGCGCCGGCCAATTGAAGATAGCCGCCATTGGAAAACCTAACCGAAGTCGCTGTGCCATCCGTGAGCCCTGGCTGACCAAGAGTCGTATCCACATGCGCGGCGTCATTTCCGAAACCAGCTGCATCGGGTTCCGTCGAGCTACCCACAGCACCATCGAAAGTGTATTGCGCAATCGGTCCACCCAGGTGAAGGATACGCGTAATCAACTCAATGCCATTGGGACGACCGTCCAGGGCTTCATCGTTGCTCTCGAAGCTCAGCGTCGCCGAATGACGCCCCGAACCGGCGGCTTCCGTCCAGGTGTAAGTGTAATTCACCACCCGCGATTCACCGGGACCAAGGTCGAAAGTGTCAGGCAAATCATCCGTGGTAAAGTTGTTAGCATGGGTACCATCCACAGTCCAACTCGTCACGTTCAGTGTTTTGTTATCTCCAGGATTAATGATAGAGAAACTTCCCTGATGCACTGAGGGAACCGATGAAACTTGACCGAGATCCTTCTCTGCCGGCATGGAAAGACTGGGGTCACCTGGGGGAGTGTTTAGTGCCACAAAGACGGCATCTACATTATTAAAGTTGTTCAAGGCAATGCGTATCTGGTAATCGCCCGCCGGTAGCACCTCCGCGGTTTCCTCGCCAGAACGCCAGACATCCGAAGGCGTGGGATCATCGGATGTATCGACGGATACCTCGGGCGAGAGCAAGTTGTCTCCCATAGCGTCGTAGATGCCGATGGTTGAAGGATCTGAGCCATCGTGACCCTCGCGGTTGGCAAAGGACGCCCCAAAGATCAGTTCCGCCGGACTCGCCAAGGTAAAGTTTTGGAAGATCTCGAACACTCCGTTGAGATCAATGATTTGAGACTCATCCGCCGCCGTGTCGACGCCACTGCCATAAGCCGAGCCATCGTTCCTGATCAGATTCCAGGTGGCGTCATCTCCGGTCTGACTCCATCCCGTGGGGATCGTGCCTAGATTATTGGCGTTGACGTTGTTCAGGACGGGCTCCTCGAATGAACCATTCACGAGGAGGTTGCCATCATGAAAGTCAGCGTGACTGGCCGTGGCGAACGCCATGACGACTGTCATTCCGA
This sequence comes from Verrucomicrobiales bacterium, assembly GCA_047616785.1. Classification (GTDB taxonomy): domain Bacteria; phylum Verrucomicrobiota; class Verrucomicrobiia; order Verrucomicrobiales; family DEV007; genus JAACDM01. The sequence goes on from JBLHHN010000260.1 coordinate 6,493, forward strand.
TTAATAAGCGTATCATGAGTTGGGCTTTTAGTTAGCGTTTTTTTGAGAATAACCGTGGGGTTCGATCCTTACAAACCCACAGCCGATGTGTATGATTGCGACTGTGTTCCCCGCAATCTGATCGCACACCTAAAACACCGGCTTTTGAAGCCAGTGTCAAGGCCCACGTAGGCACCTGTGGTAGGCAGCATTGGGAACGGTAGACTACAGGGACCGCAGCTGTAATGGATGGCCTCGGATGTTATGGGAAGTAGACTGATGCACCTCCACCCGGGCCATTGATTAACGACTAACGAACAAGGATTGATGAGTGAAGAAGACGATGGGGACTATCAATACCGCACAATACTGTCTAGCAGAAGAAAGCAACCCGTAGCTAGAACGTATCCGGAAAGGAGTCTTCTAGCACACATTCCGCATGGGGTTAATGTGTGCTGGATCATCAAACAGATACAACATCTCTATCAGATCGAGAAGAAGCTTCGCGAGCAGAAGGCAGGCCCCAGGCTACGCCACAGCGTGCGTCAAAGCGAAAGCCGTCCCATCGTCGCCCGCATCAAGAAAGCACTCATGATATACAAAGCGCGCCCATCGATCCTGCCCCAGGGCACGCTCGGGAACGCAGTCGAGTATGCGTTAGGTCAATGGGTGGGGTTAGAGGTTTATCTAACAGACGGTCGAGTAGAGATAGACAACAACCTCGTCGAGAACGCTATTCGCCCAACCGCGATTGGAAAGAAGAACTGGCTATTCAGCGGAAGGGCTGACACCGGCGAACGCAGCGCCATCATCTATTCGATCATCGAGAGTTGCCGTCGACGCGGGATCGATCCCCACGCCTACCTGACGGATATCCTTGAGCGGATCCCTGATGCGAAGACGAGCGACATCAAGGACCTGACCCCGGAGGCCTGGGCGAGATCGCGATCACGCCCACGCATCGCCGCGTAAGAACTGAGCGCAGTGCAAATCCCGCGCCAAAGTGCGGAAATTCGATAGGGCGCTTCATAGGGCGCTTCATAGACCGCTTCCCTTCAACCACCCCGCCCAGTCCCTTGGATGCATTCAACCATTACTTCTCCAAGGATATCAGGCTTCGCCATCTCCGGAAGGTTGGCCACTGGGATTTGTGTAACGAGGCTGAATCAAGTTCGCTTGCGCTAGGGCTCGTGTCTTCGCAATCCAGGGGTGTACTGCCCCTTTCGCCTGCCAACTCGACAGACCGCTCCGTTTCGCGTGCTTTGTCGCCGCCACACGCCGGTGCGTTGCTACATGTTGAATGGTCAATTAACATGATTCATACTTTTCAATGGATTGGAGAAACCGGCCATTGCCGGCACAACCAGAGTGCACTGACCTCATCGGCCATGATGTCGATGAACGTGTTACGGATGGTGCCACGCATGAAGGCGTCGAATATCGTGGAGACCTCTTTGCGATCGTCTTGATCTAGCTGTTGGATGATTTCAATGTGATTCATGGATGGTTTCTGGTTTGTATTTGTCCGACTTCGCGTAACTGCGGAGCCAGAAACCATCCAGCCAATTTCTAACAAAAAATGGGGCACTGCCGTCTATCGACCCAAGATCGTTTCGGCACAGGTAATCCCAGATCTGATGGCTCCTTCGATGGATGCGGTCCCACCATAATCTCCGCAGAAATACAAACCGTCATCGGTTTGAACCACTGTGCGAAAGTCTCCATTGTTGGGAGGTTGCTCGGGAAGTGCTTTTCGAATGGTGTAAGTGCGCAAGTGCTGCCAACCCTTTGCTGCACCACCAAACCAATCAACCAACTCGTCTCTCACACGGTCCTCCAATGATTCACTTTGCGGAGATCCCAAGACTGAAACGGCGACAAGTGATTTGCCCGGTGGTGCGTAGGTTGGAGAGACGTCGCTCATCACGCAAACGTTGTTCACCAGTCCGCGAGCCTCACCATTTACAGCGATGATGGCTTCATTGAGCGGCGATTGATCAGCCGCGAAGTACATCCCCACGACGGAACGCCAGCCAATATTCTTCTTAGAAAAGTTTGGAACCAATTGGCCAGCTACTTCGGCATCGGTGGCAATGACCACCGCGTCGGCATCAAGGCGTTCCCCTGTCGTGAGTGCGACAATGTTTCTTGTCGCCGACATTACGGGCGAGTTTAGCCGAATGGCACTTCGAGGCAGCCGGTTGGCCAGTTGCCTGGGAATCTCTTCCATGCCCTGGGCAGGGACAGTAGCGAAGCCCTCAGCAAACATCCTGAACGTGAACTGAAACATCCGGCTTGAAGTGCGGAGTTCGCGTTCCAGGAAGATTCCGCCGTAGAAGGGGCGGAAGAATCCGTCGATCATGGGCTCCGAAAAGCCATACTCTCTCAGAAATGCACCCGTCGCTCTATCTTCCTGGCATGAGATCCGTGCCTCCGTTAGTCGCAGTGCACTCAACCTCAGCTTGCCGACCAATAACTTATCGCGGAGACTTCCTATCGGTTGAAACGCAGTGGAGATGGCGTGCTGCGGGCAACGAAACACATCCATCATCCGACGAAACGTAAGCGCCTGAGCAACCTCCGTATGAATGCGCTTGCGATTCGGGTTTGAGCTTGGCTGTTTTTAGGCGGGGACTGACTCTTGCGCTTCATTCTCCAAGGCTTGGCGAGCCTTGAATTCCTTC
>JBLHHN010000261.1:0-9115 GCA_047616785.1 Verrucomicrobiales bacterium
CTCTGATTCCTCCAATATTGAATTTGGCATGCCCAAACATGAATCTGATCACATCCCAGCGTAAGCCACATCAGATGGAGGGTCGTCGGTCGATTACCCTGCCTGCGAGTGGTGATTTGCTCGATGTTAGGATTCCGTATGCCAGAGTCATCGATCGTCGATTCCTCGATGCGTTTCTGGCACGAGTCGCCCAGATTACCTTGGAAGTACCCCACTATATGGTGCTCCCATCGAATGCGATGGCACCACCCAAAGACGCTGTTAGCGAGGTCCTCACAGACTTCACCATTCGCGAGGCCATGAAGCTGCACGCCGCAGAGTTCTACACCGGTCCCAAGCCAACCTATGATTCGAAGACGGCGACCCTCAAAGCAACCAGACGCTAGCGAACGCAAGACCGTTTGAGTCCGAGCAAATGTTCTGACCTCGGATTACTAGCTCTGAAAGAGGCGAGCATCGCCCTCCGGATAGGATCTTAGATCATTCGACAGGCAATTGAACTAGCAGGCGTACATAACCGCCAATTCGATCTCTTGTCCAGGTAACGACGGTCTGCTCATTCGTCGAGGCTTTGCTCGCGGGTTCCAGCGGCTCCCACAGCTTCAAGTCGTTGGAGGCCTCCATCCCGATGATCACGGAACGGTCTTGAGGATCAGGATAGCGCAGACTCAAGTTAGGCCCCTCTGGTGAAATCGTAATCTCAGCAAAGCTCGCGGGCGAGCGAGGATCACTGCCAAAGGCATATTCCACAAGGTTCATATGCCCATCCTGGTCGGGATCTTCTTCTGCCCCTTGCTGAATCGCATCGGTGAAATGCATGTCCTGCCATTGAACAAACGGCATGAGAGCTCCAGCAGTCGGCAGAGAACCTGGAGTTCCTCCCTCGTTGGCGCTGGCACGCCAGCTCGAAGCATCCTTAGGATCACCGTCCAAGTTCACGCGTTCAAGCGAAGCGCCGTTGCCGTCCGCTTCTTCTGGCCAATCCTCCGCATCTCCATAGCTGAGTGATAGGATGGCATCGCCATTTGCCGACAACACTTGAATGGTTTCCCCACTGTTGGCAAGTCGCCCCTTCCACGAACCTGCGACTGATGCGTGATTTGGATAGGCCTCAGAATCTTCAACCACCAATACAACCTCGCCAGGCTTGAGAGCCATTCTTCCAAAGGTGAACTCCACCCCTTCCGCCAACCGAACACCCGTCAGGTCAATGGTCCGATCCCCGCGATTCACCAGTTCGATGAATTCTGCCGAATCGCTCCCCTTGGGATTGTAATAGATTTCTGAGATCGTGAGATTGTCTGCGGAGGCGGATTCTGCGCAGACGAGATACGTGGCCTGCCGCAAGGCGCTCCATTTGCCAAAGAGACTGCGTGTCCTAGCACTGATCGTGACCGTACCGTTCAATGGAACGGGTTCTTGATAAGGAAGGGCTTCTGCATGCACAGCCCCACCTCTCAATCGCGGGTCGCTTCCATCCGTGGTATAATGAATCGTTCCACCGAATGCCTTGAAACCAGCGGTTTCGCCCATTTCTAACACAAACCCTTCTGGAGCGGCACCGCCAGGATGCCCGAACGAAGGTGGCGCAGGCACTTGTGAATCAATCCACCGCAAACGCGCCGTCAGCCAATCTCGAACAAACGCCACTTCCTTGGCAAACGTGTCCCGATCATTTTCACCAGGATCTGCTCGCGTGCCGCCGCCCGTGACCCAGATGGCCTTACCCAAGATGTCCCACCGCTTGAAGTTGCGCTCGGCGGCTTCTTCTAGGAGCCCGGCCGTCGCCTCAACATCACCTAACAGGCACTCATTCGAGAGCGCCCCCTCTCTCAATACCACCCATCGATCTTCCCACGCCGTTTGGTATTCGGGATCGTCTCCCAAGTGATCCCACCATTTCATCCAATGGGCACCTTCAGTCATGTACTCGACATTCCACCCTTCGGTCTTCCATCCCGGATTAGGCTCGAACAGTGAGGTAAGGCCAAAGGATTGATTGTAATCCCAGAGTGGCCCCATGTGCACCTTGCCCTCACGGAATGACAAAAAGGTACTTGCGCCATCAATGTTTCGAGAAAGTTCGCGCATGATGTCATAGTCCAAATGTGAGGGAAGATCGATCAACCTCGCATATTCCGCAAAGTCATCCGAATGCACCGCCGCCTCGAGATCATTGAAATGGTCTACGATCCACGCCTTGGCTTCCAGCAAGGGCTCGGCTTCCCGCGGCTCCACATACTTCAGGCGTATCCCCTTTCGCGAGACCCAGTTCTGATTCACATTCGTCGCCTCAATCGCGTAGCTGCCTTCAAACCCACCATCGTCCGTCGACCGCAATGGCCCAATATCCAATCGATCCGCGGAGCGTTTGATGGTCTCCGTGAGCACATAGACACCTTGGTAATCGGCCAATGTAAAGGTTTCATCACCGTCCATATCCAAGAACAACTCACAGAACTTGGCGCGGGGTGATTCATATCCGAGGGCAGCCCACCAACGAAAGGTAAGATAATTCCGCATCAGTGATCGGTCGAAGTAGGGAGCCGCAAGAATCCAATCTGAATCCGAAGGCGACCCTAACAAATCCACATCTCGATCCTCTTGAGTGTCACCCCATGTTTCGAAGCGGTACTGCTGCTTAGGCCATTCTCGGGAACTGGCTCCACGAACATGCATCCCGGCACTGCCGAGATGACTTGAGATTTCCGTGAGGTTTGTTCGCCCGGCGACGTTTGGTTCGAGAAAGACGCTGGACACAGGACTCTGATCAAAGTTGGTGCTCGTTGAAGTGTCTTTGGTAAAATCATGCCCCCGAGAATCGATCAGGACAATGGGGAGATTGGAGTCGAACGCTGCCAAGTCAGCATCGATGGCCAGGTAGATTTGAGATTGCAACGGGCTGACCTGTTTGCCTCCAATGAAAACGGCCGCTCGGATGGTTGTGGATGTTTCCACCTGGAGCGGATCCGTAAAAGTCTTACCCGCGAAGAGACCTGGCACATTTCCATCCGTGGTGAATTTGACAGTGCCTTCCTCAGTGACCGTGCTCATCGAAAGCTCAAAGCGATCGCGAAACAAACCAGCGTCCTTGGAGAAACTCACGCCACCGAACTCGGACACGCCAGTCGGATCATTAGCCTTCCCTGGAGTAGGCGAAAGCAGGAAGAGGAACGTTTCGCTAGACGATGTCATTCGCCCATAGGCAATGTCAGGATGTTGCGGTGGATAAGAAATGGATTCCATCAAGGTTTCCCCATCTGGCTCCGTCAATAACAGGGTACCACCGGAACCGGCCAGCCGGAAGGGAACGTGTAATGAACCTTGCCCTGGATCCTTGTCGAACCATAAGAGAACGCGCCCTTGCGGCTGGACGAACGTTTCTCCATTGGCACCTTCAAGGATCTGCCAAAGCGTGGGATCATCAGGATCGTTGCTCAGATAGATGCCTGCGAGATCGAGTGCCGCCTCCGATGTATTGACCAACTCCACCCAATCATCGTACTCACCAAACTCGTCAGCAAGAACTCGATCGTTGATGGCCATGAATTCTGACACCACGATATCCGCAGCGTGAGCGACTTGGCAGAATAAGAAGATGTTGAACAAGCAAGCGATCCGAGACATCTCGATACTCTAGCAACTCTCTGGGCCAGATGAAGATCAAAACTTAACACCTTCTATGTCCAGCCTCCGGGATGAGACCTTGGGAGGTTTAATAGGCTCAACGCCGAGTATAGTCCCTTTCGCGACAGCGCTGGAACTCAAGAGGCCCCCGAATCATGTCGCATCGACGGCCGCCAGGCCAACGTCACGAAAACGAGAACCTCGGTGGCTACGTCACGTTTCTTTCTCCCTTGAGCAATGGCAGCACCGCAAGGGAAGACAGCGTGACGAGAATGAAACAAGTCCAGGCAAACACCACCACCCCATGCTCGCGCAAGAGATAGAATCCTAACCAGGGTGTGGCAATGCCTCGGATACCGGTGAAGAACGTGTGCACCGACATATACTCCCCCACGTGATCCTCGGGCGCAAGTTTGGTCACCCAGAGATTCCAAGCCACATTCCCCCCACCACGGAAAAGCCCTAGCAGAGCCGCCCCCACACAGACACCCCAGAAAGCGGGACTGAGAAAGAGCACCAACACGGCCATGGAACCCAACGTATTCAGGACCAGCCGCAGCCGAAAGAAGCGGACGCGATCAAACAACCCACCCCAAGTGATCGTCGTAAGCAATTGCACTGACGTTGGGATCACCACCGTGACCAACGCAACCTGTAAGGGACTGTAACCACGCGCATAGTCCGGATTCGCCACATACTCTACTAACAAGCCACCACACATCAACATGCCCATCCCCACAAACATCCAGGCAACGATGGCCAAAGCGAACCGCTTGTCCTTGACCAACCATCCAAACGCGGCCCAGAACGAACGTTGTGGCAGTCGCCCCAGGGACTGCAACTGACGTTCCACCGGGACCTGCCAAAGCAACACGCTTGCTATCAGAAAGGCGAACGGCAACAACCAGAGCACCGCACGCGCATCATTCCCCTCCCCTTCTAGCCAATGCCCCACGACCAAACCCACCATCACAGCGGCAAGCCCACGGACCACTGAGACCATGGAGAAAAGGCGCCCGCGCGTCTCGGAAGGATAGTTGGCGCGCAAGAATTGCGTGACCAGAGGAGGCGTGCAGGACCAGAGACAGGACGCCACCGCCACACTGACAGCGAAGACCATGGCCGTTTCCGCCGCCGCCCCCACGATCAAGCCAATGGAGGCGAGAAAGAAGACGGAAGCCGCAAGTCGCGACGGCGCACGGTGGGATCGATGCGCAAAGGTCACGGCTAAGAATCCTAACAACAACCCTGCTCGCTGGCTGCTCATGACCGCCGATTTCATCGTGTCATTCCCGTGATAAACCGTGATCAGGAAGTAGAGGATAAAGGTCGCGGAAAAGGCCTCGACAATGCCCCCAGCAAGGAGAGCGCGCGTCACTTCCAATCGAAACGTACGCTTCGTCACCGGGGCTTTCTCCACCCTTTTCTAAACGGCGACAATGCCCCATTTCGCAAGTCCTTTGAATTGAACGGACAGATTTCACAGTTCCCTTCTGCGAACTCTTACGCTAAGACGTGGCCCATGAACCGAGATCGCAAGTATCCCCTTCTAGCCAAGCCCACCATCACCGACGCTTCCTTCGGGATCTATCAGAATATCACCCGCGAGGAAGCCGATTGGGAATTCCTCAACTTCGGCGCACGACTGCTCAAGCAAGGCGAGGTCTGGGAAGGGCACACCGGAGACCACGAGTATGGGATCATTCTCCTCAGCGGCAACTACAGCGTGGTGACGGATCACGGATCTTGGAAGACCGTCAATGGCCGCAAAGATGTCTTCAGTGGCATCGCCCACACACTTTACTTACCCCGACACACTGGCTTTAATCTCACCGCCGAAAGCGAGATCCTCGACATCGCCTACGGATGGTGCGCATCCGATGAAGATCATCCCGCACGTTTCAAAACACCCGACGAAGCCACCATCGAAATTCGCGGCGGCGACAACGCCACGCGGCAGATCAACAGCCTCATTGAACCTGGGTTCGATTGCCAACGCCTTGTCAGTGTCGAAGTCTACACCCCTTCAGGCAATTGGAGTTCATTCCCAGCGCACAAACACGACGACCGCCAAGTGAATGATGATGGCACCCTTCGTGAAGCACGGCTGGAAGAGACTTATTTCTACAAGATCGAGAAGCCGCAAGGCTACGCCATTCAACAGGTCTACACTTCCGACCGCTCTCTAGACGAGATGGCCTACACACGGACCAACGACGTCGTCATGGTGCCACGCGGCTATCACCCTGTCGTCGCTGGCCATGGCTATCACTGTTACTATCTCAACTTCCTCACCGGCAGTGATCAGTCTTTGGCCAATACAGATGATCCGGATCACGCCTGGATCTACAACTCCTGGTCTGGGAAAGACCCTCGCATTCCCTTGGTCACCGCCGAGATGAATGATCGTTAGATGATCGCTGTTAGGCCTCGACACAGGCGGAAGCCTTCCTATCCGGAGGGCGTCGCTCCGTCGTGGCCGTTGCTTCCTCGGTATCTTGACCTGTTTCAAAAGAATCGGCGCTGATTCTCTACCATGTCAGTCGGCCGAGGCCAAGGATCGCAATCGCATTCCAATGAAGAGGTGAAGTCCCAGTGAAGCCAAGAAAAGGAGAAACGCCCAGAAGGCAATCATTCCGTCTCCACCTGATCCTCGAATCCAAAACACCACGGAAAGCATGGCCAGGATCACCTGCAAGACGATGCAACTGACGATCGTAATGGGGAGTGCCCCCCACTTAAGATAGAGTTAGATACAGACGATCAAGTGCGAACTGAAGACGAGAAAGACCACCGCCAAGAAGAGGCCGAGCATGAAATCACCATCAACGTCTGACCAATGCCATTGGTCAGAGGTAAGCACCAACCCGAACCCTGCAACAAGAAGGCTCGGCAAAATTGTCACAACGGAAGCCAGCACTTTCTCATAAGCCACTCGTTGAATCGACTTCGGCGACAACGTCAAGGCAGCCCACGTTTGATTCAGACGCTCGTGTTTGAAAACCACGCCCATTTCCAGAGCCCAGAGCACTCCTGCGGACATCAAGCCAATGGTGAAAAGCACGCCTCCGACATCTTCAATGTCCATCGATTGCCGATTCATGACGCCACCAACAAACATGATCAATCCTGACAGTCCCATGATCAATGCGAAAGATATCCACAAGCGCTTCACCCCGCCACACCGGAAATAAAACTCGCGCCAAGTCACCGCGAAATCAGCAGGCCTTGGTTTATCACCGGCGAAGGCCTTGGTGCTTGCGACAGCCGGGCGGCGCGACGCTTTCGGTGCCGCCCCCCGACCTTCTCCTTGATTGAAGAAATCAAAGATCAGCCAACTGATCACAAAGAACACGATTCCGATGATGATGTTCGAGAGAGGCTGCATGACGATGCGCTCACTCGATCCCAGGCTGTTGATCTCGATCAGACTCTTGAGCGGATTCGTGGACCAGACCCAAGAACTGAGCGTGTCGAACCCCAAGGATGAACCTAGCCAACTTTTAAAGAAATGACTCAGAAAAAAGACCCCTAGAAACACCACGATCAGCAATAAGAGGGTGCTGGACACGGCAGTCGCCGTACGTCGGCACATGACCGAAAAGATCAGCGTGAGGTTCGCCAAGAGGAACGCGAACGCACCCAGCACGGCGTAGCAGTTAACGATCTGCAGGAGGGTCACCCCTCCCAGAGCCACCGCCATGGTGATGAAAGGCAACTGTGTGAGGAGAATTAACAGAAACCCAATGAGCCGGCTCGTCGATTTGCCCAACAAGATCGAGAGCGGATTCAAATCGGTCATCCGTAGAAGGCCCAACGTCCCATCTTCCTTCTCTTCCGTGATCGCCGAAGCAAAGTAGCTGAGTCCCATGATGCAGATGAACGCGAGATTCAGCATGGTGACGAACTGGAAAATCCGCAGCCCCGGTGCCCCGCCGCCATAGCGGAAGCTACTGTGATTCACCCCAATCACGAGCAGGACGAGCAGCACCAGAAGAAACCGCGTTGCATACGTCATGACACGACGATTCTCTTCGCGCATCGTGCGAACAAAGAGGGCAAAGACACCGCGATTCATGAGAGCACACCTGGTTGAGTGAGGTCCATGAAGGCTTCACTCAGTTGCTTCACATCTTCACGGAAACTGACCAACTCACCACCGTTAGAAAAGACCGTTTCAAGAAGACGATTCCCGTTTGTACGATCAACTGTCATTCGCACCCGGTAGACTTTGTCTCTTTCCACCGTCTCCAAGCTCATAAAGCCCGTCAGGGCCTTGATCGCAGACTCAACTTCAGGTATCAGCTCCGCCACCTCGATACGGTAGGCCCCTTCCTCACTCTGATCTTTGACCAAGCCCTTCATGCTGCCAGTATACTTCAGTTGACCACGATCCAGAATCGCCACGTGATCACAGAGCGTAGCAAGCTCCGTGAAAATGTGAGAGCTGATAAAGATCGTTTTCCCGAGACTCCGCAGTTCTTGCATAATCTCCATGAGTTCGATCCGTGCTCGTGGGTCAAGCCCAGATGCGGGCTCATCTAACAAGAGCAAGTCGGGATCATGCACCAGGGCGCGGGCCAGACTCACACGTTGTTACATGCCTCGGGATAGGCCTGAAATCAAATCGTGGCGACGCCCACCCATATCGGTCAATGTCAGGATGTCACCAATCCTCTTGTCACGCTCTGCCGCACTCAACCCGTAGGCCGCGCCAAAGAAATCCAGATACTCGAAGACCGTCATCTTGCGATACATGCTGAAGTGATCCTGCATGTAGCCGATACGACGACGCACGCGCTTGAAGTCGAGGGCCACATCGAGACCGAAGATCTTCACCGCGCCCGACTGTGGTTTCACCAAGGTGGCCAACACTTTGAGCGTGCTCGTCTTGCCCGCACCATTCGGGCCGACAAAGCCATGAATCGACTGCGAAGCGATGTCGAAAGACACCCGATCGACAGCACGATGGCTTTTGTAACGGTGTGAGAGCTCGTGAACTTGGAAACAAAGGGAATCACTCATCGTTTCGTTAATGGCTTAAGGGGCTTCGACATGAGCAGCGAACTCATTGGCTAGTGGGATAATCTACAGGACCCGGCCAAAGTGGCCTTCAAACTTGGGACTTGCAGGGTGGAATGTTTCCGGCGACTCCGCGTAGAGAATCAACTCTGAGTGATCCTCAGGCTCGCCCGTCTGATCATGCGCATAACGCCGCGAACTCAGAAGCCAATTGGGAATATCATCGCTCAAATGATCCTCGCCTTGCGAACCACGATAGCGCGTCGTTGACACCTATTGGTGTTGCCTTCTAGACCATTCCTCGTCCAGGCGACCCATACCAAGCGCCTTCATAAATTTCCACGCTCAAGCTAACAATACAGTTGAAGGATGACACTGGTTGAGTATCATCATTTGCTATGAGTCTTGAGTTAGACAAACGAGATATTGACGATATTGATGAAGCGCTGAGCGACGAAGAACTTCC
>JBLHHN010000262.1:0-9092 GCA_047616785.1 Verrucomicrobiales bacterium
GAAAGAGGAACGGTTCGTGGACGAAGCTGGCTCAAAAGGGAACTTGAGGGAAAAGAAGGTGACTTACAGCATGAGCAAGGGGCCGATGGTCACTCAAACGCTACAAGGGATCGTGGGCAGTGGTCCTTTCCACTGGCGTGGCGACCAGGATGAACTTGCTGATTTTAATGTGTTTTATGAAATGTTGTTAGAAGATGATGAGCGTCTCACGGAAGAAGAGATGAATGGTCTTGAGAGATACCTCAATTCTCTAGCGTTTCCGCCAAATCCCTATCGGCGAACGGACCATTCTGTGCCGCACACCGTCGAACTGCCGAACCAATTTGCGGTCGTCGACGGCGAGCGCGTTTCCCTGCCGAATGGTGATTTTGTCAGAAGGCAAGAGCTGTTTGAGACGCAAACGCTGAGCCACTTTGAAGGGCGCAATTGTTCCGACTGCCATCAGAGCAGAGCCTCTGGAGGCGGAGGCTACGCGACGCCAACCAGTCAGCCTGCCGTGACGGAGCTGATCAGTTTCACACAGTCAGAGTTCAAGCCATCTCAACTTGGCAATTTGCATGAGAAGGTGGGCTTTGATGCCGGGAGTCAAGAGAGTCTGTCAGGATTCGGTTACCTGCACGATGGGTCGATCGATACCCTCACACGTTACTTGAGCCAGCCTCAGTTCGAGGAAACGGCCTCCGTCCAAGATGTGGCGGATACCATCGCCTTTCTCTTCACGCAGAATGGTGTGGAGTTGCCTGCTCCCCATACAGCGGAGATCGAGGCGCTTCGGAGCGGGGCTGGCACAGTTGCCAATGAAACATTACGTGCACAGATGCAATCCCTGCTTTTTGGAACCTCGGAGGCCAATCTTGCCAAGGCCATGCATGCGGGTGTGGGCACGCAGTTCGTGATCGATACGAGTGTGGACCCGGCGTTGCACGCGTTCTCCCTTCGCAATTTCCTCTCCAAGACGGACCGTAGCAACGGCATGGTGACCCTGGTCTTTCATACGAAGATCGATGGAAAGAAACAGACTTGGGCCTATCAAGCGGACGAAAAGATCTTTGTGGATGATCGCCGAGAGACGGCGAAGATCGAGAATCTGATAGCGAGAGAGGGATTTCAAAGCGGCATGATCACCATGGTCCACCCTCAGATGGTGCCTCGGATGATTGGTGATGCTGATAGTGATGGGCTCACGGATGACGAGGAGACCCGCGATTTGGATCCGACGGAGCCGGGCATTCAGAATCCGTTCGACCCGGGCCGTTTCGACAGCACGGGTTTTCAAACCGATGAGTCAGACGGCTTTGCTGATGGTTTGAGCGATTACGACGGTGATGGGGTGCACAATCGTCAAGAGTTCATGGATGGCACCCATCCCCTTGTGTCGGACTATCCGGACCAAGTGTCGATGCCATTTCCTGGAGAGGTATTACGAAATGGCAATGGCATTCGTTTGCAGATGTCGCAAATCGGCGATGGCCTCTTTATCATTGAGAGTTCGGTTGATTTGAAAAACTGGCGCTCCATTTCCACGCGCCCGTTCAGCGGCACTGGAAATGGCAGTTTCGGATCTATCGCCCCGGGGAACCATTATTACCGCCTCCGCTGGATCCCCTAGCGGAACTAGCGGGTTTGCGAATGGCGGCGATGATGGGCTTCGACTGGCATTGCAAGAATTCGCTGAGATTGATCCTCAGACAGCCTTTGATGTTGCCCGCAGGTTTGGTGATGAGAAGCTTGAGGAATTCCTTCAACACCGATTGTTCGAGAAGAAAGGCGAGACAAACATCGCGGAAGCCTGGTCCGAGATTGATCGAATCAATGACGGTGATCGTCAGGCCCTACTCCGCGGTTCGGCCATTCGCGGTTTGGCGAACAAAGACAAAGCCGCTGCCCTGACATACGCCGAACAGCTGGCCGATCCGGAGCAACGCGAGTCTCAGATTCGTTTTATCTTTGGTGATTGGCCTCTCTCGGATGTCGAAGAAGCCACCGCTGCGTTCCTCAAGTATTCTGCTGAGGCTCTTGTCGACGGAGTAGCATTTGACTTTGGTCAGACCATGAATCTAGCTGGTTCTCAAGAAGCGCTCGATTTCTCAACGTCGTTGAAAGGTGAAGTGCGCGATGACTATCTGTTAGGTGTCCTCACCGAGCAAGCGATCAAGCAATCAAGCAACTGGCCAAGACCGCAGAGATCGTCACGGACTATCTTCAGGACCAAGAGCTTCTTGGGAAAGTCTACGAGCGTCTGGGTGAATCTTGGGCGGGCAAAGATGAGCATGCGGCCGCTCAGTGGTTGATCGAATTGCCCCAGTCCTCGGCACGCGACCAAGCTGTGAGTTCTTTCGCGAAGCAGCTCTTTTCGATGGACCCAGAACGCGCGGTGCAATGGGCGACGACCATCTCCGATCCGGAAAGTCGCGCCCATCGGGTGGACAAATTGGTGGCCCAGTGGAGGACTCAAGATGGTGCGGCGGCCAAGGCGTGGCTCGAGAAACGAGAATAGTCGTAGGGCTGGCAAGGTTGGAAATTCGGGATAAAGTCTTGCGACCCTCATGTTCTCTTACCCTACCGCTATCCGTCGTTCCATCATCACCTTCTCTTACCGATGCTGGAGTTCTCGCTTCGCCTACCTCGCAAGCTTTCTGCTTCTGCTCTTGCAGCGATCGCCGCTTCTCCGGATTCTTTCTGAAGGGCAACTGCACATGGCTCCGCGATTTGCGAACATTCTGAAGTTCACCAGCATCACTTCTGCGGTGCAATTCGCGGGGACCCATGCGGTCACGGGAGCCACCGCACCAGAAGTTACTGCGATCGGCACCTTTACCAATCCTGCGGATGCCACGGTGGGCGAACTTTTCGCTTGGGCTTTCAGCGCCACGTTGCCAGGAAAGAAAGCGCGTTCGTATTTGATTGAAGGTCTGCCGCCTGGCATCGAGTTTGACAACAACGTCGCCTCTAGCAGTGTAGCCTCGATTCAAGGGACGCCGACCGCGGGCGGGACGTTCAACGTCGAACTCACAGCGTTTCATTTCAATGATCTTCAAGGGGAAGCCTCGCCGGTCTTTGAGTTGGTCATCAATGTCGCCGGTGGCGTGGTGACGGGGCCGGTCATCACCAAGGCACTGACAGATCAACTCATCGCCGCAGGAGAATCGGTAACGTTGATCGTCGAAGCGGAAGGAGAAGGCCTCTCCTATGCCTGGGAGAAAGATGGCGTTGCCATTCCCAACAGTGATCAGCCACAGCTTCAGTTAGACAATGTGGTGGCCGCCGATGCTGGGATCTACACGGTGAAGATTCTCAAGGATGGTGTGGAGTCGAGTTCGACCGCCGAGATTCAGATCATCGCGGACGGAATCCCGATTCCGGCGGGGCAGACGCTTTACTCGGTCTCTTCGCGTGACGCCAAGATCCGTGCGTTCAATGCGGATGGTTCGACCAATGTCAGTGCAACGATTACGCTCGATGGATTCAGCGTGACGGGAACTTCGGGAATGGCCTTTGATCCTGTTTCTGAAACCCTGTATGCCATGCTCAAGCTGAGCTCCCCGCCGAACGGTGACGTCGGTGATCGTGTTTTAGCGGCACTTGATCCCGTCTCTGGCAAAGCCACCTTTGTCGGCAATCCCGCAGCGGAACTACTCTTGAAATTCTCCGCTCTTGCGTTCGACGACGCGGGCCAACTGTATGGGGTGACTGGCAATGACCCTAACGCAGCCTCTCCCGAGACGTTGTTCACCATTGACAAAGCGACCGGAGCCGCCACTGAATTTCTAGGTCTCGGCAATGGCGATCAAGGAGAAGCGCTCACCTTCGATCCCGAAAGTGGCCTCTTGGTGCATGCGTCAGGCGGGCCCTTGCCTCAAGAGAAAGTGCTAGAAACGATCAACTTGGCCACTAAAGAAGTGACGCCGATCACCCTGCAGGGAAATTGGGAAGAAGGGAAATCATTGACGTCTTTGGGCGGTGGGCATTACTTGATCGCCGATGAAACAACCGTCTACCTGGTAACCTCCGACGGACTGGTCGCACCCGTGGGGAAAGTGGATCATATCGCGAAAGGGATGGCGCTTGTGCCGACTCCAGTCGCGGAACTTGAGATCACACGGATCGAGCGAGGAGCCAACGGGACGTTGATCGCCTTTCCTGCGGCGGGTGTGCAAGGTTATGTCGTCGAATCCTCGCAGGATCTTATCACGTGGGAAGAACGCCTCATGGCCGATGTTGGCGAAGATCTGACAGAAGTCGAATTCAACGATGCCGAAGCGACGATAGACGTGCCGATCAGGTTCTACCGTGTGAGCCGAAGTGAAACTCCTTAGTTCACAATTTTACTTTCGAGATAACTCTAGCAGACTCTTGAATTGAGCCCTGCTTTTAGGTGAATGGCACGGAAATAGGGTGGGTTTAGGATGTTTAGCAATCCACATGTCGCGCTGTTTAGAGGCCCTGGCATAGTTCGAAACCGTGCCTATTTTCGTGCCATTCACCTTTAGACGGCTTCATACGTAGTCCTGTTTCGTCGCACGAGAATCGCATTGAGCAAGATGAGATAACCCAACGCTTCAACATTCGTTGCGCGAGCCCACTTGAGAGTCCGGTCGTCCTGCAATCAATCGTAAAGCGTGAAGCCGCGCTTGAAGACTTCAAGCCAGCGGTCTTCGCATAGTTCGACACCCTTACCTAGAAGAAATCGCTGGCGATTCTGATGTCAATCTAACGACCGAAGTCCTATTCTCAGTCCTTTAACGACCATGAAAAATTACCTTTCGATCATCGTCATCTCCTTACTGGGGTTCTCCCTTACTTTGCCAGCCTTGGCCCAACGTGGTTTCGGAAGAGGAGAAAGCAATGAGCGCATTGAGCCGGAGGATTTGGATTTCGAAATGGGCGTGGCCACGATTCCGGATCGTGCGACATATGAGAAACTCTCCTATCAAGGGCCTGATGTGGCTCGCGATGCTTACCTCTCAGGCATCGAGTTCGTGAAATTCATCTTTGATAAGCCGGAGACGAAGGAGACCAAGATTTACTTCATGAACACCAACAACCACAATGCCCATCCGCCTTTTATGGAAATGGTAGGCTTGAGCCGAGGAGGTCGTGGCCGACCCAGTGGGGTGCGCGGGGCGCTCTGCTATTTGCCTCGACTGAAAGCGCCTAACGGAGATCCAGGCCTCTACATCTTCGATTTCCAACCGAATGACTCCTACGCGTTCGAGCAGATCAAGAGTTACTATGATGCGCTCATCGCCAAGGCACCTGTGCTCGAGGACAAACTCGCTTTTCATCCGCTCGGTGGAAACCTCGACCAGTATGAAAGCGACAAGGCCAAGTATGCCGAGTCCAAGCTTCCTGTGCATCTGGATTCTGACAATCGCACGAACATCGCCTACTTGCCGCTCAACCCCGGCGAATCCTTCGGCCTCCTGCGCATCATGGACAACGACACGCGCCCGTCTCCACGTGACATCGTCATTTGCAAGACGTTGCCTAACCAGATGCCACGCATGGCAGGGGTGATCTCTGAAGCTCGGCAGACGCCGCTTTCCCATGTGAATCTACGCGCTATCCAAGACAAGGTCCCTAACGCCTACATCAACGACGCGCTCAACCAAGCGCCGATCAAAGCGCTTGTCGGCAAGTTCGTGAATTACCAGGTCACCTCACAAGGCTACAAACTTCGTGAAGCGACCCAAGCTGAAGTGGACAAGCACTTCGAAGACATCCGCCCAACGAAAGCGCAAACACCTAGGCGTGATCTCACGGCCAAGGAGTGGTGTCCTATCAAAGACATTACTTTTGGGCAGTCGACGAGTTATGGGGTGAAGACCACCAATCTTGCTGCCATGCACAGCTTCGGATTTCCCGAAGGCACAGTGCCCGATGGCTATGGCATTCCCTTCCATTTCTATGATGCCTTCATGAAACAGAATGGCTTCTATGATAGAGCTGATGAACTCATCAATGATCCCACTTTGAAGGGCGACCGCAAAGCCTTGGAACGCGCCCTGAAGAAGTTCCGTAAATCCATTGAAGGCGGCGACATGCCGGATGATTTGAATGAAGCGCTCACCAAGCTCCAAAGATCATTCCCAAAGAACCAATCCATACGTTGCCGCTCAAGCACGAACAACGAAGATCTACCTGGCTTCAGCGGTGCAGGCCTTTACGATTCCAAAACGCACAAGCCGGATGAAGGGCATCTGTCAGACACCATTCAACAGGTGTTCGCCAGTCTCTGGAACTTCCGCGCTTTCGAAGAGCGTGAGTTCTACCGCATCGACCACAAGGCCACGGCCATGGGCGTGCTCGTCCATGCCAATTTCAAAGGCGAGAAGGCCAATGGCGTCGCCGTGACCGAAGACGTCCTCTATGAATCCCTCGGCTTCTACTATCTCAACACGCAGATCGGCGAAGATCTCGTGACCAACCCCGATGAAGACTCCAGCCCAGAAGAGCTCTTGTTAGGCTGGTATGAACGCGATGGCCAAGAGATCGTCCGTCGTTCAAAAGAAGCCGAGGATGGCAAATCCGTCCTGAGCGAGGCCCATCTCAAGCAGCTGCGAGATCATCTCGGCACCCTCCATGGCAAGTTCGCCGTGCTCTACAAACGGGATCCCGATGATTTGAAGTTCGCCATGGAGATGGAGTTCAAGATCGATCGGAACGGCAAGCTTGTCATCAAGCAGGCTCGTCCCTGGGTGTTCTAGCTCGCTCGCGTGATTGAGCGGATGTCGCTGGAAATGGTCGGAAGTGATGTGCTATGGCTGATCACCCAAAGACCTCGTCGGTTCCCGAAAACGGGAAATCATGGATTCATCGTTGGCGGTGGACCGCACTTTTGACATTGCCCGCGTGCGCTTTGATAGGCTTGGGTGTGGCGGCCTACCAGAAAGAGGCCGAACTTCCACGCTATGAGGCGTTGGCGACCTTGGAGATTTCGGAAGAACGCGAGCCTGACTTGGCATCTTGGTCGTCCATGAAGGAAGTCGAATGGCTGTCGAAACAGGCCGACGAATTGAAGATCGCTTCGCAATGGGGAATGCGCCCCAGCGAAGCCGCCGCCCCGTTGGCGGAAAGCTTGGTCATTCGGCGATCACCTTCTTCGGTTGTCACGAGATTTCAGTTAGGCTATTCGAGCGTGGATTCCGTGGAGGCGGCGGCCATGACAAATGCGTTGGTGGATCGTTGGCTTCAGGATGATGGCGGAGACTCTTCCGGGACATACACGGGACGCGTGGTCATGCAGATCAATGCGGAGGTGTTTGATTGGCGAATCTTTGGTGAAGGCCAGCGATCTGGACGGCAATCGATCCCGGAGGATTTCATTGAAACGGAGCTGAAGGTGATTGGAAGTAAGGAGACTCTAACCAAGGTGGTCGAAGTATTGAAGTTGGACGAGCGTTGGGGAGTAGCGCGATCCGCAGCATACGAGAAAGTTCGTCAAGGCCTGGTCACTCGGAGGGAAGAGAACACGTCACTCATTGTGATCGAGTACACAGACGACGATCCGCAGTGGGCGAGTAACGTTGCGAATGAAATTGCCCATTCCTATCAGAAGCGCCGCGTGTCTCTTGACCTCAATCGGTCTAACGATGTCTTGGACACGCTCCGGCGCCAACTGAAAAATCAATCGGACAAAGTCGAGGAAGCGCGTTTGCGGATGTTAGATATTGCCGAGCGTTATCGAATCATTGATCTCGCGGCGATGGAGAATCGGGCTTCCGTCACTGGAGATCCCGTGACGGGCGTCGGGACCATCCTCATGACGAGCATGCATGACACCTACAAGGCGGAGGCTTCCATCGCACAGATCAAGATACAGATCGAGAACATTTCCGGCCTTGAGGGCGATTTCTTGATGAGTGCTGCTGCAATGATAGATATTGATGATCCTATCATTGCGGCAACTCTTCCTGAGTATCGGAAACTGAAGATCCAAAGAGATGCTCTTATGGCCAATGGCGTTGGCGAAGGACACTCCGATCTGAAGCCTATTAATGAGAAGTTGCAACAGCATCGGGCCCTTCTGGAAGAATCCGTGAAAACGATTCGCCAAGTGCTGAGGACGAAGATGGACATGGCAAGCCAGGCGTTGGCTCTCGCCAAAGAGATCGAGGAAGGTAAGAAGGATGATAGCATGGACGAGCGCCACAAGGTCGCGGAGTACTCGGAGGCGAGCAAAGAGTATGAGCTTCAGAAGAACATGTTGGCTAACATGCAAGCCAAGTTCGCCACTGAACAGGTGGACCTCACCATGCCGAAGACGCCTATCACGATGCATGAGATTGCGGAGGTGCAAGAGGCGGCGAGTCCCATAGATAAATCTGTAAGCGTGGTCTCATGGGCCATGCCGACGACACAGGCGGTGGCGAAAGTGTGGTTACCAGCCTTGCTTTGGGGCGCTGGCTTGGGCCTCCTGGCTGGCTTGATCCTGATGGTCCCAGTCATGCGAGTGTACGAGGCCGCATTTGGCTAAGAAGCTGCGTGCGTTCCGCTCATCTCGGGCGAGTGTCTCCCCGTGGACGAGCCCTTCGTGAAGATTCCTAGAGAAAGAGAGGAATCTCTGTGTCCTTGTAAGAGTCGTTTCAGTTACGACACTTGCTGCATGCCTTATCACTATGGTAGGGCCAAGCCTACGACGGCAGAGCAGTTGATGCGCTCACGCTACAGCGCCTACTTTTTCCGATTGGTCGACTACCTCGTGGAGACGACGCACCCGGATACCCGAGAGCCAGAGTTGAAGGCTGCCTTGGAAGAGACCATTCATGAAGCGAACTGGAGTGAACTCACGATCGAGTCTTCGTCCAAGGGCGGTCCAGGCGATAAGATGGGCAAGGTGACGTTCGTCGCCGTCTACTTTGTGGAGGAAGAGCGCCATGAATTACAGGAGCGATCTCGTTTTAAGCGCTTCAAAGGGAACTGGAAATACTTGGACGGCAAAGGCTGAGTCATCTCGGGAGGCCTGGGGAATGGTCAGACGGCGAGAGTTTGCGTAACATTTCCACGAAGGTGGCGAGTGGCTCACTGAAATAAAAGGCAAGGGCGGCGACAAGGATGCTCCCTACGAAATATTTCCCAAAGCGACGTCTCCG
>JBLHHN010000263.1:0-9065 GCA_047616785.1 Verrucomicrobiales bacterium
TCCTTGAGAATGCGGGACGAAGAAGACTAACGATATTCCACCAAGCTAACCAAAGATCCATAGAAACAATTTGTAAGTTTCGACAAAGTTAGCATACGTGAGCTAATGATTAAATCACAAATCCACCAATTAGAGAAAAGAATGGCTGTAACCCCATAGATCTCAGTATCGAGTTGTCGAAATAGAAGATTGCCCGACTACGAAATCAGTCATGATGACTCATGAAAACTTCCCACTCACGAGGCTATTACTAACTACTAACAATCTTTCTCAGTCTGACAGTTCCTGCTCCGCGAATTGCTTAGGCGAGCAACTCGCGAACGACACGCGATGGTTCGACGCCTGTTAGTTTGTAATCCAGGCCCTGGAAGCGGTGGGTGAAGCGTTCGTGATCGACTCCTAGCAAATGCAGCACGGTGGCGTGGAGATCGCGCACGTGGACGGGATCTTTGGCCACGTTGTAGCTGAAATCATCGGTGGCTCCGTGGGTGATGCCTGGTTGGACACCGCCGCCGGCCATCCACAGGGTGAAGCATCGTGGATGATGATCGCGGCCGCCTTCTGGGCTGTCCCATTTCCCCTGCCCGGCCACGCCACGGCCGAACTCGCCGCCCCAGATGACCAGGGTATCGTCTAACAAACCACGTAATTTGAGATCTTTGATCAAAGCGGCGCTCGGCTGGTCGGTATCGCGACAACGGGCGGTGCACCAGCTGCTCAAGCGACTGTGATGGTCCCAGTCCGGATGGAAGAGTTGGACGAAGGGCACGCCGCGCTCGGCGAGGCGCCGGGCGAGGATGCAGTTGGCGGCGTAACTGCCAGGGCGACGCGAGTCCGGGCCGTAGAGTTCGAAGACGGACTCCGGTTCATCGCTCAGATCGTTGAGATTTGGGATGCTGGTCTGCATGCGGTAGGCCATCTCGTATTGTTGGATGCGTGTGAGGATCTCTGGATCGCCTGTTTGCGCCAGGCGCATGGCGTTGAGTTCACCTAGGCCGTCTAACATGCCTCGACGCAGATCGCGTGGCAAACCGTCAGGGTCTCGCAGGTAAAGCACGGGATCTTTGGCGTTCCGCAATTTCACGCCTTGGTACCCTGAAGGGAGGAAACCACTGCCCCAGTAGTGATCGTACAAGGGTTGATCCGTGCCACGCTTCATCTTGGAAATGAGCACGAGATACTCGGGCAGGTCTTTGCTAGGACTGCCCAGTCCGTAGCTGGACCATGCGCCTATGCTAGGTCGACCGGGGATCTGATGACCGGTGAGGAACTTGGTCATGGCGGGCGCATGATTGATCTGATCCGTGGTCATCGATTTCACGAAACACAGCTCATCAGCCACGCCTCCGAGATGCGGAAGCCACTCGCTGATGGTCGCGCCGCTCTGGCCTTGCTGCTCAAAGCGCGTCCGCGCTGGCATGATCAGCTGTTTCTGATTCGCCGTCATCGTGGTGAGACGCTGGCCTTGACGCACACTGGCAGGCAGTTCCTTGCCGGCCCATTTCATCAAGCCGGGCTTGTGGTCAAAGAGTTCGATCTGAGAAGGCCCACCGGATTGGGTGAGAAAGATGATTCGCTTGGCTTTCGGGGCGAAATGCGAGACCCCGAGAGAGCCGGATGCGGACGCCTCACGCCCTAACAAGCCACCAAGAGCCATGGCACCGAGATTGACGCCGGTCTGTTGGAGAAAGAGGCGGCGAGTCAGTTCATTCATGGGTGATGGCTTCGTCAAGGTTGAGGAGCATGCTCGCGACGACCATTCTCGCGGCGAGTTCTGGATCAGGAATCGGGTGCGCTTGGCCCACGGTGACCAACTCCGAGGCTGCCTCGGAGTCTGTTTGGTAGAATGCGAGTGCCCGCGCATACTCGCGCTGGAGAACCCGTCGCTCATCGTCCGTTGGCGTTCGGCTTAAAACCTGGAAAGCCATGCGATCGATCTCAGGCAGGGCCTCAGCCAAGGCGCGTGAGGATTCTAGCATGGTGACGTCATTGAGCAGTGTCAGTGCTTGAAGCGGTGTGTTTGTACGTCGAGCGCCGACCTCACACACGCGGCGTTGGGAGCTATCGAAAAGGAATGTTGGAGCAGCGGTCCGACGCCAGTAGGCGTAGAGGGTGCGTCGGTACTGAGCTGGACCGATGCTCGGTTCGTAGCGGAAACGTCCCATGAACATTTCGAACCAGACGCCGTCGGGTTGATACGGTTTCACCGGCGGACCGCCGAGCGCAGGATTGAGCAAGCCCGAGACGGCGAGCGCGCCATCGCGGATCATCCAGGCGGGCAATCGATATCGCGTGGCACGTGTTAGGAGAAGATTCTTCGGATCTCGCTCTAACATCGACGCCGTCACGGTACTCGATTGCTGATACGTCTCGCTCGTCACCATCAGCCGCATGAGATGACGTAGATCCCAGCCATTCTCGATGAACTCCACGGCCAACCAATCGAGCAACTTAGGATGCGTGGGTTGCTCACCTTGGAGCCCGAAATCCTCTGGGGTGCGAACCAATCCCCCGCCAAACATCATCTGCCACAGGTGATTCACGATCACACGGGCGGTGAGTGGGTTCTCCGGCGAGATGAGCCATTGCGCGAGATCCAGACGCGAGGGCGTCTTCTCAGCGGACCAGGGCAAAACCGCCGGGAGGAAACGAGGCTTCACTTCTTTCCCTTTGGCATCCCACACACCACGTTCTAGCACATAGCTTTGACGAGGTTCATTTCGCTCGGACAGGACCATGACATTCATCTCACCGGCGGATTTCTTGACGCGATCACGCTGGCGCTTGGCTTCGGCCAGGCGTTTTCTGACCTTTTGATAGGGTTCATCATCGACCAGGTATTGAGCCAGCAAACGCTTCCGAAGCGCTTCATTGGGAGCTTCCCCAGTGGCTGCCCATACTCCTAGCGGCGCCTGCTTGAGCGAACGCACGGCTTCACCGGCTTGATCAGACATGGCGATGCGAAAGCGTCCGATGTTGGCATCGCCATCGGTCGAGCGATGATAGAGCACCAGGACCATCTCCTCATCCGCCGCCAACTCGAGTGGTTCTGCCAGAGCGAATACGGCCGTATGGACTTGCGTGGGATCACTGCCTTCGGTGGTCCAGCCATTTCGCGGGTCATCATTCAAGGTATCGATGACATTGCCATAGTTGCGGCCCTTCGCTTCCTTCTGCGAACTCGCGACGGCCGAGTCCATTTCAATATCGCGCACTTGAGATTGGCCCAGCTTGCGCACGAGCAATTTGACATTGGTGAGGATAAATTCCCCACGAGAACCACGAGAGAGTTTGCCATCGGTGTGTGAGACATGCGGAAGCACCTCCAACTTCCAGCCAGAAATGCGGGTCAGCCCCTCCGGTAGCTTCACACGGATGCGATAGTCATCCTGAATTGGGTTGGGGCCATACGCTTGCACGATGCCACTCTGTTCCTCCACCTGAAGTTCGGTTCCCTCAGCGGATTCAAGACTCTTTGGAACCACTCGCTTCCAAGCTTCAAAGTCCGGCGTGAGCGTCTTCTGCTGGGCCTTCAGCCACGCTTCGAATCGCTTCAGAGCCGCGTCTTTCTCCTTGGTCTCCAGGGGTTCGCTTGCAGCGACCAAGGTCTCCATCTCCTCGATGGCGCGTTGGGCGTGCTTGGATTGGTACTTCAGATAGGGCGTGGCACCACTTCCTGCTTTGCCATCTTCATCGATGCTATCAAAGAACGCAAAGAGGCTGTAGTAGTCCTCATGAGAGATGGGATCGAACTTATGACTGTGGCATTGGGTGCAACCCAAGGTCAGGCCTAACCAAACGGTGCCCATCGTATTCACACGATCAATCACGTAATCGATCCGAGATTCTTCTGGATGCCGACCGCCTTCCCCATTCGTCATGTGATTGCGATGGAAACACGTCGCCAAGATCTGTTCGGCCGTGGCCTCCGGAAGGAGATCTCCGGCAAACTGTTCCTTGGTGAACTGATCAAACGGCATGTTCGCATTGAACGCTTCCAACACCCAATCACGCCAAGGCCAGTTGTTCCTCTCGGCATCGGCTTGAAAGCCGTCCGTGTCCGCGTAGCGTGCGGCATCGAGCCACCACATGGCAAGACGTTCGCCATGATGGGACGATTCTAACAGACGCTCAACCGTCGTTTCATACGCACTGAGATCAAACGCTTCCACATCTTCAGCCGCAGGTGGCAATCCGGTGAGATCGAAGGACAACCGTCGCAGCAAGGTGTGCGGTTCCGCCATGGAAGATGCTGCGAGGCCTTCATCTTCGAGACGTTTTCTGACAAAGGCATCAATGGGATGCTTGGCAAGGTTCGGCACTTCTGGGCGACGTGGTTTCTCAAAGGCCCAGTGTTTGCCCCAAGGCGCTCCTTGATCGATCCAACGCGCGAGCAGAGCCACTTCCGCACTCGACAACGGCTCTCGGTGAGAATCCGGTGGCGGCATCTGCCCCTCAGGATCCTTGGTACGGATACGATGAAGAAACTCACCAGAGCTGATCACCTTGCGCGCCGAAGCCTCAAGATCGAGACGAAGGTCCGCCTTGCGATGACCTTCATCCGGACCATGGCAGTGGAAACAGCGGTCGGACAGGATCGGCAAGACCTCGCGACTGAACCGAACGTCTTCGCCACGCGCCGCCATACACCCAAGAATGCTGAGCAGGATGACGGAGAGAAGGAATCGATGCATGAGGTAAAGAGATCTAAACGCCGACCAGCCTCTCAAGTCTCGCTTGAGGAAGCAAGCTGTTCTAACGGCCAAGCCACATGCGCATGCTCCTGGTGACCAAGTCAGAAGCATCTTGCTGCACGAAGTGATCGGCACCAGGGATCGTCACTAGGGTGAGGTCTTTGTCCAACCAATCCCACGTGCCATTGAGCCCCGTCGCGAGCAAAGCTTTGTCGTCTAAGCCATGGAACATGAGCACCGAGCATTGCACTTTCACCACAGGCCCTTGGGGCGCTTTATAGGGCTCGCGTGGGTAGTTCTTCTTGTAGTAATTCAGCATGGCCTCGAAATCAGAGTTTTCGAAGGCCTTCACGTAGCGTTCCTTGGCTTTTGGGTCCTTGACCCATCCAGCCAAAGCTTCGGCTGTGAGTTCCTTGTGCGCGTCTTCTTTCTGAAAACGTCGCGCATAGCCGCTATTCTTCTGCTGCTGCAGATTGTTCGCCAATTCACGCCCCAGGCCTCGCGGATGCGGAAGATTGAGAATGATCAACTTCTCCGTCAGCTCAGGCTTGTTCATGGCCACTTGCCAGGCGACCATGCCACCCCAGTCGTGCCCGCAAATGATTGCTTTCTCTTTCCCTAGCGCTTTAACGACAGCTTCCACGTCACTGGCTAACAAGTCCAAACTGTAGTTGTCCACGCCCTTGGGCTTATCACTCTTGTTGTAGCCGCGCTGATCGATGGCCACGACTTGGTAATCCTCACTCAAAGCCGCCATCTGATCTCTCCACGTGTACCAGAAATCAGGAAAGCCATGGATCATGACGATGGGCCGACCTTTTCCTAGCGTGGCATAATGAATCTTCACCCCAGCATTGTCCGCATAGCCGTGCGTGACGCGATCAAAGACATCAGACTCTTCAGCCTGCAGTAGAGATCCGAAGACGAATGTTAGTACGACGAGTTTCAGGGTCTGGCTCATGGACGCAGTCTAGCGCAACAAGCCCATGTACCAATCAATGATTCCTTCGCCCCAGAAAAGCCAGATCACCGCGCCAGCCGCAAGGTAGGGGCCGAATGCGAGTTGCTTGGCCACATCTTTGCGCAAGATCTTGCCGATGATCCAAACGAGACAACCAAGCAACGAGCCTGCGAAGAGGCTGAACGGGACGACTTTCCAGCCGAGGAACGCTCCGAAACAGGCTTCAAACTTTGCATCTCCAAAGCCCATGGCTTCGCGTGACATGACGACAGAGGACGCTTTGCCCGTGAGATGCTTCACGTTTTCGATATCAATACGCCGCTCATCCACGAAGAAATGATCGAAGTGAAACACGAGTTCTTTGAAGGGAAGCGTCTCTTTGTGATCGACGGTGATTTCCCCCTGATCAAACCGGAGACGATCGGAATCGCGAAAGAAGATGTCTTCCCAAGAGATCTTTTCATCGTTGCCAATCTCTAGAATGGGATTGGGCTCGCCCTCATGCTCTGTGAGAGTCCATGTCTGTTGGCCTTCGAACTGGATGGCGCGGCGGCCGAAGAGAAGCTTGCCTAACGAAATGACTCCCCAAAGAAGGCCATACCCGACAAAGGCGCCGAAGATAGACCAGCCGATGGAGTGAAAGTGTCGCCCTTCGAACTCAGGTCCCATCAGCGTCGGAATGAAGGCAGTCGCGATGACCCCTAAGATGGCGCCACCGATGGTGAGAACGTTCGGGATGATCATGAGCTCCAGATCAATGAACGTCGCAGAGATGAAGATACTGATCATCACCCAATACGCGATTGCCGTCGGCACATTGGCTTGGCCACCGAATCGAACCCAAATCCAGACGAAGAGGACTGACGTCAATAGTTCAATGGCAGGGTATCGCCAACTGATGCCCTTCTTGCAGTTCTGACATTTCCCCCGAAGAAAGAGCCAGGCGAACACAGGGATGTTCAGATACCAAGGAATCTCTTTCTTGCAATTTGGGCAGAAAGATCGCGTCGGCTTGTGCACTTGACAGTCTTCTCTCGGCAGCCGGTAGATGACCACATTGAGAAAACTCCCAATACAGGTTCCTAGCACACCTGCGGTGACAGTGAGGAAGATGGAAAGCAGAGCGGTCGGGGGCATAGAAGTTTGCAAGCCGGTTGGCCTGCGTTAAGAGACTGGCAGCCGGGGCTTTGTCAACGAGGGTTGACTATCGAGCAGATGCTTCGAGTTGTGAAATGCGAAGGGTTTCAGATCATGGGTTCAGAGATGAGAAATGCCGCACTCAAGGTGGTGCAAACTTTACAAGATCGAGGGTTCCAGGCCGTTTTCGCGGGAGGGTGTGTGCGCGATGAGCGGCTCGGCCTCTCGCCGAAGGACTATGACGTGGCGACCAATGCCGTTCCCGCTGAGGTGTTGGCGGCCTATCCGAACGCCATGACGGTTGGAGCTCACTTCGGCGTGGTGCTGGTGAAAGTGGGTGGCCATGCCATTGAGATCGCGACCTTTCGCACCGACGGCTCGTACGCGGATGGGAGGAAGCCGGACTCAGTGACCTTCGCAACCATCGAGGAGGACGCTTCACGGCGTGACTTCACGGTCAATGGGATCTTCTATGATCCGCTCTCCGAAACGCTGTTAGACTTCGTTCATGGCCAGGACGACATTGATGCAGGCATCTTACGATGCATCGGCGATCCGTTAGAGCGCTTTGCTGAAGATCATCTCCGCCTGCTTCGCGCGATTCGTTTTGCCACGCGCTTTGGCTTTGAGATTGCTCCTGAAACGTGGGATGCGCTGAAAACGTGCGCGCCGTCCATCACTCGGATCAGTCCAGAGCGTATCCGAGATGAGCTTGATCGCATTTGGGTGCATCCGAATCGAGTGCTAGGGTTTGATCTGCTCGTCGACTCTGGCCTGATGCCCGCGATCCTCCCAGAAATCCTGGATCTTCAAGGATGCGAGCAGCCACCGCAATGGCATCCTGAGGGCGATGTCTTCGTCCACACGCGCATGATGTTAGACATACTCCCGGATGAGGCCTCCCTTCCTCTGGTGCTTTCCGTTCTCTTTCACGACATCGCCAAGCCAGCGACCTACACCTATGATGAAGCCGATCAGAGGATTCGTTTCAATGGGCACGATAAGTTAGGCGCTGAGATGACGGAAGTGATCCTACGGCGACTCAAGTATTCCAATGAGATCATCGAAGCCACAGTCATCGCTGTGGCCAATCACATGGCTTTCGCCCATGTGCAGAAGATGCGCGTGGCCAAATTGAAACGCTTCATGGCGCGCCCGACGTTCGCCGATGAGTTAGAGCTGCATCGCGTGGATTGCTCGAGCAGTCATGGGAAGCTCAACAATCACACATTTCTCAACGCCAAGGCGGAGGAGTTCGCCAATGAGCCACTCATTCCCTCGCCCCTGGTCAATGGGCACGAGTTGATGGCACTGGGCCATGAGGCTGACCCGCACTTGGGTCGCATCTTGCATGCGATCCAGACTCATCAGCTTGAGGGGACGCTAAGGACGAAAGAAGAGGCTCTCGCTTGGTTGAAAGCTGAAGGCGAGGCGGCTTGGGAAGGCGAGGGGTGAGCCATCGGGAATGTTAGAATAAATTAGGCAAACCTGTCGCAGAGCGACAACACATGGTAGCCGGGGCGTTTTAACGCCCAGTTGATGGCAGGAACTCGTCACGTCATGAAGCGACAGTCCGGACGACTCCAACACCCAATGATCACGCCAATGTAGCCACGCCGAGGATCAACGCGCACTGGATTGTCTCGCGCCTTCAGCGCTGTGTCATTAGGAGATCGATACCCAGGGTTATCACCTTGGGCTGACTTCAGAACTCAGTGATTTCGGGAATCGGCAGGATTTGAAGGCGCAATTCGAATTCCCGCTGCGGTGATCAGTTTGAGCGTGAGTGCGCGACCGGAGCCGTCGGGGATCTCGGGTCCTTGCGCGTTCCACTCGGCCAGATACTTCTCCAAGTGACGCCGTATTTGTGGTGGGTAGTCGGGTTCTAGCACCAACTGGCACTTTACCTGGTTCTCATCGGCTTCGATGATTCCGAAGCTTGTTGTTAGACTTCGGAAGATCACATGGTCGTCTCGGTAGTTATCGTAGTCTTCCTTGAAGGGGTCTAACATGATGTAGAAGAGGTTGCGTGCTAGCGCTTTCATCACATCCATGAGGCGTTTCTTGGATCCCTTCATCTTAACGGCTTCCCGTTCTATCTGATGCTCTATCCGTGATTGCTCGGCGCTGGCCTCTGCGAGTTGCTGGCTGATCTGCTCGATCTTCTCATGATGCTTTTCGATGGCCTGTTTCCATTTCTCTACATTGCCTTCGGCTCGTTTCTTCTGGCCACGTTGGTTTCCTAACTGTTTTCGTAGGGCTGTCTTCTCCGT
>JBLHHN010000264.1:0-9036 GCA_047616785.1 Verrucomicrobiales bacterium
CGCACCAAGCTGTCGTGGTTGGCGATGTGTTCGAGCCGGTCGTAGTCGCATCCGAGACCCAGTCGGACGACTCCAAGCACGAGGATGTGCCAAAGATCCATCCCAGGGCGGCCAGTCTCCTGCTTATCCCCAACAATCTGGCGTTCGAGGAGTGCAAAAAATTGTTCATTGATCTCGGGAGTTTTGAAAACCCACTGCAGCCCGGCGAGAACTGGAGGCAATTCATCACGGCTATTGAGAGCGACGGAAACGCTCTCGATGGGAGTTTGGCCTAACCCAATTTGGACGTCGAATCGTCTTCTCATGCGGACCCACTTCGTCGAATAATTCGTCATAACCAAACGCTAGAACCGTTCTACTACGGGATTCACCGCTTTTAACGGTTCGCGATGTCTCAAGATTCAATGGGCGTTATACGCCCCTGCCCCCGACTGGCCAAGCGCTGCACGGTTTCCGCTCAGGCACTATTTTAACGATCCACTGGACGTCTCCAAGCGTTGCATTATTGAAGGATGTTAGCTTCGCGGGCATGCTACTCTTCAAACCCTCGCCCCCAATGCCTAGCAAATCATCGGTATCTGGACCGCTCCCTCCAAGATAACATCTTTGGTAAAAACGACAGACGTCAAAGGCTCCTGTCTGGCATCTGAAGTTCGTGCTCGAAGAGTAGCACCTATTGGTTAAGCGTGGGACATGGTGAGATCACGCTCGGGCTTGATGGACCAGCGGCGCCCGATATCTTCGAGTTCAGGCGTGAGCTGCCAGCGATCCGCTTGCGTGTCGCCGTCGTGTTGGGGATTGCCGCCTTTCAGCGCCATGCAGCCTTTGTTATTCCCGATCTCAGCGATGCTGGCCAATTCCTCATCTGTGAAACGAATGTTCTCCGGAAGCTTGGCCAATTCAGAGATCTTCGTTTCCACGGACTTGCTGGATTCCCCAGGCTCTTGAATCATGGTGGGGATGACGCTTTTGACAGGACTCTGGGAGAGATTCCAAAGACTGGCTAACTGAATCATGCTCAGCCCATGCGCTTCGGCGATAGGACGCATGATATCGATATTCGCCACTCCCACTTCGACCCAACCCGCAGCTCGAAATTTGCGATGATCGCGTTCCGGGAAAGGATGCCCTGGCCTGACATCATCATGAAAGAGGCCTCCGTAGTCGACCACGCGCGTGATAAGTTCGATGCCATGTTTCTCTGCGGCAGGGAGCACAAGCTGCCCGGGCCACGGCTCTAGCGGATTGAGAATAATCATGGCCCAATCGATGAGAGAACCGAATTTTTCGAAACACCCGATGACATCCAAAGTGAAGCCATTGGCTGGTCCCGGAGCGAGACCGAGACGATCCGTGAGGCCTTCTTGCTTGGCACCATCCAGAGCTTCCCAGACAGCTTCGCTGGTGAAGCCGATCGAGTCGGGATTGTGGAGAAAGAGCAAATCAAACCGATCCACTCCGATTCGCTCAAGGGATTTGCTAGTGGCTTTCCTGACATAGTCCGCGTAGCCTTCAGGGCCGCGCAGACGGGCATCCGTGAAGCGTGGGAAGCCTTTGCTGCCTTCACGCTCACCATCATAGCAGTCGTGGCCAATGGAACCGACGAGGCAGTAGCTATCGCGCGGCACGTCTTTCAACGCCTTACCTAACATCGTATCAGCCTCCCCCACCCCGTAGGTGTCTGCGGTCATGAAGGTGCGGATGCCTTCGTCATAGGCATGACGAATGGCCGAGAGATAGCGGTCTTCATCCAGAGGCAAACCAAAGTGCATGAAGCGGCCGCCACTCCAAGTGCCATACGCTGTACGTGTCAGATTCATGGCACCACTAGGGCATCCATCAGGTGAACCGACAAGCCGGATTTCTGCTTGGATCAGGCGGGCTTCTTGGAACGAGCGATACGACGGCGCTCGTTTGGACAAAGGATCTTCTTCCGCAAACGCAGGTTCTTGGGCGTGGCATCCAGATACTCGTCATCTGCGAGATACTCGATGGCGCGCTCCAAGGAGAAACGCGTGGGAGGCGAGAGCTGGATCCCTTTGCCATCACCAGAAGAACGGTGATTCGTAAGATGCTTCTCTTTGATCGGATTGACTGGAAGATCGTCCGCACGGGGATTCTCGCCAATAATCTGCCCAAGATAAACCTGCTCTGAAGCCCCGACGAAAAGTCTGCCGCGTTCTTCGATCGCCGCCAGAGAATAGGCGGTCGTCGTCCCTGTCTCCATGGAAACTAACGTTCCGGTGATCCGCGTCGAAATCTCTCCGCAGAAGGGAGCATACTCTTTAAAGAGATGAGACATGATCCCCCGCCCGCTCGTGAGATTGACGAGCTCGAACTCGAAACCGATGAGTCCACGAGTCGAAATGGTCGCTTCAATCGTGGTGCCAAAGGAGTTCGGTGCCATGTCATCCATGCGCCCACGTCGATTGGCCAGGCCCTTCATCACCCCACCCACACATTCCTCAGGCACTTCGATATAAACGGTCTCGTAGGGTTCTAACACCTTCCCATCAACCACTTTGGTGATGACGGTCGGCCGAGAAACGAGCACTTCATAGCCTTCACGCCGCATCTGCTCGACAAGCACAGCAATCTGCATCGATCCCCTGGCACTGACGCGAAAGACACCACCCAAATCGGTGTCCTCGACTTGAATCGAAATATTCGTCCGTGTCTCGCGCTCAAGTCGATCTCGAATCTGACGCGAGGTGACATACTTGCCCTCTTTACCGGCGTAAGGTCCGTCATTGATGGCAAACTCCATTTGGATGGTCGCAGGATCAATATCGACGAATGGCAGGGCTTCGGTCTCTTCGCTGCCGCAAATGGTCACCCCAATATCAACCTCTTCAAATCCTGCCATCCCCACAATATTGCCGGCCACGCCGACCGCAGATTGGTTCACCATGATGCCGGAGTACTCGAAGACCTTGGTGATCTTGGCCCGCTTCCGCTTGCCGTCTTTGGAAACGACAAATACCTGGTCACCCGTTTCGACCGTGCCCTGCTGGATGCGACCGATGGCCACACGCCCAACGTAATCATCCCAGCCGATGTTCGAGACCAGCATTTGGAAGTCTCCATCGGGAACCACATCCGGCGCAGGAATTCTATCTAGGATCGTTTCCAAAAGCGGCGTGAGGTCAACGCGCTTATCATCCACCTTATGCATGGCGTAGCCATCACGGGCCGAGGCATAGAGAAATGCGGCATTGAACTGCTCATCGTTGGCATTCAATTCGAGAAAGAGCTCGAGAACTTTGTCATGACAGGCAACGACATCTACATTCTCGCGATCAATCTTATTGATCACGACGACAGGATTGAGTCCCTGTTCAAGTGCCTTTTTAAGCACGAAACGCGTCTGCGCTTGAGGCCCTTCGTAGGCGTCGACAACCAAGAGGACGCCATCCACCATCTTCATCACGCGCTCCACCTCGGCGCCGAAATCAGCGTGGCCTGGTGTGTCGACAATGTTGATAATATTATCACGCCAATGGATCGACGTGTTCTTCGCCTTGATGGTGATGCCTTTCTCCTTCTCGAGATCCATGCTATCCATCACGCGTTCTTCCACCGCCTGATTGTCCCGGAAAGTCCCGACGGCCCCGAGCAATTTGTCCACCAGCGTCGTCTTCCCATGGTCAACGTGGGCGATGATGGCAATGTTGCGGATGTTCTTCGGATCAATCATAGGAATTTGAGATGGGCGAGATACTAGGAGGCCATTGAGGTTTCGCAACCGAATCTCTCTGGCATTTCCAACAGCTTGGATTAACGGAATTCATGATCCTGAAGCTCTCCTGCCCTGACCGCCCCGGGCTTGTCGCCATGCTGGCGAATTTCATAGCCGTGTCCGGCGGCAATATCCTGGAGATGTCCCAGTTCACCGACCCCATCGCGAAATGGTTTTTCATCCGAATCCATATTGAAATGGACGACACGGACGAGAAGCGAACCACTGTCGTCGATACCTTTGAATCACTCGGTCGGTCGAT
The DNA here is from genome assembly GCA_047616785.1 of Verrucomicrobiales bacterium. Lineage (GTDB taxonomy): Bacteria > Verrucomicrobiota > Verrucomicrobiia > Verrucomicrobiales > DEV007 > JAACDM01. Next base: position 4,002 of record JBLHHN010000264.1, read on the forward strand.
CAATGCCGCGTGGCAGTTTCAAATGATGGGCGAACGGAAACGCACCGTGATCTTGGTGACCAAGGCTGCTCATTGCTTGCAAGATTTGTTGGCTCGCACCTATGCCGGGGATCTTCCTCTCGAAGTACCTATCATACTGGGCAACCGTGAGGATCTGGCACCGATCGCCGCAAGGTATGATATCCCATTCCGTCACATCCCGATCGACAAAGAGAACAAGACAGCCTCATTCGCAACCTACCATGAAGCGATCGAAGAAGCGGGTGCCGACCTTGTCGTGCTAGCGCGTTTCATGCAGATCTTGCCGCCCGATTTCTGTGAATCGCTGCGTGGTCGAGCGATCAATATCCATCATTCCTTCCTCCCAGCATTCGTCGGAGCCAATCCTTATCGGCAAGCCTTCAAGCGCGGGGTGAAGATCATCGGGGCAACCGCTCATTATGTGACGTCCGATCTCGACGCAGGGCCGATCATCGATCAAGAAGTCGAGCGTGTGGAGCACTATCATACGCCTGAAGATCTCATTCGCCTGGGCCGAGATTGCGAATGCTTAGCACTTTCGCGGGCCATTCGTTTCCATGCCAATGATCGCGTGATCATTCATGGGAATAAGACAATCGTGTTCCGAGACTGAACCTCTCCGAGGAACAACGCCACGGAATCGCCACTCAATTAAATGCAACGATTGGCACGTGAGATGCGTATCAAATTGCTCAGACAGATCAATTCGTGAGGGAATCTTGAACAGATGGGTGCCCAACACCGTCTGTAACCTCGGCGATTGATTCGGTGCCGAAGAGAAATGATACTAGCATCCCTACGCAAACCTCTCCAAAAAGGACAGACCGCGTTTCAAGGGCGTTATCAACTGGAAAAGATGCTTGGGCGCGGTGGGATGGGATACGTATGGCTCACCCACGATCTAGAATTGGATGTCCATCGAGCCCTGAAATTCGTCACGGGAGTCTATGAAGAAGCGGCGGTAGAGTTCGGTCGGCTTCGCCAGGAAGCGGCACTCACGCATACGAACATCGTTAGGACCTATGACTTTGTAAGAGACAAGCAGCACGCCGCTCTCTCCATGGAGTACATTGACGGCATCACGTGGAAGCAGTATCAACAGTGCCAACCGGGCAATTGCTTCAAAGTGGTGGAGATCCGACACTGGATCGAACAACTGTGTCATGCACTCGCCTATGCACATGCTCGAGGCATCGTGCATCTCGATCTGAAGCCCGCTAACATCATGATCTCCCGCTGCGGTCGTTTGAAGGTCGCTGACTTTGGAATCTCGCAAAGCTTAAAGGAACCCGCCAAGAGCTTCGACACTCAACCAAGTGGGACGCCTGCTTACATGAGCCCTCAGCAGCGGGCTCATGAGCCATCGACGATCGAAGACGATATCTACGCGTTCGGTGCCACGCTCTATCACTTGCTCTCCGGCCAGAAACCAACGGCAGATTCATATCGTCGTGAGCAATTGGTTTCCAAAGCCCGCATGGAACAAGGTGCCACGCGCCGCGGCAGCATTCCCATGAATTGGGAACGTGTCATCCGAGCATGCCTCGACCCGGATCCTGGCAAACGCCCACATGCGATTGTCGATGTGGCAAAGCATCTGGGATTCAACATCGCCCTCTTTGCAGACGAAACGAACATCCCGCAGAGCGACCCAGGGATTCTCCGCGCGCAGTCCGAGCTTTCGCGCAATGAATGGGCCGACGATTTAGAACCAACCGTCGTTGACGCGCCTCCAAGACTGGGGGCTGCCTAACGGAAAAAGAGAAGTCAAGCTGATCGCTCCAAATGGAAGCGATCAGCTCGACTAAAAGCGTATTGGGCTACTTCTTAAAGGCCTCGATGGATTCGATGATCACGGTCCGAGTGGCATCAGAGTCTTCGGAAGCCACTTGAACTTCGTCTCCGACTTTCTTGCCGATGAGCGCCTTACTGGTATTGGACAAGTAAGAGATGATCCCTTTGTCCAGGTCCGTATCCCAAGCACCCAGGATGCTGTAGGTCTCTTTCTCACCAGCGTCGTCTCGGAGAGTAACGATGGTTCCGACATTCACCTTCGTCGCATCCACACCGGAGAAGTCCGTGCCTCGAGCCAAGGTGATCTCCATTTCAAGATCATCCTTCTGACGCATCAGCACAGACTGCATGTCCTTGGCAGCCTTGAACTCGAAGTTCTCGCGTAAGTCACCGTAGGAAGCCGCCACCGAGATCTCTTTCGTGTTCTCAGGAATCTTATTCTTAAGGATGTCTTCCAGCTGTTCCTTGCGCTTCTCCAAGCTTTCCCAGGAAACGACCAAGCCCTCATCTTCAGGCTCGTCCTCAGCTTCACCACTAACCATTTGTTGGGTCTCGGGATGCGCCTTGATCACGCGGGCAAGAAGAGAGTTCTTATTCAAGTCCGCGAGCGCGGGTGTGCTCTTGAGACGACGGGTAAACATCCGAATCTGATTTCGACTAGCGCTTTCTAACAAATCACTCACAAGAAGCGAGTCTGCCAAGAGAATGTCTTGAAGCTTGTTTGTCTTCTTCGCTTCATCCGCATAGTGATCGCGCTCCAACGCATTGATCGCAGCAGAAGCGAGCTCTGGTCCGAAGACAGGAGCGGCCATCTTGCGGCGCTCTTTGCAGATCCACGCCATCACTTCCGTGCTGAGCGAACGCTGCTGGATGCCAAGATTGAGAAATGCCACCAACTCTTCAGTCTTTTCTTTTTCAACCGCGAGACGGGCAATGTCACCGACACCACGCAGATTCACTACATTGAGAAGGCGAAGTAGAACCTGTGACCAACGCTCTCCAAAGGCACCTTCAAACGCTTCGTAAATTCGGCGCTGACCAGCCGCTGGGAGCTGACCGATGATATTCATGAGGCTGCCTTCGTTCTCGACAACAATGTCGCTGATGGCTGGCTTATCCAAGCCTTCGACGAGATCAGGCACTGCCAACTGTAAGCGCTCACGGGCGGCGATCAACTCGATAGCGGCAGCTGTCTGCAAACGTTGACTCTTGCTTGCCGCTTCATTGATCGATTCCACCACAGGGCGCAGCCTCTCCACAGGCGACTCGACCTGTTCGAGGTCTTTGATGATCGCATCGATCGCCGCAACCTTGGCTTTCAATTCACGAGCTTTGTTGAAGTCCTCCAACAAGCCATCCTGAATATCGAGATCACTGGGCCGAAGCTCCAAAGGAACATTACGCTTTGAAGGAACCACGAAGAGGCGATTCTGGCGCATCTTCTTCTTCGCGCTGTCCCACCAGGTGCGATACTTCTCTTCAGAGACCACCGTCCCCTTCAAGACAACTTCTACCTGATCAAGAAGCATGCTGTTTCCATGACTCGAGACGACCTCGTGCATCAATGTCACAGGGTCATCGATCGCAAGTTGCTGAAGTTCCTCCAACTTTTCTAAACGCTTGGCGAGGATGTGACCGGGCTCAATGGGAGTCAGAGACTTGGCCGCAAATTCCAATTTCATGCCGTGATTCGGCTTTTCTTCGAAATCCAGGAAGACACGATCTCCCAGTAAGTCCCACGACTTCACTTTACCAACACCCCAACTCTTGTGAAGGCAATATACACCAACACCGAGCGCTGAGAGCTGCTCACCGTACCGACCCTGGAGCTTGCCCGAGTCTATCAATTTCTGGACTTCGTCATTCATGCGAATCGCAACGTAAGGAGCGGGAAAATACTTCGCAAAGTCTTTTCCAACGATTTCATCGAAAAATCCTCAATTTGGACAACTTAATCATTGCAAACACCACTCAGAGTCTCCTACTTTCACCCTATCCTTATGAAAAAGCTTCTCCTTACGCTTCTCGCAGTTGGTATCACAGGCGCCTGCGCCGATATTCAAGCACCGCCAGCATCTCACCAGACCTCGATTCATAAGCTCGGTCGCGGCGTTTCAAACTTACTTTATGGCATTACAGAGCTGCCCAATCGTATCGTTCGAGTGAATGCCGAAGACGGTAACAACGCCGGTTTCGGTTCTGGCATCATCGAAGGCACCCAACGCAGCTTGGTTCGCGTGGGTTATGGAATTTTCGAAATCCTCACCTTCCCAGCAAAGACTTACAAGCAGAGCTACAAAGCTCCTTATCAGAACATCGAGTATGATCCATACAACGGTTATTCTGAGTATGGTTCCGAGATTGGTTTCCAGTCCAAGTTCGGATACGGTCGTAAGCAGAGCTTCTAAGCCCTAGACCCTTTCAACCCTGGCAGAGTTTCTCTGCCAGGGTTTTTTATGTACTGATTCTGCCAAGATCATCCGCATCCTCTATATTCCACCAGGGTTTCCTGCGGTCGACGCCTCCAGACTTGCGTTCTGGGCGTATGGAAGGCTATTGCGGCCAACGTTTTTTGAAATCAATAATCGACGATGAATTCACAGGAATCCTTAGATCAACACACGCTCGAAATCATTCAGCATCACTTCTCTCCAGAAACAGGCGCTCCCTTCTGGCTCAAATGGGCAGCCGAAAACTGGGACCCCAGAGAGGAGATCAAGACATTTGCGGATATGACGAAGTTTCCGCATTTCCAGGACGACTGGCTGCGTGACATCACCAATGAAGAGTGGGTTCCCAAAACTTATGCAGGTCGCCCCTTCAACGTCTTCGAAACCGGCGGGACCACGGGTCTTCCAAAGCAGCGTGTCGGTTGGGACGACTACAAGCACGACTACGAGATGTTCTCCGATCAATTGGACGACGAGGCCTTCCCTCGTGGTGGCAATTGGCTGATGGTTGGACCCACCGGCCCTCGTCGGCTTCGTCTTGCCATTGAGCACTTGGCAGCGCACCGCGGAGGAAGCACTTACTTCGTCGATCTCGATCCTCGCTGGGTGAAGAAGCTGATCATTCGCAAAGAGTATGACCAAGCCGAGCGCTATCAACGTCACGTCATCGATCAAGCGGTTGAAATTCTCAAGCATCGCGATATCAAATGCCTCTTCACCACACCAAGGCTACTTGAAACTCTAGCAGAGCGAGTGTCCGTTGCCGGTCT
>JBLHHN010000265.1:0-8999 GCA_047616785.1 Verrucomicrobiales bacterium
CGACGCAGTTACGCTTGAGTTATCAACTTTCTTCATGGTTTGTGTTGTGCTGGGTCTCCCACCCAGCGGGGTTGTGCTGCTTGACGGCGCACGAGCGGCGGAAACCTTCCCGCATCGTTGTCGCGTCCAAAAGTCACTGGCGATACGCCGTGCCTCGATCCATAGATAATTTCCCGTCCTGGCATTCTCCTAATTTTGACGATCATTCTTGGATGGAGGGCCAAGCAGAACTGGGATTCGGTGACGGCGATGAGACGACCACGATCAGCTCGAACGATCCAGACGATCCTCCCATCACCTTCTATTTCCGCCAACGGTTCCATATGAATCCAGAGCATGCAGCCCAGCAGATTCAATTAAGTCTGCGGCGTGATAACGGAGCTGTGATCTACATTGATGGCCAAGAAATCGCACGGCTTGGCATGGCCCCCGGCGAGGTGACGGCTACGACGCTAGCGACCGAAGCCCAGGGGGGAACCAAAGAATGCGTCTACGAAGCGATCACTCTACCGAAAGACTTACGACTATCAGAAGGCGAGCACCTGCTTGCTGTAGAGATTCACCAGATCAGTCATCAAAGCTCTGACGTCAGTTTCGATCTTGAACTGCGCACCTCCGATTGGTCTTTCGACCGCTACTTCGGCTCCGCATCACCTGAAGTCATGGACCGTGCCGAAGCAACTTACCTATCCCTGTTACCCTCCGACTCCAGCGCATGGGCTCCGCATCACGCACTCTTAAGCAGGGACGCCTGGACTCTTGGCAGCATAGACAATCTAACGCTTTGGCTAGCGCGCGCCCGATTGCTAGACGCCTTTGACAAGTCGCCCGATCCAGCGTTCAAAGTCGTGTTGAATCAGCCGCCCACTCTCACACTCGCTAAAGGGGACGAACGAACAAAGCTGCGGACCCTAGAAGAAAGCTACCAACTTGTGGGCCTAACGGATCTAGCTGACTGAATCCGACAAAAGCTGATCGCGCCGCTCCCAATGACCACCTCTCCCTCGAAGAATGCAATCGATCTCACTCATTTACACAATGATAGTATCGCCGATGAGCGCGCCTGGCTTGGCCATGATACACCGCAACTTCAGTTTGCCGCCACACCTCCAGTATGGAATGGCATGACGTTTGACCTCCGAGGAGCCATCCAACTCTCTGGAAACGAAATTCACACTTCCCCACTGGGGTTCGCTTTCCCCAGCCGCATCGATCAGGTTCCCATTCAACGCAAGGCCACCAGACTGCCATTTCTTCATGCCATGACAGGAGACACCGCCACCGAGGGAGCCATCACCGCATCCTTCCAATTTCACTACGCGACGGGCCAAAGCGCTGAACTGCTCCTCAGGCATGGCAGAGAGTCCATCGGCTGGCGATCATCGACCATTCCAGATCCTCAGCGCGCCGTCTTCATTGCCGACTCTCAAGGACGGCCCGTGCAACTGACGCGAACCGTTTGGGAGAATCCACACCCGGACACATTCATTGAGTCCATCGATCTCGCGCTAGGAGAGGACGGGCGGCCATTCGTGCTCTTCAGTATCCTCTCAGAGTGACCCTGCTGATCGCAACGTCCATTGCGATCGCTCAAAAATATTGCGTTCCAACAACCCCAAAGCGTATCCTATTGGAATTCCATTGAAATCGCCCCTACTCACTGAGAAGTTCGAGCGCCTCACTGTTTTAAAAGCCCCCCAACTCCTACACACCAACTCCTACACCCCAATGAAACCAACCTCGTTACCTCACGCTGGACGATTAATTCTAATCGCATCATTTGTTGCCGTCATGGGCATGCCCACCTCCTGGGCACAGCTCTATGAACAAGATTTCACCGGAATTGATGAAGGTGCGACGGATCTTGGTGATGGCTCAATCATTGCTAGTAACGACGGTACGAATTCAGTTCAAGGTGGTGCGCTGCGCATCACCCAGTCCGGCACGAACAGCACGGCGGCGTCCTTTGTCTTGCCTCCATTCGATGCCTCCGCTGGGTGGAGTGCCTCCTTCGACTTCGTCGTAGAGCACACGGGTGGCAATACGCCTGCGGACGGCTTCTCGTTCAACTATGGTGATATCCCAGAGGGCGAGAACTTTGGAAGTCCAGCGGAGGAAGGCTACGATGTTGGTGTTCCTCATGTGTCTTTCCAATTGGACACGTGGTTGTGGGACGATGAAGCCCAAGACGCAGGCGTTGGAATCGAAGTCGCCGGCGAAGAGATTGCCTTCAATAAAGCGTTCGGCGATGATGCAAACTTCAAGCCTGGCGAGCTGACTAGCGCCACGGCAGTCGTGTCTTGGGATCCTGCCAATGGTGCGAGTTTCCAGACGTTGGGTCTCGTGACCGAGGCTGACTTTGTGAATGTGCCCACTCTGGACTTTACGGGAGAAGCGAACTACGGCTTCTCCTTCCTCGCCAGGACAGGCGGTCACAATGAAACGGTGATCATTGATAACCTCAAGGTGGGTCCGTTAGGCAGCTTCACCCTTCAGGCGCGAGATCCAAAGATCAGTGGTAACCGGAAGGCCGGCCTATCTGCGCAAGCTGGCGGGAAAGATGTCTTTCCCGTCCAGATTACCAACGAAGGCGCGACCCAGGATCTTATCCTAACAGGAGCCGATATCACAGGCGCGGATGCGGGCAACTTTCGCTTAGTGACGGATAGTTTCCCAATCACCATTGCTCCCGGTGGCACAGCGACTGTTGAGGTGGAATTCACAGCGCCTGCGGTGTTGAGTATTTCTGTTGCTACTCTCAATGTTCAGAGCAATGACGACGTGCAGTCTGTGGGCCTCGCCGGTGCGGTGATCGTCACGGGCGGAAGCTATGCGCAGAATTTCGATGGCTTCGCTAACGGAACCACTGATCTTGGCGATGATAGCATCATGGAGAGCATCCCAGAAGAAACCACGCGCATTGAGAATGGCACCCTATTCCTAACAGAATCCGGTTTGGGTGGTACCAGTGCAGGCTTCAAGGTCCCACGTCTCGGCGGAGGTGGCAACGAAGCCTTCATCATGACATTCGATCTCGCCCTCGAAGGCGAAGGGACCCCGGCCGATGGTTTCTCGATCAACTACGGCGAAATTGGCGATACCGGAACGGCGGGTGAAGAAGGCTATGGTAGTGGAATCGCCGTCGAATTCGATACTTATAATAACGGCGGAGAGCAACCCGCTGGGTTTGATACGGTCGAAAGTGGTATCGGGATCGATATCAGTGTCGATGGCAAAGAGGTGCCTGGCGGCGTCATGCGCGTCGCAGGGGATGCGGACCCGGTGGACAACGATTTCTTCCAGTTCGATGGCCAGTTTCGTCCGGTTGAGATCTCTTGGTTCAAGAGCGGAGAAAACTCCGGAATCCTGACATTGGCCATAGACGGCAAAACCATCTATGACAATATTGAAACGCCAGGGTTCGACCCTCAACCGAGCTACCGATTCGCCTTCGGCGCACGTACGGGTGGTGCCAGTGAGTCCGTAATTTTTGACAATCTGAACATCATCACGGGCACGGAAGATCCGAACCTCTTTACGAGAAACTCTGTGAACCTCGGATTGGTCCAACCAGATGCCGGCATTCAAAGTATCACCATTCCTGTCAGGAACACAGGCTCTGACACAGAGCTCTCTATCAGTTCGGTCGTCTTGACTCCGGCGGATAGTGCCGTTTTCACCCTAAAGTCTTCGCCAACCAGCGTCGCGCCGGGTGGACAGGGCGCTATCGAATTAGATGTGGATCCTTCCATGGTCGCCGGACTTGCTTCCGCGGAGATCACGATCAACAGCAATGATCCTAGCGAACCCACTTCGGTCATCACACTATCCATCAGCGCCCCCCTGTCACCGGTCTTGCTTGGCTGGTATAAGATGGACGAAACCGAAGGCACAACGATGTTAGACTCCTCAGGAAATGGCCGCGACGGCACTTATGTCGGCGGGGTGGTCTTCGGAGAAACGGCCCTTGCCGACGGCACCGCCGTGCAATTCACTTCCGCTGGGGCAGACTCTGGTTACGGCACGATTCCTGCCGCCCCAGCGCTCTACAATACTTCTGTCTCCATGTGGGTGCAGAAGAATAGCACTAGCACGACTGGCGTGGCTTCATTGTTCAGTAAGACCTTGGACTCCGATGCGGCCTACAGTTTGGCTATCTTTGAGGGGTTTGACAATCTGTTAACATGGATTGTGTCAGAGGATGCAGAGGAGTTTGTCATCGGACTTGAGCAGACTCCGTTGACTGAGAAAACTCACGTGGCCCTCGTCCATCAAGATGACAATGGTAGCACGGAAGGCGCTCTTTCGACCAAATTATATTTCGATGGCGTCGAAGTGGCCTCTGTGGATAGCCCGATCGGCTTCACGGATTCTGAAGACAGCTTTCTGATTGGGGCACGCCTGGGAGACAACGGATTCCCTGGCGTCATCGACGACGTCCAGCTCTACAATCGCGCGCTCACAGCAGAGGAAGTGAGCGGGTTGTTTGCGAATCCTGGAACCGTGATCGGAATCGGCGAGGTGATTCCTGAGCCCGAGCCCGAGCCCACTGTTCCCATTGGCGAAGTGGCTTACAATAGCACCTTCGATGTAGCTGACGACACCACGGATCTTGGAGACGGCTCTATCATTGATAGCACTGATGGTGTGAACTCCATTCAGAATGGCGTGCTTCAAATGACTCTCGCAGAAACGGGCGGCACGGGGGCTTCTTTTGTCCTGCCACCGTTCAACGTCTCCGCAGGTTGGACCGCGACGTTTGATTTCGCGATCGAGCACGTTGGTGCCGACACACCCGCAGATGGATTCTCCTTCAACTATGGAGCGATCCCAGATAACCAGAACTTCGGGGATCCTGCGGAAGAAGGCTATGGTAGTGCAGCACAACACGTGTCGTTTCAAGTGGACACCTGGTTGTGGAATGATCCCGCAGGCCAAGATGCTGGCATTGGCATCGAGCTGACCGGTCGAGAGCTAGTGCTGAATAAAGCGGCTGATGACGAAGCCAATGTCATGCCAAACGAGCGGGTCGAAGCAAGCGCGGTGATCTCCTGGAATCCTGTCAATGGTGCCAGCTTCACGACCACCGGTCTCCGGACGAACGCGGACTTCACGAACATCGCCACGGACGGTTTCGAAGCTGAACCCGAATATGGATTCTCCTTCCTCGCCCGCACCGGTGGGCATAACGAGACGGTGGAGATCGATAATTTGGTCATCACGTCAGGGGCATCCGCAGGAGGGCCCGTGGGGCCGGTCGATGGAACCGAAGTGCCAGTCATTACCACTGTCTCGAAGGACGCAGGTGGCGTGAATTTCTCCTTCCTTGGCCTAGACGGCAAGACCTACAGCGTTGAATACTCCGAAGTGCTGCAAGGGTGGGAAATCATTGCCTCGGAGCTCTCAGGAGATGTCAATTACACGGATGACGACGCTGGTCGCACGGCCAAAGCGCATGGCTACTACCGAGCCATCGAGCAGTAACCGGCGGTTGCCACAAACTATCTGAATACCAAAGGGCTCCCAGATGGGAGCCCTTTGTTCTTTGTGGCGACTCGGCGATTGCAATTCAGCCAAGGTCTCTTCAGCATCTCGCTCATAGAATCATGAAACTCATTCCCTCCACTCTCATCGTCATCGCGGCCGCAGCACTTTCCTTCCATGGTCTGGTCGCAGAGGAAGCTCAGAATGCCCCAGTCTCGATATTCAACGGCAAGGACCTGACTGGATGGAACACACCGGAGGATAACATTTGGTGGAAGGTGGAGGACGGCGCGATTGTTTGTCAAAGTGTCAGCCCTGAACTCAAGGGCTCCAGCCTATGGACGGAGAAAGAGTATAAAGACTTTGTGGTCGAGCTTGAATTCAAGTTCGATGGCAAAGGCGACACTGGCGTTCATCTCCGCACCGAGAAACAGCAGATCCAAATTGGCATCTCTGGGTCACTCAAGCGCGACCTGACCTGTTCGATGTACATCCCGGGCAAAGGCTATCCGGTAGAAGCCAAAGGCGTGAAAGAGCTCCTCAAGATCAATGGGTGGAACAAGATGAAAGCCGAGGTCAAAGGGAAGAACTACGCCATCTGGCTGAACGGCGATCTCGTCTACATGTACAATTCAGAAGAAGCACCAGAACAAGGCCCCATCGGTCTCCAGCTGCACGGCAACAAAGACATGCGTGCCGAATTTCGGAATCTCAAGGTGACCGAGCTCTAACTGAATCCACAGTGGCTCGCTAGAGAGCTGATCATTGCCGATTGCGACTATCGATCGGGATCGTCACCGGGCCATCATTGGTTAGGCTCACCTGCATGTCTGCTCCGAACTCTCCCGTCTCCACGCACGCCTCACCCAACAGTTCCTTCATCGCTTCGATAAACTTCTCGTAGAGTGGGGTCGCCTTCTCGGGACGTGCCGCTCGGATGAGGGAAGGCCGATTCCCTTTCTTCGTACTCGCGTGCAAGGTGAACTGACTGACGATCAGCGCCGATCCCTTCACTTCGATCAAGGAAAGGTTCATCAATCCTGCATCATCGCTGAAGACTCGCATCTTCACCAATTTTCCAGTCAGCCATGCCACATCCGTCTCATCGTCAGCATCCTCGATCCCTAGCAGAATGAGCATTCCCTGCCCAATTTCGCTAACCAAACGTTCCTCGATCATCACCTGGGCTTCGCTCACTCGCTGTATGATAGCGATCATCCGGCACTTTCACTCACTCTCCCAAACTGCGTCTGGACGAAATTCAGAAATGCCGTTACGGCCCGGCTCAATAGCTGATCACGATGATGGACAATCGCGATCTTACGGGCCAATCTCGGCTTCACGGACACATACCCCAATCCATTGGAACGTTCGCGATCGATGGCCATCTCAGGCATCAGTGAAAGTCCATTTCCAGAACGCACCATCGACTTGATCGTCTCCAACTGACTGCTCCGGAAAACGGTATTCAAACTCACCTCTTGATGCACACAGAACTCCTCCACCTGACCGCTCAAACAATGATCCTGATGCAATAGAAGGAAAGGTTCCGCCTTCAAGTCTTCCAAACTCACTTCGTGGCGCTTCACCCACTCAGAATCCTCACACACACACAAGAAAAGAGCCTCCTCAAACAACGGGTAAACGACAAACTCCCCAGCCACCGGTGGGCTCAAGATCGCCACATGGATATCACCCGCACGCAGTTGGGCCAACAACGCTTCCGTGTGATCCTCACGCAATTCTAACCGCAGTTGAGGATACTTGTCTTGGAAGGCACTGATCAGCTCAGGAAGGAAATAGGGTGCGATGGTAGGGATCACTCCCATCGTGATGCTACCACGCGTGAGATCACTCAGATCTTCCATCGCTCGATAAGCGGCCTCGACTTCTGCGAGAACGCGTTGGGCCAGGGAAAGCAGAATTTCCCCGGCCTCCGTCAGCGTCGTGCGCGACTTGTTCATCCGCCGCACTAACAATGGCTCTTCAAGCTCCTCTTCCAGCTTCTTGATCTGCTGGCTCAACGACGGCTGGGTGACATGACAAACCTCCGCCGCACGGCTGAAGTTCCCCGTCTGAGCCAACGCAACAAAGTAGCGAAGCTGATGCAGTTCCATACGCGCGACGTCACCCCCTCAAGGACAGCCGAATCCCATCAAAGTATTCCTCTCCGTGAAGGACGAACTACTCTTTGATAAACTGCGCGGACGAAGCCTGCGCCATCTTCTCATGCTGCTCGGCAGAGCAGGCCGAATCCGTCGGCGCATCCGCTTCCGCTTCCGTGGCTTGAACCAGCCCATTCTCCAACATGTACTGCTCCACCTCCTGACCAGACACATCCGGCAACATCGTGCCATTCACCTCCACGCACGGCGAAAGAGGCTGTCCCGTCTTGTGCTCCATCTCCCAGCGAAACGCCTCGTTCTTGATGATATCTTTCTCCTCAAACTCTAGACCGTACTTCCGCATGGTGGCGCGAACGCCCTCACTCCATCCGCAGAAGGTTTTCAAATACGCTGTGATCTTGGGTGCTTCTTGTTCAGACATGGTATCAATGGGTGATGTTGTTGGCCGAACTATAGGAGGGCTCCCCCAAGAAGCAACGCAAAGAGGCCCACTTAGGACTGCGCGGCAGGGCTTACGCATGAGAAACGAGAGGGATTATTGATAGCAGGGAAAATCGGAACGCGGGATCGAGGGCGGCTAGCTTGCGCTTGGCCCGCATGGATTTCTTCTCCGGGTGATCGCGCAATACTTTGGCGCTCAGCTCGCGCAGCACGCACAGGTTGTGCGCCGCGTTGCGCTCGCGGACCTGGCAGTCGTCCTCGCCGAAGGTCACGTCGAGCACGTAGTGGCAGGTGTTCTCCACTGACCAATGGCTCCGGACTAGATCCGCGGGGTGCGCGGCGTCGTCCGCCAGGCTGCTGAGGTAGTAGTGCGTCTCCTTGCTCAGCTCCTCGCGCGTCCCGGTCCGGTGGGTCATGCGCACGATCCTGACCACCGTTTGCAGGCCGCGCCACTTAGCCTGTCATGCAATTGGGATCCTCTGCATTGACTATTCCATTGTACTTGATCTTAATCACGCCGCCAAATTGGTTGGCCGCAGTGTCATCGAACTTCTGCACTACTCCTACTGCACGCACTCCGTCACCAGCCTCGCCTTCTGGTTTCCAATCGCCGAACCCGGTGCCGTGCGGAAGGTTATGTTCCTGTGAGTCATTCCACAGAATCGCACCACTTGGCAAGAAGTGAGGCATAATAACAATTTCTGGAAATGGTGAATTATCAGGATCGTCGGCAGTTGCTGTGCCGATCCAGGTTCAAGTGGCAGGATTGGCGCTAATAGTCTTGGCCAACTGTGGTTGGGATGTCCGGATCAACCTTAATGCGAGTTAACTCAGCAATGTTGAACTGTCCTAAGAACCCGCTAAACGGAGTATCGGGCAATTGCAACACATCGCCACCGGTCGCAATTCCCGTTGGACGCACGGCACCTGTGATGTAGTCCAAATCAC
>JBLHHN010000266.1:0-8923 GCA_047616785.1 Verrucomicrobiales bacterium
AAGGAAGCGAACTCCACTCCGCCAATGTCTTGGCGCTGAGTTCAGTCTTCGCCCGCCAGTGCTCGATGACCAGGACGATCTCGCGCCGTTTGCTCTCACAGATGTGTGTGTTCACGATCTCTCCCCAGTCTTTTTTTTATTTGGAGGTACTCGGCCATGAGTTCGGCGATGACTTCGTCCTTCTCGCGGACTTTGGCTTCGAGTTGTTCGCGCTGCTCGGCCTGGGCCGTTGGCTTCGGACCACGTGGAGCATCGAAGACGAGGGCCGCATTCTGGAAGAGATAGGTCTGCCAACTGTAGAACCGGCTGGGCTGAATTTCGTGTTCATCGCACACTGCGGAGATCGGCTGCCGATCGACGAGGTGCCGTTGAGGATCTTGACTTTCTCGGTCGCTTTGAAGCGCCGCCGCGTTGTTTTCTTGCTTGGTTTCGTCATGTTTGGGTTGGGTTACGAGCGCCCCAACTATTCATCTAAACTCAACCGGCAAAACTCCCATTTCATCTGAAGCAGAACAAATCTTGATAGACAAATCGCGGCAGGGTCACTATGCCGTAGGGCGTTTCGTATTTTTTCGGAACTTTGTCCTTCTTTGCCGTCAATTTTCGGCCAACAACAGTTATCGGACTACCATCGCTATCAAAATCCTCGAGGCATTGCTCTGTAGCAAGACTTCCCGCCTCAAAGACTTCCCGCCTCATTCAGGGCGTCCTGGATATTCTCTTCACATTCAAGAAAGGCGGCACTTTTCTTAACCGTCACCTTGATGGTCATCGTCTCGTCGTCGTTATGTAAGACCTCGGCTGTCATGCCTAAGCATCTTCCATGTAATTACCACAAATTACAGCCTATCGTTATATTTTTTCTATTGAACACCATAGCCACCATATTATTCGCCGGTCACACCCTCCTGAGAGGCTATGCTATCAGGATCACACAGGACAAGCCTTCGTTCAAATAGAGAAGCTTGAACCACGCTTCGACCTCAATGACCAGTGGCGCGCCTTGGGAGAGTAGGTCAGGATGGCGGGATGCCGCCCATTCCCTTCGACAACAGCTACGCGCGCTTGCCTGAGCATTTCTTTGCTTTCGTCGAGCCAGCTCAGGTAATTGAGCCCATGAGCATTCGTGTGAATGCGTTACTTGCGACGAGTTTGAGGCTGGACATGGATTGGCTGGGCTCTGCTGATGGCATGGCCATGCTTGCGGGCAATGCCATGCCAGAAGGCGCCGAACCGCTTGCCCAAGCCTACGCGGGTCATCAGTTCGGAGGGTGGGTCCCTCAGTTGGGGGATGGACGCGCGATTCTGTTAGGTGAGGTCATTGATCGCGACGGACAACGACGCGATATCCAACTGAAGGGTTCTGGCAGAACACCCTATTCACGTGGTGGCGATGGCAAGGCGCCCATTGGCCCAGTGCTACGGGAATACATACTCAGCGAGGCCATGCACGCGCTCGGTGTGCCCACCACGCGCGCACTGGCGGCGATCAGCACCGGGGAAACCGTTTACCGGGAATCTCCTGTGCCTGGCGGCATCCTCACGCGTGTGGCCAAGAGCCACATCCGTGTGGGCACGTTCCAGTTCTTCTACGCGCAGAATGATGTTCAAGCGCTTCGAGCACTCGCTGACCACGCCATCGCCCGACACTATCCTGAGGTGCTGCAGGCAGAGAATCCTTACAAAACCTTTTTAGAAAGCGTCATTGCCGCGCAGGCGAGATTGATCGCGCATTGGATGCATCTCGGGTTCATTCACGGGGTCATGAACACGGACAACATGACCATCTCAGGCGAGACCATCGACTACGGTCCATGTGCCTTCATGGACGCCTTCCAGGCCGACAAAGTCTTCAGCTCGATTGATCGGAATGGTCGATACGCCTGGAGTAATCAGCCCATGGCGGGGCATTGGAACCTCATGCGTTTGGCAGAAGCCGTCTCGCCCTTGTTGTCCGACAACACGGAGAAGGCCATGGCTCTATCAGAATCCGCTATCGAAACCTTCACCGAACATTTCAGCAGGCACTACCTCACAGGCTTCTGCTCCAAATTCGGGCTCCCAGAAGAGACCGGTGACGCAGAAACCTTTATCAAAGGCACCCTGAGCACGCTCGCCGAACAGAAAGTCGATTTCACGCTGTTCTTCAGGCATCTCACAAAGGTCGCCGCTGGGAGCTCCGCCGATGAACTTGGGGCGCTCTTTGAAAATCCTGACGCTTTCTCGGCCTGGCTCTCACATTGGCGCGAAAAAGCGCCTGGTATTTCCGAAGAACAGTTGAGCAAGATGCGGTCTGCCAATCCCATTCTCATCCCGCGCAATCATCGCGTGGAAGAGGCTATCAAAAACGCCCAGCAGGAAAGCGATTTCGCCGCCTTCCACCGGCTGGTCGAGGCCACAACGCTTCCCTTCGATGATCGTCCTGAATTCGCTGACTTGGAAAAGGCACCCAAGCCTAGTGAGGTGGTTTGCCAGACTTTCTGCGGTACCTAACCGATGCTACGCTCAAGTGACGGGTCTGTCCCCTGACGCAACCACGGCCGACCAAGGGTTTGGTTTGACAATTCAGAATGGAGTTCCGGAAGTATTTCTATCGGTCCTGGCAGTTACTCTCTTGGTCTGAATGTGATCCAGCAGAGCACTGAAGTTCTCAATGGAGGCGGTTTCATTCGGGTCACAGCTGTCGGTGTGCCTGAGCCTAGCACCGCGGGATGGATGCTCCTATCCGCAGGACTGGTCGTCTTCAGACACGGGCGCTGTGCGGCTTGAATCAACACTGACAAATCCCAACGAAACAGGCCCAACGGGAAACCGTTGGGCCTGTTTGCGTTTAGAAAGCTTTTGCGCTTCGCGATAGTGCCAGGCTGGAAGCCTAGGCTACTCTATCAGAGTCGCTTGATCGAGACGTTGCGGAACTCGACGGGGTCGCTGTGTCCGGCGAAGCCGACGTAGCCTTTGGTGCGGTCCACGCCTTTGGGGAGCTTCTCGACTTTGCTTCGGTCGATCTTGCTCACATCGGCATCGACGATGACGGTTCCATTCACGGTGACTTTGATGTGCGAACCGTTGGCTTCGACTTCTTGGTAGTTCCACTCACCGACGGGGCGATTGTAACCGCGCTTGGCGGGGACAAGGCCATAGACAGAGCCGTGGTATTGATAGTCTTTTAAATTGGCATATTTTTCATGCCCATCGTCGAGGATCTGAATCTCGAAGGCTTCCCATGCGGTATCGCCTTGGAGAGGAGCGCGAACGGCGACGCCGTTGTTGCCGCCGGGAGGCAGCTTGTACTCAAAGCGGAAGATGAAATTCTCATACTCATCCTTAGTGAGGAGATTGCCGCCTTTGCCTTGCTTGCAGCGGATGTTTCCATCGACCACTTCGTAGTTCTCTACCGCACCCTGCCAATGATCTAAGGTCTTCCCGTCAAAGAGACTGGTGAAGCCATTGTTCGAAAAATGGTTGTTCGCTTCTTCGGATCCAATCTCGCGGATGAAGACGTTGCGCCAGCGAATCTCTCCGCCATGGGTTTGAAGCTGGATGGGCCCCTTCGCAAACATGGGGAGGCTTTTGTCAAAAAAGTTATGCATCACCGCATCCTCGATCACGCGTTCGCCATTGAAATCCACGGTCACTCGCTCACCGATCATGACAATGCGGAACTGGTTCCACTCGCCAAACGGCTTGTCCATGCGCTTGAGAGGATCTTTGCCTGGGCTACCAGGCGCGTTGTTCCAGAGCCCCCCGGAACCTTTATCGGCACCGATGTTGAACTTGGCTTCTTCCGTGGGATCCCAGATCTGGACTTGAGGAACGCCCCGCAAGTAAATGCCACTGTCAGCGAGAGCAACTGTCTTGTATTCTAACAGTAATTCGAAATCGCGATAGTCCTTCTTCGTCGTCAGATAGAGACCGTGACCATCATTGACGAGCTCACCATTCTCAACGGACCAGTGTTGATTGACGTCCTCCAAGGTCTTTGCCTGGTGCGCCGAAAGTTCGTCAGCGCTCATGGCCCAAAGCTTGCGTGGGTCTTCCGTCCCGTGCCCAAACCAACCTGCTAGATCTTTCCCATTGAAGATGGCGGTGAATCCCTTGGGCGGGTGATTCGTTTCATGATGATCGGCAACAGCTTGGCCTAACAAACAAAGAGAAAGCGCCGCGAATCCAACTATGGAAGATTTAAGGTTCATGGGGGAAACGCTGCGCAATGGGGCCACTCAAGTCAAGATGGAACGACTGCGGTGAGAACAAACATGGGCAGAGGCTCACGCCCCTGCCCATGCTGTGAATCAAATGATTCTCGAGGATCCGAACCTAAGGTTGGACGCCTCGGTAAAAACCAGCTGGGGCGGCGATTCGCCCTGAATCGGTCTCTTCGACGGCACCGGTGACACCCGGAGCAATGGCCTCCCAATTCACGAGGTCCGTCGAGTATTCGATGTCAGCCGTTGCGCCATCAGGGATGGTGATTCCGAAGACACCGTTGGCTGTGATACCAACATCCTGGAGAGTCGTGAAACGATCTCCACCAATTCCACCGTTGTTTCCTCCACCGTTATCGCCACCACTGCCGAACCTGACGAAGACGGCATCCACGTTATTGAAGTTATTCAATGCAATCCGAATCTGATACTCTCCTGCCGTAAGACTAACAGACTCTTGGCCGGAGAGCCATCGGTCTGACGGGATCGACTCAGCGGAGGTATCCACAGACGCGACGGGCGAAAGCAGATTCGCTCCCGAGGCGTCATAGATGCCGACCGTCGAAGGATCTGATCCATCGTGCCCCTCACGGTTGGAGAACGAAGCACCAAAGGTCACGGTAGCATCGGATGGCACCGTGAAGTTCTGGAAGATCTCGAAGATGCCGTTGAGATCGATGATCTGCGATCCATCGGCAGCATTGTCAACACCGCTGCCGTAGGGAGTCCCATCGTTTCTGATTAGATTCCACGTCACATCATCACCCGTTTGACTCCAGCCCGTTGGAACCGTCCCAAGGTTGTTGGTGTTGATGTTATCTAGGACGGGCTCCTCAAACGAGCCGTTCGCTAGCAAGTTACCATCACTGAGCGTACCCGCAGCCCAGCGGATGGAATTCGCGAATAGCTGCTTTCCGGCATCTGTTAGAGAATCAAACGTCACATCCGTCATCGGGAAGGCAACGCGTCGTGCCGGCGAGACATTGTCCGTGATACCAGCGGTATCCGCAACGGCCGCGCCTGCTTCCGTGACGAAGAGCATGGCCAAGCCGGCAATCGCCCCGTCCACGCCTGTGCCAACGGTGTCGGTTCCTGACGAAAGCTCAGTAGAACCTACCGTCTCCACACCTGCAGCCGTAAGATAATCGATCGTCGTTCCTGCGAGATCGCCAGCGATCGGATGATCACCGAGTGCCATTTGTGTGGTATCGGTAGACTTAGTCATCACGGCGAGACTTTGACCGAACTCACCATCGGCAGTATCCATGACGGCTTCTTCCCAGTTCACGATTGGCACTGGAGAGTTGTGGAACTTACCTCGCACGTCTCCTGAGCCAAAGGTGGATGAGAACACGATCACATCGGCCGTCTCCGATCCATCTGCGGCACCCGCGCGTTGATAGCGCGTGTTCGCCACACCAAACGTCTCGCCCAAGAAGGCTAGCACATTGGCGTCGGCACCCGTCTCACCCGTGTCATCGGCACCGAGGAAGAGGACATCAAGCGTCTCTCCTCCCCCGCCGCCTCCGGATTCCACCGTGACATCGACATCACCGGAAGTGTTCACCGCTTCGATCAGCACCCCATTGGCATCGGTAACGATGTATCCACTGAGACCAGGGTCCACACCATTGTCAGTCCCTGAGATGATCTGAATATCCTGAGTCTCACCACCTGCCGTGAACGTGCCCACCACCGAGCTGTTCCCTCGACCGAAGTCGCCACTCACATTCCCCTGTCCATCGGATGCCGCTTGGTTGCGTGTGTCACAACAGGCACGCGTATCTCCCGCGCCTAACAATTGCACTTTGTAAACTTCACCAGCAGTCAAGCCCTCGAGCGTGATCGCTGTGCCTTCGGGAGCCCACCCATGAGTGTCGTAGACCGTGTCCAGTTCAGCATTTCCCGTGGTGCCACCGTCACCGGTGAAGAAAGTGCCCATCGCGTTGGAGTTACTGCCAGGGTATTGCTTCGGCACAAACGTGATCGAAGAACCACCGATCAAGTCCGTCGCGGTTGTATCTGGATTCACCGCATCCCATACGATCATGATTCCTGCCGCTACCGCCGTCGGTTGAGGCACAGGCTCACCTGCTGTCGCTTCCAAGCGAATGTAGTCATACTGAACCCACGCAGAATCACTGCCACCCGTGCGCTCGATTTCGATGGTGTTCACACCTTCGACCACACCGAAGTCGCTTGCGACGACCACCTCTTCTATGACACGATCACCATTGACCGCATCTTCACTGAAGAACTCTTTGCCGTTCAGTCGGAACACAAGGTTGTGATCACTAGGGCCGTCATCGGCCGCTCCAAAGCAACACAAGCCGAAGGTCATGCGCAACTCCGTGTCCGCAGCGGCGCTCTCGGCGTCGAGATTGAAATGAATCCTATTGAAAGGATCGCCCGGCACATGGGCTCTATCAAAGTTCAAGAAAGGCTCATTCTCTGTCACTGTACCAATAGGATCTGGATAGACACCCCAGAAGTAGAAATCATCATCTTGAGCCGTCGCGCTACCCGGCGCTGCATCCATTCCCTGTTCCTGACTGAACTCGGTTTGGTTGCCATTGGCATCATCTCCCAACAGCCAGAGGTCGGCAAACTCGGCCTCCTTGACCACCCGAATGTAGTCGAACGCGACCACTTCATTCCACCACGTTGTCACCGCTTCCACGCGAATGACGAGATCAGTCGCGCCGTCCGGGATGTCCACTGTGATTTCTTGAAAGGCAATGTTAAGATCCGTCTTACCATCAGAGAAGAACTTGTCATTGCCCGATGGCGCTGTGAAATGCACCAATGGCTGGAACGTCCCGCTATTGTTAGGATCGATCAGGACGTCTAGTAAATCTGACGTTTCAAAGTCGAGGGTCGTCGCCGCCACCAAGAGCTTGAGTTTGAGGCCTGTCTGACCTGCCACATTGACCGGGTTCAGAGTAACGCTCTTCGTCGCGATCTCCCCTAGGAACTTGTTCAGGCCCGATCCGGCAAAGAATGCCTCCCCTTCAGCGTCAATGAACGCACCGCCACCGAAGACTTGACCACCCTCATCAGGACCATTGATCGCCACAATGAGAGGACGCTCTTCAATCACTTGGGCGGGCTGCTCATAGGTTTTCACTGCAATCTCGCCATTGAGATTGATCGGAAGCACCGTGATCCCATTGGCTTCCCAATCTGCGAGAGGTGCCCAGATTTCTTGGTCATCCAACCCATCACGCTGATCTGCTCCAGCTACAAACGTGAAGAAGATCTCGGAGCCCATGACCACCGTCGGACTATAGGCCACCCAATCAAAAGCATAATCGCCCGCAGCTGAGAAAGCCACATCGGCATAGTTGGAAGTGCTTTCTATCAACCCATCTACGATGGTGACCGTGTCTTGAGTGATCACGGTGTCACTCGCGTCGAGACCATTGCCATCGACATCGATCCTCAGACTTCCACCACCTGCGACCCAGAGCGCAATACCATAGGTCCCTGGCTCTTTCACTTTGAAGCTACCCGTGCTCACTGTGACAAAGCTGCCTACAGGATTACCTGGAGGAGCATTGTTCGCATCGAAATTTCCACCGTCTCCGCTCTCGATATCAGCCGACGGAATCGTTCCCTCACTCACCACAGTCTCAATTTCACCAGACACCATCATCTCGACATCTGCTAGGCTCGTGACCGGCGGCACATCAACGATGGGATACGAGGCGATCACGGATGATCCATCGGGCACTTCCGTTCCTGGGAAATCTGCTAGGACTTCGCCAGTGAAGAACTGAATACTTCCAGTCTTGCCCCCCGCAGCAGGATGCTCCGGAGAGGCCACCGTGACGTTTCCAACGTTCCGTGTCTCAGAGGCCCCGATCGTACCTAGTAGTTCATCGTCATGGTCGGGTGCATTGTAAGTGAGATATGGCACCGCATAGTTTGTGAAACGGCTAGGAGTGGATGTCTGACTGGAATGAATGACCAGATCGAAATCTGCAACCGGTGGGAGAGCACCCGCCGTGTCTTCGTCATTCGTGACCGTAGCTCCGCCAGCCTTCAGTCTATCAACAATCACATCATCTCCTGTGCCCATGGGCGCAGGTGTGAACAATACTCTGGGACTAGCCTTGCCACCAGTCAGCCAAGCGATCGTGGCATCCAACATTTCCAGGCCATCGGTCGTGACATCATCAGCCGTGAGGTCGTGGTGCCAAGTGATGACCACGCGTCGTGCGGCGGTAGGACCTGGCACGCCCACAATAGAAACCTCCGAACTAAGCCCCCAATAAACGGGGCCCACTTGGTCGACGGTAACACCATTGGCGACGTGATCGGCGATCTCAGATACGAGTCGTCCTTCACTCGTGTAGCGCGTGCCTTCGCCATCTGTATTAAAGCCTTCTTCAAACAAGATCTCATCAGCCGCGATGAGCGAAGGGGCGGTGGTTAATAGCCACGACGATACGCCGATGGCTATGAAGCTTCTAATCTTCATGGTTACCTTATGGTGAGTGGTTTCTGATTGGGTTAGTTCTCGAGCATTTCAACGAATGAAACGATCGCAACCTCAACGGCTACCAGATTTGACCATCAGAAGGCAAGGTAAATCTGGACAGTGAGTAGTTCTATCTCGGGGATTCAAGCGGCGAAGCGCTCTCCGTCAGCCCGTGTGAAGTCTATTCTGTCGAGGATGAATTTTCGGAATGGAGCTGCTATGACGCTACGATGCA
>JBLHHN010000267.1:0-8923 GCA_047616785.1 Verrucomicrobiales bacterium
TGACATACACGCGAGCCTCCGAGACACCATCGCCATCCAATCCCGTCATGGCAATGTGCATCCACTCGTCGACATTGAACTCTGGTCCTTCAGTGAGATGACGATCGGCGTGCTCACTCAGATTGATAAACGGTTTATGATCACCGCTGTGCAGGAGAATGCGGTTGTCGCAACAAGCGCCGCTATCCTGACTGATGATCCCGTCGAAGCCAGTGGTGCCTTCGTCAAGCTTCACCCAAGCGGCCAAGGTGACCCCAGGCTTGCCGGTGAATCCAGTTAATCCACCAGTCTTGATAAAATTGCTGGCTTGGCTTTCGTCAAAGAAGCCGCCTTGGCCGAACTGCCCTTCAACCTGTTCCACACTGCTAACATCGTCCGCATGGTTCTCCAACCCTGAGCTGTCGAGTCCAAGATTGTCGGGATCTTCGAATTCATAATGGGCAACCAATTCAGCTGCCTGGACTACTGGCAAACCAGTCACTGCTAACAGTATAGCTGAAATAGAGACAAGTAACTTCCGTTTTCTCATAGTCGTATGGCATGGGTTAGTTCAGTTGACTTGTCGCCGGTGATGGGAACGCGGACAGCAAGAGCTGAGGCGTGTGATTCCCGCAAAAGTCGGTCCGTAAGTCAAGGATGAAGAGAATGGAAAAGTCTAAGCAGGCCGTTGTTGACCGCCACTGCGATGTCATCTTTGCCATCTCCATCGTAATCGAGGGTCACGGCAGCACGTCCGTCACCTGAGATGACAATCCCACTCCTGTCCGGCGTCATTTCTGTAAAAGTCGAATCGCCATTGCCTAGAAGCAGTTGTCCCACACCGCCAGCCATCCTACCAGTCTCGCGCTGTGGACCGTAGAAGTTCTGAGACAGATAGAGGTCGACGTTCTCATCACCATTGGCTTCTAAAAACGTCAGTCCAAAGCATGGCGCGACCTGCGCCCTTTTTGGCAAGGCAGCGAATGTGAATCGGCCTTGGCCGTCGTTGATCAGGATGCCGCTCGCCAATTCGTTCGCTGCGAGTCGAACTGAAGCCTCTAGTTTCTCAGGTGTATAGATATCTGCCAGATTCGCAGTCGCAAATTGGTGAAAAGTGCCGAACCTTTTTTTAATAAACGGCATCGCGCCACTTGAACAGCTGAGACCTCTGTTAGGTACAATCACATTACCATCCGGGTGCGCTTCAACGCAATGAGCTTTTCCTAGGCCATCGAAGTCTCCGTAATAAAGGAGTTGCGGCTGCTCCACGCTGGGATGATACTTGGTATTCCAGCCAAAGTTGCCGACCGCGAAATCGGTGTCGCCGTCAGCGTCAATGTCCGCCCCAACGATGGCGTTCCACCATCCCAGGCGATCTGCCAATCCTGCAGCCACCGTCGCTTCAATCAAGGCGCCTTTATCATTACGATACACTTTCACGGGGCCATATTCCGTGGTCACCAGTAGATCAATATCTGCGTCAGCATCAATGTCAGACCACAGAGCGTCTGTGACCATTCCTGTAGCGGAGAGCACTTCCGAGCGCGAATCGGTAAATCGTCCCATACCGTCATTGAGTAATAATTTGCTTGGCCCCGATGTAGGATACTTATCTGGAATCACTCGTGCTCCGACGAAGAGATCCACATCCCCGTCGCCTTCAAAATCGCCAGCAGCGACACAACCGCCACTGAAGTCCATGATTGGTATAGCCCCCTCTTCAGCTGGACTGAGCCCGCCATCGACACTCAAATACAGCCTATCCTGATAGGGGCCACCCTCGATTCCTCCGGAAACCACATAAATATCGAGATCCCCATCCCCATCGGCATCAAAGAGCGCTGCGTCGACATCCTCACACATAGCGTCATCGTCAAAGAAGGGAATGCGCTGTTGAAACAACTTACCCTCACTAGACTGCAACCAAAGTTGTGCGGGATGACCGGAGGCCCCACCGAGAAAGCAATCGGGTTTTCCATTGCCAGTGAGATCTCCCCACGCCATGGCCGGTCCTGATATGGATAGTTTGTTTGGCAGAAGAGGTTGAACGGCGAAGTCATCAAAGTCCCGCTCCGCATGCCTTGGCATCTGTGCGAGTTGGTGCTCCACAAACAAAGTCGCTGGCTGCGAAGGTGCGGCTGTCGAGGGAGTGTCCGCCGATTCCGAGATGAAATAGACGCTACCGGTAGCCAGTTCGTCCAGGTGTTGCCGGTTGCCAGAGGGCCATCGGATGACTAACTTTTTCACGCTCGTTTCTTCGCCTATCCCGAACAGCACCTCTGCCGAATCGCAGCCCATGAACCCTCGCACGGGCTGCAGCAAGCGCACCAGCTCGCCCTGATCTGTCACAGCCCTCACTTCAGCTCCGATAGCTTGGTGGTTCGCTCCCTCACCACGCAACACCAGTTTGATCACATTGCCAGATACCGAGGTGTTCCGATAAACACCGACCGCTTCTTGGAAATGGTTCACCACCAGATCGAGATCGCCATCGCCATCGAGATCACCGGTAGCAGCTCCGAAACTAACGGTATCCCTGTCGAATCCCCATTTCTCCGATACATCGTCAAAGTCTAGATTTCCGAGGTTTCTGAACAATCGGTTGCGCTCTGTTAGTTGTGGATACTCACTCCAACGGTTCTCGCCCGTGCGCTCGCGAATCGCGCGGACTTCCGCCCGCACGTCGGCATTGAAGAAGTCCCGAGTCATGCCATTGGAAAAGAACACATCGTTGCGACCATCACAATCAAAGTCCGAAATCTTCACGGCCCAGGTCCAGTCTGTAGCCGCGAGGCCTGCCATTTGTGCTACTTCCGAGAAACGTGGCGTTCCGGTATTGATGTAGACCGCATTGCGCATGTATTGACGGGGGGACGGCATTTCGAGGAACCAGCCTTCTGCGTCCATGTCGCCCATCTTGACCTTCTGTTTGTAGTGCGTGGTCGCCGCCATGTCGGCAGCGATCAAGTCGAGGCGACCATCGCCATCAAGGTCGCCCGCGTCGCTTCCCATTGAGAACCACGGCGTGTTCGGCACTGCTTCGGCAATGACATCGGTGAAAGTGCCGTTTCGATTGTTGTGATAAAGATGATCGGGGCCGAAGAAATCGTTCGTTACGTAGAGGTCGATCCACCCGTCCGCGTCATAGTCCCACCAAGTAGCGGATAGGCCTTGCCAATGTCCTAGTAAACCGGCGCTCTCACTCACGTCTGTGAACGAGCCCCCATCGTTGCGGTACAAGCGATCCGCCTGACCAGCATCGTAGGGAAAGGGGCCACCGTCGTGCTTCAGAATGGCACCGACCTCGTCTCGATAAGGCTTTGGGGTGATCACTCGCCCATCGACGATTTGGAATTGCAATGCATCAGGTCTGTTCCCCCCTGAGAGCCGATTTGTTAACAGATGCGCATCAAGATCACCGTCCCGATCATAGTCGACGAAACTCATCATGACACTAGCGCCAGAATATGCCAATCCATAGGCCAGCGCTTGATCGGAGAAACGGCCCAGCCCATCATTGATAAAGAGCTTGTTCGGGCCACCGTAACTGCAGACATAAAGATCGAGATGGCCGTCTCCTTGAATATCGACAAAGGTTGCTCCCGAAGTCCAAGCGTTCGCTAGGGCACTTTCAATGCCCACTTCACCAGTGATGTCTTTGAATCTTAATCCACCTAGATTTTGATAGAGTCGAGACCCACCGTGTGGCCGTGTTAGAAGAATCTCGGGCAAGCCATCACTATCAATATCGCCCAGAGCCACCGCACCGCCAGCAAAGACGGTGGCGATCAAATCGCGTTCAGATTGATTGTCCGGTGCCCAGCTGTGCACAAAGTCGATCCCCGACTCACTCGGCTTCACTGGATGAAACAGAGAAGCGTTTTCGCCAACGGAGCGCGGCTCCAACTTCTTGCTTTGCACTCTACTCAGGGAAGCATCGTCACTGGTCTTTTCCAAATCATTCCGTTTGGAACAGTTGGTTAAAAGTGATCCCACAATTAGGGCTAGAGAGACTAAGAGGTACACGATGCCACGTTAATCGTAATTGGGTTGGTGAGTAAACACCGCAACTCTGAGTTTCCTACGTATTTGCCAGCTCGGAGAGAATTCTGGCAGGACTGATAGTGAGCCGTAGGATAGGACTCGGACAATGATGGTGTTTTCGATAAGAGCACGATCTTCTCTGACAAGATGACCTTCCTGTCCGGTGGGTAGCATGCTAACGATGTTCGGGCATGAGGTGCTGTTCGCGTAATTGGTGAGCCTTGGAAAGGAGCTCTAAATCTTCCACTCGCCACGGTAGTCGCGTGTCAGCCACTCCGGCTTGCCGCTGCCATTGGCGAAGGCGAGTTTGTCAGGATCCCATGACAGCGTTTCGCCGTGATGATAGGTCAGATTAGTTAGGTGACAACAAATCGCGGTGCGTCCGCCGACGCCTGCATGCGTGATTGGTTGTTTCCGGTTGCGCACACATTCGAGGAAGTCCTTGAGATGGTTTTCGCTGCGATAGAGCGATACTTTTGGCTCCTTGAGATACTCCTTCTCGACCGCGATGAGTTTGGATTCCAGGGAACCTCCGTCTTCTTTGCCAAAGAATCGCGTGATCGTCTTGCCATCGAGCTTGAGCTCGAAACGGCCGCGGTCCACGGCGACTTCGCCCTCACTGCCGAAGAATCGCGCGGCCGTGTCCCCGCCATGATGCACCTTGATTCCATTGGCATAGACTAGCACCGCGCCATTCGACGCCTTCTGCCAATTGTCTGCAGGGATCACTTTGACAGGGCCACTTTCGTCCATGTCGAGTCCCCACTGGGCGATATCGAGATGATGAGCGCCGAAATCGCTCACGGATCCACCACCGTATTCTTTGTAGGTTCGCCAGGCCGGGAAATGGCCATGCACACCACGTGGGCAGAGATCGGAGTGATAGGGGCGCTCGGGGCCGGGTCCCAGCCAACGGTCCCAGTCAAGGCCAGGCTCGATTTCTTGCTCTGGCAGGGTGCAAGAAATGCCGGGACCGCCGAAGTTGCAAGTGACTCTATCGATTTTGCCAATAAGGCCATTGCGAACCAGTTCGCAGGCCACGCGAAACTCTTTCATGGATCGCTGCATGGAACCTGTCTGTAAGACGCGTTTGTTCTTCTCGGTGGCACGCATCACTTCGACGGCTTCGTGGATGTTGTGCGTGAGCGGCTTCTCGCAATAGACATCTTTCCCTGAGTTCAATGCCGCCAGTGTGATGATAGCATGCCAATGATCCGGTGTTGCGATACACACGACATCGATGTCATCTCTGGCAATCAATTCTCGAAAGTCATTGTAAGCAGCGCAGCCCTTCCAACCATCAGGCACTTTGTCTTTGTAGCGTTCTTCAACCATCGTCTTGGCGCTTTCACGACGAGTGGTATCGACATCGCACACCGCCACCACTTGCACGCCCGATTGCCCTAGAAATCCCGACATGAGCCCACGATTCTGAATCCCCATGCCGACGAATCCCAGGGTGATGCGATTGTTAGGCGAAGCGTCTTGCGACCAAGCCGAGGATGGCAAGATCAATGGCGCTGCACTGGCCGCCAAGCCCTTTTTCAAAAATTGTCGGCGGGAACTTGCTATAGAGGAGGCTGTGAAGGGGCTTTTCATGGTCAAATTATCTGCGATTCCGTGATCTGAAGCGAGCTATTCTGCAAGAATTCCGCCTAAAGATGAATGGCACGAAATGAATGGGGATCTGATTGTTGTGGATGCTGCTTTGTGTGAGCGTTAGCGTTCCTGGCCTGCACGCTCCTCTCTCTGCCAGGCAGATTTCGACTTGAATCGTCGTCACTTAGCAGGGAAGTGAGCGTGATAGGACTGCCATTCCAAGGTTAATGCCCCTGATGGGACCCTTCACCTATTTGTAAGACACGCCGGTGATGCCTCGGGAGTGTGAAGGACGAAGATCTAAACTAGGTTTGAATGATGGGGCCGGGATCTCGAGATTGATCGGATATCGCCAGCCCCATCTGAGACTTTCGCGATTACAGAAGCGGGTAACACCACTTCAGCGACTTCCGCCATGTGGTTCCCCGCAGCGTGGTCGGTGGTTGTTTTCCGGTCGCTAATTTGAGGAACCGCTTCTAGCTTTCGCAATGAGATCGTTGATTCATCAGGTATTGCAGCGGGAAGATCCTTCGGATGAGATTCGGGTGGCGGGCTGGGTGCGTACGCGCAGGGATGCCAGGGCTTTCTCTTTCATCGAACTCAATGATGGAAGTTGCCTGCAGAATATCCAGATCATTGCAGACGTGGATCTGCCGTCTTACGAGGCGGTGCAGAAACTGGCCACCGGGGCTTCGGCAGAGGTGACCGGCAAGCTCGTGGCCTCTCAGGGGAAGAATCAGCTCTGGGAGATCATCGCCACCGAAGTGCGGTTGTTAGGGGAGTGCCCTGACGACTATCCCTTGCAGAAGAAAGGGCATAGCCGGGAGTTTCTCCGATCTATCGCGCATCTGCGTCCGCGGGCGAATTTGTTTGGCGCGGTCTTTCGGGTGCGTAGTCGCTTGGCTTACGCCGTGCATCAGTTTTTCCAGGAACGCAGTTTCGTCTATGTCCACACGCCGATCATCACGGCGAGCGATTGTGAGGGGGCTGGTGAGATGTTCCGTGTGACGACGCTGGATCCGCACTCGACCAAGCCGCAGAAGGACGAGAACGATTTCTTTGGCGGGCCCACTTATCTTACGGTCAGTGGACAATTGGAGGGTGAGACCTTTGCTTGCGCATTGTCTAACATTTACACTTTTGGTCCTACCTTCCGAGCAGAGAACTCGAACACCTCAAGGCATGCGAATGAGTTCTGGATGATCGAGCCAGAGATGGCTTTCTGTGATCTTCAAGGGGACATGCAATTGGCTGAAGAAATGGTCACTTATGTGGTCAGGGATGCTCTCACGCATTGCGAAGCTGATCTGGCTTTCTTTAACAAGTTCGTAGATAAGGGGCTGCTAGAGCGATTGGCGAATGTGCTGGAGCACCCGTTCCAACGCTTGCCCTACACGGAAGCGGTAAAGATTCTGGAGAGCGCTGATGTGAAGTTTGAGTATCCTGTGGAATACGGGTTGAATCTCCAATCCGAACATGAGCGATTCCTCACAGAAACGCATTTCAAAACGCCGGTGACGGTGTGTGATTATCCGAAAGAGATCAAGCCTTTCTACATGAGGCGCAATGATGACGACAAGACGGTGGCTGCGATGGATCTGTTAGTTCCTGGCATCGGTGAATTGATCGGAGGAAGTCAGCGTGAGGAGCGTTTGTCCGTGCTCGAAGCGAACATGAAAGCCCATGATCTCTCCATGGATGACTACTCGTGGTATCGGGATCTTCGGAAGTACGGCACGGTCCCGCATGCAGGCTTTGGCTTGGGATTCGAACGATTGATCATGTTTGTCACGGGTGTGGCGAATATTCGCGATGTCATTCCGTTCCCAAGGACTCCGGGATCCGCTCAGTTTTAGCGGTAGCGCTGATTGGCTAAGTTTTTAGTAGACAATTGAGCCGAAAGCTTTCACGTCGAGAGACCATGAGTGCGATTCAGACTGTAGATGATCTTGCCACTTCAGCGGCGGCGGGGGGCGAGCCTCCGGCGGAGTTGCGCGGCCCTCTCAAGGCGCTCTGGCTGACCAAGGCGGATCGCTGGGATGATGCCCATGACGTGGCTCAGGATCTCGGTTCCAAGCTGGGTGATTGGATTCACGCCCTGTTGCATTTGATCGAAGGGGACATCGGAAATTCGGCTTACTGGTATTCCCGAGCTGGGCAAACGCAGCCGACCGTCCCGCAGATCGACGCCGAGTGGCGCAAAATCGCGCAGGCAGCACTTCAAGATTCCTAACGTATTGATCATTCCGTTTTCTATGGGGCGCACTTCACTTCTCCTTATTGGCACTCTCACGCTCTTTGCTTGTTCTAAGAAGAAAGACACGCCTTCTGTCCCAAATGAGGGCAGTCCTGCGAGTCCAGAATCACCCGTGTTGGCTTATCAGGAATCTGTCAGGGCTGGCATGGACAATCTCGACTTGGTGATGTCCTTTCTCGATGAAGAGAATGAGCGCCAGGAATGGACGGGAACCATGACGATGGTCAAAGATCGCTTTGCCACGGTGGTACACCCCACTTCTCAGCAGAAGGAGATCCAACTGCGGCGATGGTCTAATGTGCACATTGCTGAGATTCCGGCTTCCGAACAACCTAAAGCGAATCGTACGGAGAACAGCCCATTGACCGGTCAGAAATTGATTGCCGATCGCATGTGGAAGGGCTGGAAACATCGCTTCGCCAATCCGATCGCGAATGTGGAGATGGAACAGAAGCTCGAAGAGCTGGATCGCGTGGAAGCAGGAGTCGCCGCCTTTTATGATGGTCATACACTTGAGGTGGGTGAATCTTGGCAAGTTCCGGCCACATCCATGGTGCGCTGGTTTGGAGATGAGGTCGAAGAATTTTCTGGTGATATCAATGTCCGTGTGGATCGGTTAGACACAGATCAAGACCAAGCTTGTGTTGTTCTAGCGGTTTCTTTCAAGACCACAGGCAAGATGATAGACCCCGATAGCCAGGCCTTGGACATGGAATTGGAGGGAGCCGGTGAGATCTGGCGTGCCACCAAGTTCGGAGAAGATCTCAAAGTCGTTATCGACGGCACTGTCCTATTGAAGGCCGCGGTGGCTGAGCGCCAGATTCAGATGAGTATCACGGGGCCTCTCGTGATCATGGAAGAGCGCAAGCTGAAGCGATAGACGGATAGACGGATAGACGGATGCCTTTGCCCTCTGTAGCAACGGTGTAGAAAACTTTTCTCATGTTTGGGCGTAGGCTTTGCCCAATCTCGCGGTGGCTTGGCTCCAGGAAGCCTTGCGGTAGACAAAGTTGCGTAACCAGCGGATAAATTTCAGAGTCCTCA
>JBLHHN010000268.1:0-8862 GCA_047616785.1 Verrucomicrobiales bacterium
TGGCTTTCCCAGTTTGGCGAGCGCGACCGCCTGGGCCTTGAACTCGTCGGTGTATCGTTTTCTGGTTTTCATTTTCATAGCGTCTCAGTTGCTTATCGGCTGGTCCAGAAATCTAGCGCACTTCAGACCGCTTTGATTGAGGTGTGGATTGGTTTGGTCTAGAAGTTGAACGGAACATGAATTTGAAACTGATCTACTCACGCTTGATCCTTGCCATCAGCCTTCTTGCCGTGGGCATTGCGAGAGCTGAGGAGACTTTTGATGTCGTCGTCTATGGCGGGACCTCCGCCGGAGTCATCGCTGCCGTGCAGGCGAAGAAGATGGGCAAGACGGCGGTCATCGTTGGCCCTGATAAACATCTAGGAGGCCTCACTAGCGGCGGCTTGGGTTGGACGGACACGGGCAACAAGTCGGTCATCGGTGGGCTGGCCCGCGATTTCTATCATCGCGTTTGGAAAGCCTATCAGAAGGACGAGACCTGGACATTTCAGAAGAAGTCTGAGTATGGCGGCAAGGGGCAGGGAACACCCGCCATCGATGGCAAGAATCGTACGATGTGGATCTTTGAGCCGAGAGTCGCGGAGGCTGTCTACGAGGATTATGTCAGAGAGTTTGCGATTCCTGTGCATCGCGATGAATGGCTCGATCGCAAGAATGGTGTGAAACGTGAGGGTGGCAAGATCACCTCGATCACGATGCTGAGTGGCGAGACCTTCGCCGGAAACATGTTCATCGATGCGACATATGAAGGGGATCTCATGGCGACCGCTGGGGTGGACTATCATGTCGGCCGTGAAGGACGCGACGTGTATGGCGAAGATTGGAATGGCGTGCAGACGACCGTCTTGCATCATCGCCATCATTTCGGCGGCGTGCCGACGCCTGTCAGTCCGTACGTTGTGCCAGGAGATCCTAACAGTGGTGTGCTGCCGCGCATCTCTGCTGCGCCTCCCGGCGAGCGCCATGCCGGGGACAAGAAAGTGCAGGCCTATTGCTACCGCATGTGCCTGACCCATGATCCAGAGAACCGGATTCCGTTTTCCGAGCCGGATGGGTATGATGCGGGTCAGTATGAATTGCTCGCGCGCATCTATGAAGCGGGTTGGCGTGAGACCTTCGATAAATTTGACCCGATCCCGAATCACAAGACCGATACGAACAATCATGGTCCCATGAGCACGGACAACATTGGTTTCAACTACGACTACCCAGAAGCCAGTTACGAACGTCGCCAAGAGATCCTTACGGAACACGAAACCTATCAGAAAGGCTGGCTCTGGTTTCACTGCACGGACCCTCGCGTGCCGAAAGACATCCAAGATAAGATGAAGACCTGGGGATTGCCCAAGGACGAATTCACCGAAAACGGCCATTGGCCGCACCAGATCTATGTGCGTGAGGCTCGCCGCATGATTGGTGAACTTGTCATGACGGAGAACGAACTTCTCCAACGCAAGAAGACGCCAGATGCCATCGGCATGGGCAGCTACACCATCGACTCCCACAATGTGCAGCGTTACATCACGCCCGAAGGCTTTGTCCAGAACGAGGGCGACATCGGCGTGAAATGCCCACCCTACAAGATCGCCTATGGATCCATGGTGCCGAAGAAAGAGCAATGCGAGAACCTGTTAGTGCCCGTCTGTGTGAGTAGCTCGCACATCGCCTTCGGGTCCATCCGCATGGAACCGGTCTTCATGATCCTCGGCCAAAGCGCCGCCACCGCCGCTGTCACGGCCATCAATGATGACATTGCCGTGCAGGATGTTCCATACGACAAGTTGCGCACCCGACTTCTAGCCGACGGGCAAGTGATAGACTATGATGCGCCTCCGACGGCGTCGCACCAACCCAACATCGATCCCAATAAGCTGAAAGGAATCGTGATCGATGACGAACAGGCAACCGCATCCGGCAACTGGAAGGCCAGCTCCGCCACCAAGCCTCACGTAGGCTACGGCTACAAGCACGATGAACAGAAGGCCGATGGCAAGGCCACAATCACCTTTGAAACGGTCTTGCCGAGATCAGGGAAGTACGACGTCCACTTTGCCTTCACGCCGAATGCTAATCGAGCAACAAACGTGCCTGTGACTGTCCATCATGCTGGTGGCGAAGAGGCGGTCATCGTGAATGAGAGGAAAACCCCAACGATTGAAGGAGCTTTTGTTTCTCTCGGGACCTACCTGTTCTCCGCTGAACAGCCTGCGATCATCACAGTCACCAATTCGAAAACGGATGGCTTCGTCGTGGTCGACGCCGTTCGGTTCGTCGCTAAGTGAATGCCTCGGCGGTTGAAAACCGCCGCTTCTTTGGAGCTCAGTGCCGGGCGCCGCGGTAGAAGCCTGCGGCATCGCCTGTGCGAGCGGCCTCCGTGTCTTCAAATGTGCCGCTCTGTGACTTCGCAATGGAGGTCCAGTCCAGAAGATCGGTCGAATACTCGATGTCATACGTTTCTCCCTCAGGAATTCCGATGGCGACGCCATTCGCGGTGCGCTCGACGCTTGTTAGAACAGGCTCGCCAACGGGATCGACAGGAGGCGTTTCGGAAAGAGCGGCAGCGGTGAGTAGTTTGAACTGGCCATTATCAAATTCCGTAAGCTCGCCGGGAGCCGTGGAGATGAAGAGTTCGGCGGCAGATCCACCGCCTCGCTCAAACATCACGAAGCGCAGGTCGTGGTCGCCCGCAGTGAGTTCGACAGTGCCTAACGAATCGTCCGCACCGCGTGTGCCAGGGAAGGACACGACTTCAGTGCCATTGACGGCAAGGCTTCCGCCATCGTCGGTATTGAATCCGAATGTGTAGGTGCCTGCGGTATCGACGGTGAATCTTCCAGTGACCTCGATGGAGAAATCATTGAGATCTTGGCCGATCGCCGTCATGTGAGGGAAGATCTCGTCGTTGTCATAGTTTCCTCCGCCATCAGGGGCAAAGTTGATCGTGACATGCTGTGAATTCACTTCGGCTACGACGCCAGTTCCGGCGAGCGCGGCTTCGGCTTGGTCGAGATTGTTCAGGGCGTTTGATGCGCTGACAGTGCGAACGCTCCAGACGGCGACCGTGCTTGCGGCATCGAGCGGATCGACGCCATTGGCGATCTCTAGGCTGTCATGGACACCATCGCCATCGGTGTCCGCTTTGGTGGGATCCGTCAGATGGGTGTTGATTTCATCGGAATCCGTCAGGCCGTCGGCATCCGTGTCGACAAGCGAGGGGCTGGTGTTGTACTCGTTCACTTCAGCACCATCTTCGAGGCCATCGCCATCACTGTCTTTGCTAGAAGGGCTTGAGCCATGAGTGTTGAATTCGGCTCCGTCTTCGAGGCCATCGCCATCGCTATCGGTATTGTCCAAAGCCGTAGCCAGGTAGAACTCGAGCTCATTGGTGAGGCCATCGGAATCACCATCGCCTTGGGCATCATCGACTGCCGCATCGAGTCCATTCTCGCCTTCCCAGACATCAGGCAGGCCATCGTTGTCCGCATCAGCGGAATAGATCACTCGGCCAGTGGGAGTTTCGCCATCGGGCAGGTTGGTCACGACCAATTCATTGAGGGAACCGAGGTTGGGATCGCCAAACCAGTCCGCACTGACCGCCGTGCTTTTGGGGGCTCCTAACAAGCCATCCAAATTGAACTCATTCTCCTGTTCGCGATCTGGTTGAAAGTAGAGTTCGCTCACGTAGATGTCTTGATCGAGCTGAACTTTGACTTCCGAGCCGATGAGAGTGAGCCGTTTTCCCGCGAGATTCACCACGGAATCACTTAAGAGTTCACCAGACAGGCGCACGTTGTTTCCTCGAATGCTTCCTGGTGCCGCATTGATCACGGTGATGTCGTCGATCGAGATATCGCCTGCGAAGTCACTTGCTGGAGCATTGATAGAGAGAACGCCGCCCAGGACACCGCCAAGTGTGAGTGTGCCTGATCCTGACAGATGTCCCTCGAGGTCCAGTTGTCGATTCTCTCCTTGGATATCGAAGGCAAGACTTTCATTCACCGCAATGTCAGCGGCCATGCCAATGGTCTGCCCGGCTTGTCCTTGTTGGATGATCGCATTCTTCGCCGTGATGGCAGGAAAGGCTGCTTGGCCGCTGTGTTTCAGGCGCAAGGTGCTGCCATCTTCCAGCGTCAGCGATGCGCCAGGAAAGCCAGGATCGCTGCCGGTTGGAGATCGCAGCGTGGTACCTAATCCCGGCACTCCCCCGACTTGATAAGCCCTGTCGGCACTAGCAGGCTCGCCGTCAGACCAGAAGGAGCCGTCTTGCCAACTGCGGCCTGTGGATTGATCGCGCAGGAGGACAACGGTGTCCGGAATGCTGTTCGCATCCGTTGGATTGGAGCCCAAGGTGATTTCAACGTTGTCGGCAATGTTATCATCATCGGTATCGCGTTTGTTAGGATCCGTCTGATGCTCGGTCACTTCGGCCCCGTCGCCGATGGCATCGCCGTCAGAGTCAAAGAGGTTGGGGGCGGTCAAATGCTCAGCGACCTCTGGGCCATCTTCGAGGCCGTCGCCATCGGTGTCTTTCTTTGTAGGGTTCGCGCGATTCTCGGACTCGGCTTGATCCGTGAGGCCATCGCCGTCCTGATCTCCAGACCCGTCGCTGGCAAGATTTCCAAAGTAGAAATTCTCCCAGAAGTCATCTAGGCCATCACCATCGGAATCCTCCGTCATCACATTGGCGATGTCGAACGCTGGCATCAGTTCCATTTGCGTCGCATCCCAGTCGTCCTTTTGACCATTCTGTAAGGATGAAAAGAGATACACGCCGGTATCCGCGTTCAACCAATGATAGAACACCACGTCATGCGGGCCTGCGTCGAGCTGCATCGAAACGAGATTCGGTCCGCGCCCTGAGTTGTGCCCGGTGCCAGGGGTGAGTTCCACGGTCTGGCCATCGATGACGAGGACTCCAGGGGTGGCGCCTCGTGAATCGTAGCCCACGGTGACCAATCCGGCTTCTCTGACAAAGATCCCACCAGAGACACGCATTCCGATGGGTCTCGCGACGGGGTTATCGAGGATGGGATACGTTGTGAGAGTATCGAAGAACGCATCCACACTGGTGGTGATCTGGAAGTTGATCACGCCCCACTCGGTGGTCTGCACCTCGCCGACGCGTCCAGCACCGTTGTCTAGCAGAGCGATTACTTCCTCTGTGCTGGAGGGTGCGGAATCTGAAATGGCCATTTCAACTTTCCATTGGCCACCTCGGACCAATGAGCCGGTGACACTGGAAGGATCCGTCGGGTCGGAGCTGAAATCCTTCTCCAAGCCATCGGCGTAAGTATCGCCGTCGGTGTCAGGATTGCTTGGATCCGTGCCCAGGGTGACTTCATCGCCATCATTCAGGCCGTCACGATCCGTGTCAGCCGCAGCTGGATTCGTGATGAATGGGTCTTCCTCGATCTCGTCATTGTCAGCCAATCCATCGCCATCGCTGTCTGTCAGCGTGGGGTCTGTGCGAAAGCTCACAACTTCCGCCCCATCAGAAATGGTGTCATTGTCAGTATCCGGATTGGTGGGATCAGCGCCAGCGAGGAATTCGCCTTTGTCATTGAGTCCATCGCCATCGTTGTCGGCGCTGGAGGAAAGTTTGGTCAGATCACCGGGAAAGAAACCGAGTTCCCAGTCATCTTCAAGACCGTCGCTGTCTGAGTCAGCCCCTAGCACAGTGACTTGCATCACGGGGAGCTTCTCGTTGGCGCCTTTCAGCCGATAGAAATGTTTGCCGTTGACGGGATTAGCATCAAAGTCAGGGCAGTGCACCATGAGATATAGGCTTGATTGGCCAGCTTCCAAGGCTCGGGAAATAGCGGCGGCAAAGGTCTCGGCGTTGGTGGTGAAAGCGAGAGGTGTTTTGTCGGCTGGGCCGTCTTGGAAATCACTTCGGGCATAAGTCGACAAAGCTGGGCCCGAGACGTCGCCGCCCAATGGGTCTAGGGTATCCCACGTCACGACGGCGACATCGAAGTTTGGATCGGCCTCCAGATTTCCGAGGTCTTTGATTGCCATATATCCAGGGGCGCCTTCGGGGTTCGTGACGGAGAATCCTGTTGAGCGGGTGTTTAGCGTAACGGATGCGGAAGCGATGCCGCTATTTTTAGGAATGGTAGACAAATCAAATGCCATGATGCCGCGCATGAGTCCCCAGCCTGCGTTGTCTGGCCAGCCTCCTGCGAGCATGCGATCAGTATCGTGTCGAGTCGAGGCATTGCTAGTGATATAGAATGCTTCAGTGGCCTCTATTTCCAGGATTTCTGCAGCGAATGATTGCCAAGAAGTGGCGGCAATCAGGCCTGCGACGAGGGTGCGGATCATGGCATCAGTCTTCATTAATATCGGGGTTAAGTTGCGATCGAACTCCCGTTGTATCAGAGGCTGCTGAGAGAACCAACCTGATAATCAGGCGCGGTTGATCTTGGCGATGACTTCTGTTGCGAGGCGTTCGCTGTAGCTGTTGATTTTCCAATGGCCTGGGCTCCAGCCTTTGAGGAATCGATGGAAATCTGTCCAAGCCACATGATAGAGTTCTCGCCATTCCGCGATTACGGCATTGGCATTCATGGATGGTTGATGTCGTGCTAGGGCATGTCGTAGGGCGGTGAAGTAGGTGTCGAGCACGGAAGGCTCCTGATCTTCAGACGCTTGCTCGTCCAAACAGCTGCCCACAAAGTAGGCGACATCTTTCATGCCACATCCACCGCCGACGTATTGGAAATCGACGACGGCGACACGGTCACCGTCCTTGGAGAAACAGAAATTGGCCAATTTGGCGTCGCCATGCACCAAGGTTTGGTGTTGTGATAGCTTTAATCGGAGATCGATCTCTGAAGCGGCTTCTCTTAGGTCCGAATCTTCGAGGGCTTCTAACTCATCTGGTCTTGTATCTAGATGCCAGTAGGTGCCGATTTCCCAGAGGCCTTCAGGTTTCTCGTCCATGAAGGTGGCGTGAAAGTTGGCCAACCATTTCAGGGAGATTTCCACTTGCCGCCACTTCACTTTCCCCAAGCGCGATGGGAACCCTGACAGATCCAAATCCTCCAGGACCATCAGCACGTCATCGCCGTGGCGTTCCAGTGCGAGCAATTGAGGAATCCGGCAGCGGTTATCGCACCGGGCGCTCCAGTCTCGGTACCACGTGGTTTCGATCTCGTAGGAGCGGACTTTGCGTTCGTGTGAGAGATTCGAATTCCATCCTCGGGGATGGCTGGATCTGATGGGTAATTGTACGTACTTCAGCACGACGGAATCGACGTCACCTCCAATCAGCGGCATGCGTAGGATTTTTCCGTAGCCGCTCCAGAGTTCTTGGATCACCTTGGGCTTCCCTAGTTGGGAAGCCTTGGTGACGTCGAGAATCACCGATTCGAAATGTGTTCCAAGAAGGTTCATGAAGCGGTCTTTGCTTGCATCCAGGTGTGCACGATTACGCATAGCAGAATGACGAGGCTATTCATGTAGAAGTCCGAAGAAAGATACTTGGATTCGCCTAACAGGATGGCGGCGAGGATCATGCCGTAGATGGGTTCGAAGTTTGAGGCGAGATTGATGCTGAAGACGGAGAGCTTTCTCAGTAGCTGAATGTAAATGACGTAAGCGTAGGCGGTGCAGAAGACGATGAGGATTGTCATCCAAAGCCAATCCATGGGGGCAGGCCAGAATTGTGGCCAGGTGCCTTGAAAGAGTGACCGTGTGAGGGCTGCGGTCAGGCAGAGGATGGCGGCTCCGGCCATTTCTAAGATGGTCACTCCGATGGCGTCTTCATCTCGCGTCCATAGGCCATTGAGAATGGAGAAGATGGCGGCGGCGACGGAGGCTCCCAGAGAAAGGAGAAGGGCAGGTAAGTGATCCGCTTCTGCCCGAGAGATCTGGAAGAGTGCGAGAGCGATCACGGCTCCTAGCATGATCTCAAAGGGTTTCCAGGAAGTGCGGGCGATGAGGGGTTCAAGGAGTGCCGTCCATAGCGTGATGGTGGCGATTCCGGCCAGGCAGACCGAGGCATTCAGTTTGGCTGAGGAGAAGAAGAGCACCCAGTGGAGGCCGACGATGGCTCCATTGGCGAGCAGCCGGATGGGACGGCGAGGCCAGACCATGGGGGTGCCTCGGCGCAGGCGGTACCATTGCCAGAAGGCATAGAGGAGTAGGCCTGCAAAGGCGGTCCGGAGGAAGACTAGTTCGAGCCTTGGGAGGGTGATCCACTGTCCGAGAATCGCCGTGAGGCTCC
This sequence comes from Verrucomicrobiales bacterium, assembly GCA_047616785.1. Classification (GTDB taxonomy): domain Bacteria; phylum Verrucomicrobiota; class Verrucomicrobiia; order Verrucomicrobiales; family DEV007; genus JAACDM01. The sequence continues at coordinate 8,231 of JBLHHN010000268.1, forward strand.
AGATGAACACGACGAGGTTGAGCTTCAGGTGATGCCTCCACATAGGATTGCTGCAAGAAGTGGCTTAGAAAGATCATTTAGGAATACGAAATTTTTCGATTTATGGGGATTCTAGGAGCTGGGTTTAGGGTGGGTATTATAATTATAATTATAATTATAATGAGATGGCTCGCGATCGCTACGAAATTATCAGTCCAATCGGTAGTAGAGGTCTCGGGACCGTCTACAAGGCTCGCGACACGCAGTTGAACCGACGGGCGGCGATCAAACGTCTCAAAAGTTCGGAGGATGGTGATGCTCGCGATCCTGAGGATGAGCAGAAGCTTCTGCAGGAGGCTTCACTCACTGGCGGGATTGAGTATCCGAACATTGTGGCCGTCTATTGATGGAGGTATCGATGTCGATGGGGCATTTCTCGTGATGGAGTTTGTGGATGGCGAGACTCTTACTGAGGTTTTCCAGCATGGGACGCTGACCACGGATGATTTCATTGAGATCACGACCCAAACGTAAGCGCCTGAGCAACCTCCGTATGAATGCGCTTGCGATTCGGGTTTGAGCTTGGCTGTTTTTAGGCGGGGACTGACTCTTGCGCTTCATTCTCCAAGGCTTGGCGAGCCTTGAATTCCTTC
>JBLHHN010000269.1:0-8859 GCA_047616785.1 Verrucomicrobiales bacterium
TTCGCTAGACTGAGATTCGGTAGTGAAACCGCAAGGCCGCTTTTTTTCGAGCCTGCAACTGCCTACTGGCCCCTGTCACCCTCCAGAAGTAGGCGAAACCATCCAGCCAACCTGACGGAGGGCCTTATAAGCACGACATCGGTCATCTTCGCGAAGCACTGATAGGCTATCTCAAATTAAAAGACGGTGTCTGGGTGCTTATCGATAATATCGATAAGGGCTGGAAAGCATCCGGCGTCTCGAAAGTCGATTTAATGATGCTAAGCTGCTTGATCGAAGCCGTGCGAAAGCTACAAAGAGAGATTGCTAAATCTTCAATTCCAGTTCGAGGCGTTACATTCGTGCGTAACGACGTTTACGAGCTTTTGGTGGAAGGGAGTTCTGATAGGGGGAAAGTAACAAAAATCGCCCTCGATTGGAACGATCCAGATCTGCTTCGCGAAATGCTGCGTCGCAGATTCATTCGCGGGCAAAATAATACATCGACTGAATTCAATGATATATGGCACTCGGTTTGCTGTTCGCATTTATCAGGGACGGAGACTTCACAGTATATGATCGATAGATCGTTAATGCGTCCAAGGTGTTTAATTGACTTGTTTCAACACTGTAAGAGTAGGGCGATCAATCTTGGAAAGGACAAGATTGATGAAGAGGACATCTCCTGGGGGGAAGCTCAATATTCGTTGGAGCTAGTAAACAGCTTGAATCTCGAAATTCGAGATGTTTATGAGAACGCTGAAGATATTCTGTATGGCTTTATTGAGCAGGGGGATGTGGTCGATGCGTCCGCTGTAGAATCATGCCTCCTAAAAGCAGGAATTGAAGAATCCGAGGTGCCGAGCGTCTTAGATCTTCTGCTTTGGTATAGCTTCTTGGGAATCTACCGAAATACCGGGGCACCTACATATATTTACGATGTTGGTTATGAAATGAGAAAGCTAAAGGCTCTTATCCGAAACAGAGCTGACGGCGATTTGATCTATGCGATTAATCCCGCTTTTTTGTCGGGACTAGATATAAATGCTGAGTAGAGAGATTTCATTCGCAGCAAATAGAAATCTCACACTTATTGAGGTGGCTACCGAAGAGATTATCACAAACACAGAAGCGGAATCGGCGCTTCAAGATGCTGTTGGGGTGCATGGCCTTCGGATTTCTGTAGCGCTATACCAGCGCGTGTTGGATGAGATTTAGTTAGTCTTTAGGCTAACGTAATCATTATAAGCAATCTGCAGAAACTCGCCAGAGTCGGTCGATCACCGGCTTTTGCTGATGCAGGCGATGATGAGCGCGCCTGTCTGAGGTGACCGAGCCTTATTCCGTTCCGCTCTTGGTCTGTTGATAGATGAGCTGTGCCGCTTCGCCACGGGTCAGGGTGGTATTTGGATCGGGCGATGAAGGCACTTCCTTCCCTAGCAAACCAGTTAGAATCTTGGTAGCGTATTCGCTGCTGACTTCCTGGTCGGGGCGGGCTAGCACTCTGGTACTTTTCTCAGGTTCTCTCAGCACGTCGTAGTCGAAGAAGGGCTCTTGAGACTGCGTTGAATAGTCGTAGAGGGTCTCGATGTATTTGAAGGCTGGGTGGTTGCGCGGCACATCGTTGAAATGGGCTGCGGTGATGCTGAGTGGAATCTGCAAACCACGCACCGCCATTCTGGAAAATTCACCAAGCGTGACGGGATCATTCGGGCGGAAGCGATAGACTTTCTTATTGAGATCCGAGAGGCTGGCGGCTGGGCCATCGGTTTGGAATCGATCAGGATCTGTGTTCTCGAAGGCCCCGAGGAGACTCAGTTTCTGCACGGCTTCGAAAGCGGGTGTGGTCTTTGGGAGATCGGTGTAGAAGAACAGAACGACGCCTTGTCTCACCAACTCATCCTGGATTTGCGTGACTGGCACATCGCCAAGATGCACCCCTTGTTCCACTGCTAGGGCGGCTGCGACACCGGCGGCTTGTCCAAGTGCAGACCAGACGGGTTCCATACGGACGCTGCACATGGCAACGTGGGTGCTGGAAATGCCCACTGGGAAGAGGATGCCGCGATGCTGCTTCGGAACCATGACGCCATACGGGATTTGATAGGGGCCTGTCACATCGAATAAGTGTAGCGTGCCTTCAGCCGCGCCTTCTCCTGATCGCGGTTCCTTTCGAGAGGTGGGTGCTTGGACATTGTGCGCATCAATGCCATAGATGCCGATGGCCACCGAATCCGGATGGAGCGGCCCTCGCAGTCCGTTGCCGCGAAGGTCTTTGTGAAGATCGCTCTCCGTCAGGGTGTAGCGTCCCTCGATCCGACGTCCTTGTCTAACGTATAGCCGGTAGGGGAGGTTGTTGTTGTCCGTGAACTCATCTTCTGGAAGGCCAATGTTAGCCGAGCCGCCTTCGGTTTGGATGTAGTAGAGCCAGCCAAGGTCGTAGTTGCGAAAGATCTTCTCGATCTCCGCGCGTTCCTTCCAGTCCGCTAGCACCCACCGCGTCCCATAGCCCGTGAGATCCCCGCCCCAGTTGATGCCTAACAAATCGAACTTTCCGTTAGGAATGATGGGCTTGGTGTTCCGGTTCCATTGATACTGGGCGGGGTTGTAGTTCGGCGGCGGCTCCTTCACACGGAAAGCGTGATCTGGCCTGCCATAGTCTTTTCCTGTGAGACGGTAGGTGAACGCTTGTGAGCGATCATCCGCTTCACCTGTGCTGTGTGGGAGAATGGTTGCTTTCAAGGTGCCTGGCACACCGCGAAAGAAGTTGGTGTAGATCTTCCCAGCGTGCGGTTCTTCGGCGGAGCGCGCTTCTCGGCCGATGCGATAGGGGATCTTGGCGAACTCCGCGAGATCGGCCTCGTAGGTGGCGTCAATGATCACTTTGCCAGTGTAACCCTGCTTCTTTCCCAGGTTTCCTTGATTGTCACGATCCTGCGTGATCACACCTGTGACCTGGTTCTCTTTCATTTCCACTTCCACTGGCACTTCGTTGAAGCGCGTGGTGATGGGGTCTCACTCAGCGACCATTTCGGCATAGATGCGAGCGGCGGTGTGCGGTTCCCAGGCTCTTCCGTCGGCCACATTCCAAGGGAAACGAGGATCACGCTTCAGGTGAGCTTTCACTAGAGGATCCTCGGCCAGCTCGGTGCGATGATAGGTTTTCACGCGTTGCCGAAATTCCTCCATCACGCCACTGTTCGATTCCACATAGAGATCATCCAAACGAATCACGCCTGACGAATTCATGCCCCCAAGCACGGGAGACTGCTCGATCAGGATCACCGTCTTTCCTGCACGTCCGACCGCGATCGCTGCCGCGACTCCCGCCGGTGTCCCACCGACGACCACCACATCATAGGGCTCGGCATTCGTTGTGACGATGTCAGAAAGATTATCGACAGCTTGCGTTGAAATGTTAGCAAGCGCCAGCAAGGCGATGACGATGCCTGATAAGGGGATGAGTCGGATCATGAATGTTAGTAGGACAAGGGGACGCGTTGGTCGGATCTAGCAGATCACTTCACGACACCGCGATAGTAACCTGTTTCCCCGCCAGCGCGTCCGGCATCGTCGTCTGCGTAGCTACCAATGACGTCGCTTGCGATCACTTCCCAAGTCACCAAGTCGGCTGAGTACTCAATCTCATAGGTGGTGCCAGCTGGCAGTTGCAAGGCTACACCATCGGCGCTGATGGAAACGCCAGTAATCTCAGGGACAATGACCGGATCACCGACATCGAGAGTGAGGATCTGGCCTAACGAAGCCCCACCGTTGAAGAGGATGCCGATCTCATCATTGGCCAGTGGCCGGTTCCACAAGGCGACGTCGTCGATGAGGCCATCCCAGGTTCGGTCGTCAGTGTCTGGGTTCTGACCGATCATCATGGGCATCGGGTTGTCCTCAAGGTTGGGCGCATTGCCTTCCTGAACGAGTTTCCCGTCGATGAAGAAGCGATGGGAGACGTTCGGTTCGCTGACGAGCACCACATGATGCAATTCGCCATCATTCACACCCGGACCTGGGTGACCGATATCTCCGTCTCCGCCATTGCCCACCAAGCGTTCGGTATCACCGCCCTGGCGATGCACCCGCCATTGGTTATCCTCACCTTTGGCCACCAAGGCCTGCCAGTCTTTGGTAAAACTATCGACACAGTACCAAACGGAAACCGTGAATCCTGTGGGATTGTCAGGGGCTCCGAAGTCGAAGATGTCCTCGTTCTCTATCGGAGTCTCAATGTATTGCGCGGCGCTTCCGTCGAGATCCACGCCCTGTCCAAAGGCGCCTTCTGAGAAGGTCAACTCCGTGGCGGGATTGTCTGCTAGAAGCTCGGGTTGATCTGCCTTGCCGCCAGGTGTCCACGTCTTGCCCACCCCGTGGCTGCTACCTGCGATGTCCTGAAGGTTGCCATCGAGGGGATAGTAGGCGACCAAGTTGAGGCTCAGGGAGAGGCTGCTCGCATCGTTAGGATCAGATCCTGCGGCTACTTCTGTCCCGTCCCCACTCCCGTCACCATCAGAGTCACTTTCCAAGGGGTTGGTCAAGTGCTCTCGCACTTCAGCGAAATCGCCTAGGCCATCACCATCCGTGTCTGCCTTGACCGGATCTGTCCCGGCCTCGATTTCTTCGGTATCTGTGAGACCATCGCCGTCACTGTCAGCTTGTTCTGCCACCAGCACCGTGCCCGGATTGTCGGCGAGTTGTTTGATCTCCTCAGCGCTCAAGGCTTTGGCGGAAATTTGCAGATCGTCAACCAAACCGGACGTGAAGAGCGGCCCAAAGGAGCCGATGTAGAACACACCAGGTTCGGCCACGACTTCACCCAGGCCTTGGCCGGAAGCCGCCAGGGCGCCGTTGACATAGACACTCACATTGTCGCCGTTGCCTGTCGACACCACCGTGACCATGGCGGCTTCGCCCAATTTGAGAAGCGGGTCTGTGCTGAATAAAGGATCAGGACTGGCATCTGGCACCAGCCAGATGAGAGAACCGTCGGGCGTGACTAGCAAGGCCCCACTTGGATTGTCTGGCGATTCGCTTTTGGCAAAGATGGATCCCAATTCAGCTGGAAACGCTGACAATTGTACCCAAGCTGACACGGTGTAGTCGGTGAGGTCGTCAAAGGAATTGGCGGGAATCTCAATGGCGCCACCGCCATCGACTGAGGCTGATTGGCCTGCACCACCTATTAAGGACGCTTGGCCAAAGCTCACGGAACCATCGGCGCTGTCAACGCTGCCGTGGCGACCGTGACCGGTGATATCGTTCACGGAAGGGGCCTCTACGGTGCCATCGTCAAAGGTGTAGTGGCCATCAGGACCCGCGGAGTTGATCACACTAGCGCTGATCGCAATGGCAGCGTTGGGTCTGTTTGGGTCGTTGCTGTCAAACGTGATGGTGGCGGAGAAAACGCCTGTCTCGTTCTTGCTATTGAAGATGTAGATGAGATCGGCAGTGCCCCCTGGAGCGATCTCGCTAGGCCCATCGCTGACCGTCACATGATCAGCGTCAGGGCCGGAGACGGCCCAGTTAGAAAGTGTGAGTAGTTTGGTCTCGCCATTGTTGCGAATGGTGACCACACCTTCTGTGGTCGCAGGTACGGCCGGCCTTTGGCCAAGATCGTTGCGCGGTGGCCAAATCGCAGAGGGATCCGTGCTTGCGCTGTAGGTCACCATCAGCGCGGGGCGATCTCCCTCAGTGGTAGAGGAATCGGCAGCAAAGCGGGCGAATTCATGGGTTCCGACCGTGGACTCGTCGTCCTTGGCCGTGATCAGACGAAGAATGCCGTCGTCTGCCAGCGCCGCCGACACCGCAGCTTGGAACTCAGGTGTGTTAGCAAACGTGATCAACTGTTCCGTGGCGGTCACATCGAAGCTGACGGAGGTGAGCAAGTCACCCAACGTCCCACCGGCCATGGTATCGCCCGTCGTCTCACTGCCGTCGCCATCCGGGTCATTCCATGTTGAGCTCAATTCGTCGATGTCGAACCCGTAGGCGTAGACATTGAAGGTCGGATTGCCTTCCACTCCGCCTTGGTCGAGTCCCGTGTTCGTGTGGGTCTTTAGCTCCAGCGACACTGAGTCGATCTGGCTGGACGCCGGGATCTCGCTGATGTCGAATTCCAGCAAGCCCCTTAGTACGTCTCCTGTCGTAGAGCCAACGATCAATTCCAGGTCTGTATCGTCGTCGAAGTTGCCATCTAAACTGCTCGAACGGATGTAGGTGGCGTCTTGGGCATAGCCAACCGCTGGCGAGACGCCTTCCTGGAACGTTGTCAGCTCCTGAGCTCCAGCGTACCAGGGAATGGCGGTTAACGAAATGGCGGCCACGGTGGCGAGGCCCGATAGGCGTGTGGCGGGCATTCTAGCAGAACGTTTCATGAGTTCGATAAGGAAGAGTGTTTGGAGTTAGTGATAATCAGCGCTGACTGGTTTCAGTTTCACGGCAGAACGCGCGACTCCGAAGGCAATGGCTACCGCTAAACACCGTAGGCAGGCCCGTTGGTCACATCTTTCGCCGCATTTCTCATTCACTCGACGTTTTTAATCCAGCACCTCGGTCAGTCGGATCGCTAAGGTCGGGGCTGGCAAGGTCGGGTGCCGCCGGCTGGCAAAGCCGTGGACAAGGCCGTTGTCCTCAATTTCAGCGGTGTCGCGGGCCAAGATCAGGGTGACATTTGATCCGGCATGGGCGCGCACGAATGCCACCAGGGACTCACCCTGGAGTTTGATCTGGCTGCGTTGGACGCCTTGCTCGATGAGAAATGATCCCAGCTTCTGCACCTCCGTATTCACCAGCCCGGCTTGGTTCGCCACGTTCGCCGGAGCAGTCTCTTCGGTGATGGACTCCTCACTCCACAACAAGTCGTTCCGGAGCAGCCCGTAGACGCTGAATGTGGCATCCGGCACGTGCGACGCCAATCCCCATCCGGTCGGCGCGAGACGGAGAATCAGCTCGGCCTCCACAATGCGCGCTGGGTCGATTCCCGCGAGATCAAAGCCAAGGTAGGTCTTTCGGTGCGGGATGCCGTTCTTGACCAGTAAGAGAGTCTCCGACCGGTGCACTTCCTTGCCCTTGAGACGGGAGATTCCAATGTAGGCATCTTGGGTTGTTTCCAGAAGCGTCCAGTCTGGCTCGCGCATGGGCGGCCCGAGAGGCATGGACCCCAGGGGTTCATCCGCCCCGTCCAGAGCCTCTCTCAGCTCCTTTTCATCGGCGGAATTCAGCTGTCCGGATTTCAGGGAGACGATTTCCCCGGATTGCGGGTGCTCCACTTCCACGAGCCCCTCGTAGACCTGCGTGTGCGTTTCGCCCGTTGCGGCATCGACGATCACCGAGAAGCGCGTCCCGTAGTCGACCACGTTCGCCGAAGGCGTGGCAATCCGGAAGCCAACCGCCGAATCCGGGATGTCCGCCACCACGATTCCGTTGGCCAGGGTGCAGTGCATCGGGTCCACCAGGATCAATTCGGCCGGTGCCTCAAGGGTCACCTGCGCTCCCGAGTCGAAGCGCAGCGTCACGAGTCCCTCGGCAAGCCGCAGGGTGCCTTTCGTAAGACGAGATCCGACCGTGGTTGGCAAGTTGCTGCTGTCCCAACGGGCCGCGCGAGAGCTCTCCACTGTGGCAAATTCACGAATCTCCGCTAGGGGCTCAGGCTTCCGCAACAACGCGATCCCGACAATCAATGCGAGACAGGCCGCCACGGCCGCCACCAGCAGTTGCCTCCTGGAGAGCCAGGACTGGCGCCGACTGATGACGCGGCTGGGCATGAACTCAGCTGTCTGACTGCCGGCGTAATCGAGATGGAGCTGGGCGTGCAGCTCCATGTGTTTGCGATAGAACCGACGCGCCTCAGGACTTTCCCTGAGTACTTCGTTGAGTGATTCGCGGTCCACATCGCCCAGACGTCCATCTAGCACTTCGGCGATGAGTGCTAGAAGCTGTTCCTTGTCGAAATCGGGTTCACTCATGACGTCATTTCCTGCAGTTTGGATTCGATACACGTGTGGAGCGCCTCGCGAATGCGCATCAGCATCATCTTCATCGCGCTCTCTTTCTTTCCATTGTCCGCCGCCAACTGCCGGACGGGGATCTCGTCACGATAGCGTCGGCTGATGAGTTGGCGCTGCCGCTCTGGCAACCGTCCCAAGCAATCCCGCAAGGCCAAGCTTAGCTCACTTTCGTCGTGAACGGCGGGAGGCGTTTCTTCGGCGAACAAGGCCAGCACGTCATCGCTGAACATGTGTCGGTCGCGCTTGCGGTCACGCAAGAATGCCAGGGCCTGGAAATACGCGCATTTCCTCGCCCAAGCCCCGAAGTCCGTGCCCGGCTCGAACTCGTCCATCTTTCGCCACAAGACCAGGTTCGTCTCCTGCAGCACATCACGGGCATCGTGCGGGTTGCCCAGCAACGTGAATAGGTAGCCGAACAGGCGGTTCTGCCAGTCGGTGAGCTGGTAGAGGAATTCTTCTGAAGGGTCGGTCACTTTCGGCGTCGAACGGATACGAGGGCCAATCCACCAAGGCCGAGAAGGGCTGCGGTGGAGGGTTCGGGGATGCTATGATTTACTGTGAGTTCCGATTCGAGCCACAAGAAGTTGGCTGGGCTGATCCTTTCGCGAACGTATTGATGATCATGTTTAAGTAGGTGTAAGATTTCGGGTAGGCGTGGATTGGAGAAATCGACAAAGGTGATTCTCCGCTAAATACCGCTAGACTGAGCGCTGGTCACAAATTTCTCAGGACTTTTGATCGTGACGCCCAAGGCCCGATTTCTGGGGATGTCCGATAGATCGTTAGAAACGGTGGACAGTTGTTAGAGGTTTGCACATAGAGCTGTGTTTGTCAAGGCATATGTTGATGTTAGTTTTGCTTGCGG
>JBLHHN010000270.1:0-8854 GCA_047616785.1 Verrucomicrobiales bacterium
GGGGAACACCCGCTGACGCGGCCCAAGAAGAGGGAGCAATAGGAAGAAAGAGAAGCTAACGATTTCCCATCTACGGTCTTAAATTCCCCTTAGAAAACGGAAATCAACCATTGCAGATCATTCCAATTCTGCTACATAACAATCACCCATCCAGCGAATTCTAACAACCCCTGGGAAATCCCCAGGTCTATCTCCTGGTTAGTCCTCAGCGTTAGGTGTTTTGACAGAATCAACAGGATTGATGGAGGCTGAAATCCTCAGACAAGACAGTCCAAGCCATTCGGCCTCCAGGCCTGGGTTTCAAGTTCTTCAGAATACTCTCCTCCTCCAAAGCAACGATTACTACGCCAAGCTCGTCAGCACATCGCTGATCGGCAAGGCCTGGCGCTTCCTCTCGTGAAAGTAAGACACCTCGGAGTAGCCCGCATTGAGCAAGAGATCGAGCGCGAGATCAAACTGTGCGCCAACTCGCTTGGGCTGATGCGAGTCCGAACCGATGACCACGGGGATCTGCCTTTCGGCCATCAACTTGAGCATCTCGATCCCGGGATTCATCTCCGGAATCGACTTGTGAATTCCACTGGTGTTCAGCTCCATAGCCACGCCCGACTGCTGGATCCGGTCCAATGCTTCGATCACCGTGTCTGCGACCGCATCATGGCTCCAGGTATCCGGAAAGGCATTCTTCACCAGGTCAGGATGGGAAATGGAATCAAACAAGCCACTCTCCGCAGCCTCCGCCAGATGGAGGAAATAGCCGCGCTGGAAAGCCAGGGAGTCGCCTTTCCAGAAATCCTCACGATACTCGGGAATGTGATAATGCACGGACCCGAGAACGTAATGGAAATCCGCACGTTGATGGAGGTCCGTGAGCCAAGGCTCCATCCCCGGATACCAATCACTTTCCATGCCCAATTTCACTTCAAAATCCGAACCCGCCATCGCGTCAGCCGCTCGCGTGACCAAACTCACATAGTCATCAAATTGCGAAGGTGCCATCCGCACCGCAAAGGAGAATGCCAGCGGCATGGGGCTGTGGCAGGTCATGATGATGCCTTTCAAGCCCTTCACCTTCCCCACTTTGGCATACTCCTCAGGTTCACCGATCGCATGCTTACATAGCGGCGTGTGCATGTGTGAGTCATAGTAGATGGGGGAACTCATGTGCGGCAATATAGGAGGGCTCCGACGATTGGAAACTCGAATTTCCTGGGAATTCTTGCCATTCGAGTCTAGGTCCAAGGCATGTCCGATTCTATTGAAAGCCGTTTGGCCGAACTCAACCTCACTCTCCCACCCATCCCTGGCGCAGCAGGAAGCTACGAACATGCCGTCCTCGATGGCAATCTCCTGCATGTGTCCGGAGGACTCTCATTCTCCGAAGAGCGCTCGTTTAAAGGCAAACTCGGTGTCGATGTCAGTCTCGAAGAAGGTCAAGAAGCGGCACGCATGTGCTTGCTCAATCGCCTCGCCGTGATCAAGGGAGCCTTGGGTTCGCTCGATCGTGTCCAGCGGATCGTGAGCCTCCAAGGATACGTCCACAGCGCTCCTGATTTCTACGATCAGCCTGCGGTGATCAATGGCGCTTCCAATCTCGCGATCGAGATCTTTGGCGATGCCGGTCGCCATGCGCGGGTCGCGCTCGGAGCCGCCGCTTTGCCTCTGAATGCGGCCGTGGAGATCAGCCTGATTGTCAGCGTGCGATCATCCTAAGCCGATTCCCTCCTTGCGTCCGCCAAGCCTCTGCCTAATAGCTTGAATCATCATGAGTGAGGGACCTGACTTCGAGAAAACGCCGCTCATCCCTGTCATCGCCCAGGACTCAGCCTCCGGAGATGTCATGATGTTGGCCTACATGAATGCCGAAGCTTACGCCGAAACGCTGAAGACTGGCCGTGTCTGTTATTTCAGCCGCAGCCGCCAGAAGCTGTGGCGCAAAGGCGAGGAAAGCGGCAACGTTCAGAAGCTCCACAACATCTATTTCGACTGCGACGCCGACGCCATTCTGGTCAAGATGGAGCAGGTCGGCGGGGCTGCCTGCCACACGGGCTTCCGCAGCTGCTTCTACCGCCGGATCGATCCCGCAACTGGTCAAGTCGAGGAGCAGGGCGAGCGCGTGTTCGATCCGAAGGTTGTCTACGGGAAATAGTTGGCTTCCGCCGCGCAATGGCTGTATTACAGCCGCCATGGCGAATAGTAATCCTACACCACCCTCGTCCAACTCCGACCTTGCCTTTTTAGGCAAAGCGTTAGGCCGCATCTTGTTACTCGGCGCGCTTGGGCTTGCGCTGTATCTCGGCATCACATCCCTGATGAATGGAGCTCTTGCCGGCTGCAACAGCGGCAGTGGTTGTGATGAGGTGGTCTCCAGCAAGTGGGGCTACGCGTTTGGCATCCCGGTGAGTCTCCTTGGAGCTGCCATCTACGTCATGTTGCTCGGCAGTGATTTGAAAGGCTGTTGCGCTCAGCTTCATGCCATTTGCCGATGGATGATCATCGGTGCGGCCCTTTGGTTTGTCTGTGTGCAGGTCTTCATCCTGGGGAAATACTGCCCGTGGTGTTGCATCACCCATACCTTGGCTGTCTTCGGTGCACTTCTGTTATGGAAACGCAGTCCAACGGCGAGCCAAGCCAAGTTGGCACCTGCGTTAGGGTTCGCGGCACTCCTAGGAATGGTTCTTGTGCAAACCTTTGGACCTGAAAAGGCCACGACCGCAAGTGGCTCACTCGCCGAAGGCCAAGGCAACGAAGTGAGCGCTCCCATTCCTGAAGGACCACGCACGATCTCTTTGCATGGCGGCAAGTTCAACATCGACGTGCAAGAGTTTCCCGCGATCGGAAATGCGCAGACGGCCAAGCATGTCGCCGTCGGTCTGTTCGATTTCACCTGCCCCCATTGCCAGCATCTCTCCGAGATCCTCACCAAGATCCAAAGCGAATTCGGGGATCAGCTGGCCGTGGTACAATTGCCAGGCCATTTCGCCCCCAAAGGCGAACGCATTCACAAACAAATGCTAGCGATCTGGAAAGAAGATCCCGAAAGCTACTTACAACTGGCGACGCTTCTCCACGAAGGCACCTTGAAAGCACAAGAGAAAGACGTCACGGCGGCGATCGGTTCTATAGTCGATACCACCGAGCATGCTGCCTGGATGACGAAACACTCCGATTGGAGCAACCAAGCCATTGCCAATTCGGCAGCCATTCGCGCCGCCAACAAGGCCTTGATCAAAACTGGCAAGTTTCCTCAACTCATGGTCGGCGACTACATCGAGGCCGGGGCCAAAGACAATCCCGGCTACTACTACGATCTCTTTAAGGAGAAATTCGGTATCACTAGGACGGCCATTCCTAAACTCGTGGTCGAACCGACATCTATCGCGCTTCTTGGTACGCACTACGCCGGTGCGGACCACAGATTCTCCATCAAGCTGAAGAATCCTGGTGGTCCCACGGTGAGGCTAGAGAGACCTCAAATTCCCAGAGGCATGCGCCACATCCAGCCCAGTTTCCCCGTAGAACTCGCAAGCGGCGAAGAAACCGTCTTGGAGATCCAAGCCACGCTACCCGTTCCAGGCCCGCTCAAGAAAGATATCATTATCGTCAGTGACGCGGAACCCGCGTCTCTCAAGATTCCCGTGAGTGGCAATTTCATCCAGCCCTATCAAGCCACCCCCGCCATTCTGAATCTCGGCACCTTTGAAGGCAAACCCTTGAGCGGCGCGACCAAGCTCACATTCGTCGCTCCTGTAAAGTTAGGCCCACCTCGCCCTAACAATCCCAAAGAATTTCGTATCACCCTGAAAGAAGTGCAGCCAGGCATCGAATACGAACTCAACGTCATTGCCACCCCCAACACAGCCCGCTCTGGAGTGCATCAGACAAACATTTCCATACCTTTGCTGCCTGTGGACGCGACCTTGCCTTGGCCGAAACAAATCCGTATCTCAGCCAGTTGTCAGATCCCTCCTAAGAGCCCAACCGCGGCTCCAGCTACAAACGCTCCTCCAGCGACAAACGCTCCTCCTACAAGGCTCAAGGTTCCAGCAACTATCACTCCATTGAGGCCAAAACGGCGGCCTCCAACACCACGTTAGCTGGTGGCGGGCCACGCGATTTCCACGCCGTCCTTTTGAAGGAAGGCTTGGAATTCACCCAAGAGCTTCTCATTCGCACGAATGGCCCTTGGAGACGTCCGGCGCAGTCGTGCGAAGGCAAGCAGACAACCCACGGCCTCTCCGATTCCCCACTCCACTGGATGCAGCCGATAGCATCCATTCGTCACATGGGTGGCGCCAATGTTCTTGCAGGCGGGGAACACGTTCTCCATCCGTTGAGGAAGCAAGGCTCCTAACGGAATCTGAAACGGCAGCGCATCGAAATCGATGTAGTTGTCCCCTGCCGTGCTTGGATGGAGATCAATCGGATAATAACCAATGCCCACAGAGTCCCGGTAGCTCTCTGCCTTTTCCCGGTCTGCTTTGCCGCAGTGGCTTTCGAGAATGGTCGTTTCTGCTAGAACACGGCGCGACTCACGAACATACGGATACTTGGCCAGACCATCCTCGGTGCCCATGATGTCCGCCCGAAGCCGCAGGCCCGGAAAGCCCACGCCCCCATCGAGACGCGGCGCTTCTGTCTGCATCCAGTAGAGTAATGAAAGGCTCAACTGCTTGCCTTGAGCGATTCGCTGCCGTTTCTCTTCCGGAGTCACATCAATGATAGACTTCAGGAAATAGTCATTCTGCGGCCAATTCACGAGACAGATGTCACTCTGATAGGTGCCCGGCCGGAAACTCGCTTGCGCCGCAATCCGGCGGTAGGTCCAAAGGTTGACCACACCATCATGCCGATCACCCGTGGGATTGAAGCCTAGCTTCTTCGGCTGCCCACTCCGTGGATGCGTGTACTTCCAATCCAGCAATTTCCCCGGCCATGGGGGTGTAAGCGCTGGAACGTGATCGCGCCAGAAGGCATAGTCCACCGGCTCATCCATGACGTGCGATTCTCCCGGAAGGTGATCCATCGCGAAGCACACCGTGAAGGCCTGCTGATTCTGTGGATCACGTGCCTCAGGTGCGTGCCGCTCCCCTGTGGCCGCTCGACCTTCCGCCCCACAGACATACTCCGTCTTTGTCAGCGGCAGAAGATCGCCCAATTCAGTGGCATCCACGAACGACGGCGCGCGTAAGACCTGTTCATTTCCATTGGCAAGGCTACGCACGAGGACACTGCGAGTGACATCGCCATCCACCTCTGCGGAGATCGGCTCACGTTCTAGCAAGACCTTCAGATGACCGCTACTTTGATAGGGCGCCATGGCCTCTTGCAAGACGGCGAGCGCCACACGCGGTTCGTGACAGAGTCGAGACACCGATCCAAGTCCCGGATTGAGATGCGCATCCGCACGCGCGGAATCTGTGAGTGGGTAGTGACGGCAGTAATAGTTTCGAATCTCATCACGGAACTCACGATAACGTTTGGTCGCTCCATGAGTTTCGATCCATGCATGCTCATCAGGTGGCACCCCTTGAGACGTGAGCTGCCCACCTATCCAATCCGTCTCTTCTGTCAGGATGACTCGGAGCCCATGCTTCAAAGCCGCCAACGCCGCCGCACAACCACCTAGGCTACCGCCAATGATGACCACATCGGCAGAGAGTTCACGACCGAGTTCTTGCCCAGAGGCTGGCAAGCAAAGTGCTGCCGCTGCGGTGCTGCCAAGAAAGTGGCGACGTTTCATGAGACGATACGTATTCGGCTTAGTCTTCTCCTGCGAGATCTAGGTAACGATGCCGCACTTCAACAATCGCATCTAACATCCGCTCAGCTTGCACGCGTAGGTCAGGGTTCAAGCTACTCGCCGCACGATTGTGCCTCCGGTAGAGCTTGGCCAAATGCGCCCGCATCTCTTCATGCGTCATGCCACTTCGGAGTTCACAGAGTTCTTCGGCGGTGGCGGATGCTGGTGGCACGAAGACCAGCTCTTCCACGGCTGAGATCACCCGCGCCCCTTCGGGTTCAGGGGCTTCCTTCTGTTTCTTACCCTTCCTTGAAAAGAACGCTAGAATCTTAGAAAACATGATAGGAGGCAATAATAGACACTACTCGATGCGAAGCTTCTTCAGGAAAGCCGCCTTACGTTCCACTTCTTCTTCACTCAAGACACCCTCCCCTTTGTATTCAATCTGAATCTCCTTGCTGATCCCAGTTTCTTCATCAGTCACGCGAGCCTGCACACGCTGATTCTCGTCATAGGCGTAACTCACGGTCACCTTACAACCTGCGGGTCGGCCTTCTGGTACTTGCAGAGTGATTCTGCCGATCACATCTACGAAGCGCGGATCCTCATCTTCACCTTGAGTGATATCGACTTCGATCGATGTCTCATTGTCCTCAGAGGTCGCGTAGACCTCTGAAATCGAGCATGGAATGGGCGTGTTTTTAGGAATGACCACGGAATTCTGCAGTGACTCATTTCCAGTGACTGGGTCATCGACAAGCGCTAGTGTCCCATAGCCGTGATTGCACACTTCGGAGACCACCGAAGCTTTCTTGGCAAAGAGGGCCGCCCCAAGAGCCACACACTCATCCACATTCCCACAGGACATCGTCTTAAATCCGAAAGTCTCTTCCAATGTCCGGCGCACCATTGGCATGCGGGTACTCCCGCCCACGAGGACGACATGATCAATGTCTTGAGGCGTGAGATTGACTGTGTCCAAGGCCTGCTCCACTAACATCACGGTGCGTGTGAGCAATCGTTTCACCGCCCCCTCGAAAAGATCGCGCGTGAGCTCCACACGAGCCAATCCCCGATCTTTGTTTCCGACGGTGCCATTCACTTGCTGAAGCTTAGAAAGCATCTTCTTGGCATCCTCTCCCGACTGCAGAGCCCGACGCCGCTCCAGCTCATTGGTGTAGAGCTCGCCTCCCTTCTGCTCACGATACTGCTCCGCATAGAGATCAAGAATCTCTTCATCGAAGTGGTTCCCCCCCAAATGACGTGCGCCTTCTGACAGGAGAATGCGATACGTATCATTCACCGCATCGACTTCTACCAAAGTCACATCCAGCGTGCCGCCACCCAAGTCATAGACCAAGATACGCCCGGAGACACTCTTGGCATGCGCGTAGTAAAGGGCCGCTGCAGTGGGCTCGTTGACAATTCGAAGCACATTGAGTCCAGCGATCTTCGCCGCGTTGATCGTCGCCGTCCGCGCCAGTTCGTTGAAATTCGCCGGGACCGTGATGACCGCGTCTTTGAAGTCACCAATGATGGCCGAGCAATCACGTTTCAGCTTGGCCAGAATGATGGCCGAAATCTCGGTCGGAGTCCATTTCTCGCCATCGATCATCACGACGAAATCCGGATCATCCATGCTCCGCTTGATCCCATAGACCGTTCTGTCAGGATCTCCACCGTCACGCGCGGCCGAGCCAACCAACTTGATCTCTTCATGAGCGTCGAAGTAGACGACAGAAGGAGTTAGTCGTTCCCCGTCCGCGTTGGGGACAATCTCAGGATTGCCATCCGCTCGTAAATAGGCCAAGCCCGAAGTGGACGTACCCAGGTCAATGCCAATGTGTTTGCTCATACGTCGCGCGACACGATCCTAACGAGTCAACACTGTTCGTGTGGAGACGTGCGCTTTACGCAAGATGACTGGCTTGCTTCCCTCTTGCCTCCCGGAGGTATCCCTCATGAAGCGTTTGTATAATGCAGTTCTTCTGATCTCTGTTGGCCCCTTTACTTGCTTTAACCGTCTTGACGATCTCAATCTTCTTACGTATGTCCATACTGATCTCGGTCTCGGGATCAAAGGAATAGGCCGCCACCTGATAGTGGCTGAGCATGTCTTGAAAGGACTGCTTCAGGACTTCGAGACACATGACAATGTCAGGATCCTTCTTCACGTCCTTGTAACGCTCTAACAAATCACCCATCACCCATCAAATCCAAGCGCTTGATCAACTCGCGGCACACTTCCTCTACCGCCACGGTTTCGGGGATCTCTTCATTCCGCTGAGATTGGGACCTCGGCTTCTTCGTCGCCGCCCTCAGCGCTTCTATATCAATGGCAGGAATCATCGGGGCTGGTGCCTCGATGGCAGGACCCTCAAGTGGCTTCGGCGCAAGCGATCGGACCGCACGATTGGGCAAGGGCGTGGCTTCCAGGATGCCGAAGATAATCGAATCACTTTCTTTCAAGGCGACCTCGTCCTTCCCAAGACGGTCCCCATTGACACGCGTCCCATTGTGCGAACCCAGATCACGACGAAAGAAGACCTGCCGTTCACGGTCGAACCGCATGATCGCGTGATGAGAGTCCGGAATCACGATCGCATTGTCTGACTTCCGCCCGATTGTCGTCTCACCGTCCTCAAGAACGTTGAGACGCCGGGGCTCGCCGTCTGGATTTGCGACTAAAAGAGTGGCCATTGATTAGGGGAGAACGTGCTTTGGTGAATCCAATTATATGAAAATAAATACTATAGCAATCAGTAAACTTAACTCGTGTTGGTCTGATGAGAATTGAAACAGCGAATCATAGGTAAGAATCTCGATAGTTGTGAGCTGCCCGCAACAAAAGCCGCTCTGTTTGCTAGCCTGAATTATTCACGCAAGACAAGTGCTGCGCATCGTAACCTGTTGATTCACAATGTTTTATGGACATAAAAGGGGGCAATTCGGATAAGGAAAAGAATATTTCTGTCGGTGAGAAGAATGAACTCAAGCCGCTGCCAACGACTTCGCTTTTCGGCAGAGAGTGGGACGTGAGGTTTGACGAACCGGAACTTACCAGCGACGCCGGTCTCGCAGCGCTCGTGAGCAGCGGTATCGCGGATAGGC
>JBLHHN010000271.1:0-8825 GCA_047616785.1 Verrucomicrobiales bacterium
CGGCACTGTGCTGCCCCACCATTGAAACAGCTTCACGCCCTCGAGCAAAGGACTACCATCCCCTTCAAACAACTGCAGAATAGGATGCGAAAGATTCTGCGGCTCTAACAAAGCCCAGCTATTCCCATCTTCATCCCCACGAATGCCACTGAGCGAGACAGGCAAGAAGCCTTCGCCATTGCGATGGAGATCGTTGTTGTACGATTCTTCATCAATCTGATCACCTAACACCACCACGAGACCGCCCCCATCTTCCACCCAGGCTTCCAAACGTTCGCGCGCCACGTCATTCAACCGATACACATTGGCGAGAAAGATGACTTCGTAATCGCCTAACGGAAGGATATCCAATTCGGAGTCATCCATCACGGTCAGATCGAGTCCAGAAATAGCACGCCCACGCGGAGCCAAGGCTTTCTGCAAGAAGAACGTCTCGCTCTCGCCATAGGTGCTCGAAGGATCCCCATCAATGAGCAAGACCTTCAGACCGCTCGTGACCCGGGCAGGGAAATAACGCACATCGTCATCCCCCAACGCATCACCTGATTCAGGAGCGATCTCGGCTTGAAGCCGGACGGATTCTAACAACGACAGATCTGTTGGTCGGGCAAAGGTAAATGTGAACGATGCCGCACCGGTTTCGCCAGGACCGATACGTTCGATCACACGTTCCAGAGGCAGCATCTCGCCTGCCGTGAGTTTCACGCTGAGATCGGTGACTGCCGAGCCTCCGTGATTCCGCACCGTCACTTCGAACTCAGACGGCACGCCAGCGATCAAAGCTTTGTCACGGGCAACGATTTCTTCGATGACGACATTGTCAGCGCTTCCCGCAGCATCGCCACCCGCATCCACGAGGTAGAGGCCGGCGGATTTCTCAGCGATCCGTTTCAAACTTTCAAAGACATCTTTCTGCGTGTCCGGCGCCCAATCACGCGCTCGGAAATCACTCACGACGTAGACGATCCGATTGACCGATCCCCCGCCCGACGACGGGTCTAGCATCTCCTCAATCTCAGCCAGCGCTTTGGGTAATTGCGAGGACGCATCCGCCACTTCCAAGTTCTTCACATCCTCCAAGATCTGGTTCACGCCGTCTTCCGTGAGCGGCTCATCCCGATACACCGCCCGGTCTGGACGTGAGGCTAACAAGAGCGTGAACGAGTCATCCGCGTTGTTCGAGGCCAAGGTGGTAACCCAGTTCGTCACCGCTTTGCCTGCCATGACCAGCGGCGTGATGCCTGCGGACTGCGCGTTCATGCTTAAGGAATCGTCCAACAAGATCACGCGTTCATGACGCGCTGATTTGAAAAGGCCCACACCGGAATCGAAGGTGAAGAAAGGACGCGCTAACAGAAGCCCGATCAGAGCCATGATCAAGCAACGCAGGAGCAGAAGAAGGAGATCTTCCAGCTTCACGCGGCGCTTGTTGATCTTCTGCGCCTGGAGCAGGAAATCCATCGCCGCCCAGTCCACACGCTTGAAACGCCGCTTGTTCAGCAGATGGATGATGATCGGAGCGAGCACGGCGATGAGGCCGGCCCATAACAGTAAAGGACTAACAAAGAAATTGGCCATGCCTAGTCGTCCTAACGGTTACGAGCTCTCCGGGTATGACGCTGACGAAAGACCAGGTAGCGCGAAAGCGCGGCATCCAGGGAGTCTTTCGTGTTCATGAGGGTGTAGTCCACGCCCAGGGTCGAGCACATCTTACGAACATCGCTGAGATACTTCTCCACGATCTCAAGATACGTCCGCCGCAAGGCCCGCGGATCCGCATGTACTTGATCGGGTGTTTCCAATCCCAGGAAACGCGTGTGGGTGTCGAACGGGAAGTTCAGCTCATCATCATGCATCACGTGCATGACGATCACCTCATGCTTACGAAGGCGAAACTGTTGTAGGGACGCCTGTAATTGCTTCATGTCAGCAAAGAGATCGGATATTAACACGACCAGCCCACGTTTGCGGATCTGCTTTCCGAGATCGACAAACACATTGCCCAGGTCCGTCTGATCATCTGGCTCCATCACGTCTAGCTCATGCACCATGCGCTTCAAATGCATGGCACGTCCGCTAGGAGGCAGGTTCAAGGTAACTTTGTTATTAAACGTGACCAGTCCGACGACGTCTTGCTGTTTCTGTAAAAGATGCGTCAGCGAAGCGGCCGTCGTCGCAGCGTAATCGAACTTCGTCCAATCCGCATTTCCATAGGCCATGGATTTGCTCGCATCGACGATGATCGTGCAGCTGAGGTTCGTCTCTTCCTCGTACTCCTTGATGTAGAGACGGTCTGTCTTCGACCACACCTTCCAGTCGATGTGCTTCAGCTCGTCCCCTGGCGAATACTCACGGTGCCCGGCGAACTCGACGGCAAATCCATTGAATGGGCTCTTATGTTGCCCCGTGATGAACCCTTCGACCACCAAGCGCGCACGGACGTCCAGGTGCTTGATCTTATCAAGCACCTTGGGGTCCAAGTACTTGGACGGGTCATCAGAGGTCGTGCTGTCTGCCATCTATCGGGGGAAATCAGTCAGGCTTACTAGGCCGCGTGAAAAGCAGGGGCGAGTTCGGGAGCCACGTCATCTTGATCACGGCGTTCCGGAATCTTTTCTAACAATTGCTCGACGACGTTGTCCGAAGTGATGTTGTTCGACTCCGCATTGAAGGTCGTGATGATGCGGTGACGCAAGACAGGTTTCGCGATCGCTTTCACATCTTCCAGGGTAGCAAACGCACGGCCTTCCATGACCGCCTTCGCTTTGGCACCGAGGATGAGGAACTGCACCGCGCGCGGGCCCGCCCCCCAACTGAGGAGTTCTGGGACGAAATCAGGAACGCCCTTCTCCGTGACCCGCGTCGCACGGACCAACCGAAGTGCATAGTGAATCACATGAGCCGCCACTGGCACGCGACGCACCAAGCTCTGCACGTTGAGAATCTCTTCGGCGGTCAAGACCGCCTCCGCTCCCGCCTGCGCTGCTGCTGTGGTCATCGCTGCGATGCGATATTCTTCTTCGTAGTTTGGATAATCGACGAAGACCTTGAACATGAAACGGTCCTGCTGAGCCTCGGGCAAGGTGTAAGTGCCCTCCTGCTCGATCGGATTCTGGGTAGCCAAGACGAAGAACGGACTCGGTAGAGCATGCCTTGTGCCACCGATCGTCACCTGGCGCTCCTGCATCGCCTCTAAAAGAGCGGCCTGGGTCTTCGGAGGCGTCCGGTTGATCTCGTCCGCGAGGATGATATTCGCGAAGATCGGCCCTTTAATAAATCGGAATTCACGCGCCCCACTGGCCTTGTCTTCCTGGATCACTTCTGTGCCCGTGATGTCCGAAGGCATCAGGTCAGGAGTGAACTGCACACGACTGAAATCCAACTTCATGGACTTGGCCAAAGTGCTCACCATCAGTGTTTTAGCCAATCCAGGAACACCCTCCAAGAGGCAGTGTCCCTGCGAGTAAATGGCCATGATCAACTGGTCGATGACATCGGCTTGACCGACGATGACCTTCCCCAATTCCGAACGGATCTTCCCCGTTGCGGTCTTGATCGTTTCAAGACTCTGCACTTCCTCGTCGCTTAACTGCGAAGCTCCCGCTGGCTGGCTGTCAGACATGATAAATATTGAATGTTAAGATAATGGAAATCCTAATGGCTCCAAAGATCCATGCAAGACCGATTTCCAGCCAAGCAAGGATACGGCACTATGCACCGCAGCCTTAGCGAGGCGAAGCATCTTTATTGCCTGCTTCCTTTGGGAGTGCGTGCGGCTTGACACTGCTTTGAATTGCGGTGAGCGCTCAACAAGTCCCCACGCTCCATGGAACTCCGATCGAGGTCTCGGTCTACTCGACCAAGGTCTCTCCGAAGAGGAAGGCGAGGTCTTGGCGGCGCAGGTTCCTGGTGAAGCTTTCTTCTCCGAGGATGCCGGTGACCATCTCGGCTTTCTGTTTCTGCAAGACCCTGATCTTCTCTTCCACGCTATCACGCATGAGCAGGCGATAGGCGATGACCTTGTTGACCTGACCGATACGATGCGTCCGGTCAATGGCCTGATTTTCCACGGCAGGATTCCACCATGGATCGTAGAGAACGACGTAGGAAGACGCGGTGAGATTCAGACCGCTACCACCCGCTTTGAGCGAAAGCAGGAAACAAGTGGCTTCCTTGCTGCTCTGGAAGCCTTCGACGACGGATTGACGATCTTTTGTCTTGCCGGTCAGCAAGCAATGAGGCCGATTCTCCGCTTCGAGGCGCTTGCGGATGATCTCTAACATGCTGGTGAACTGACTGAACACGAGCACTTTGTGGCCTTCTTCCTGCAGCTGATCTAACAAGTAGAACAAAGCGATGAGCTTGGCACTTGGCGCTTCCATGTAGTCCGCATCGAGCAGACCTGGGTGACAACAGATCTGGCGAAGCCGCATCAGCCCTTGCAGAATGACGAAGCTATTCTTGCGCAACGCATCATCGGACTCTGCGCCAGATAGGATCGCTTGGATACGAGCCAACTCGTCTTGGTACATATTGGCTTGATCCTCTTCCATCTTGCAGAACACATCCTCTTCGATACGAGGCGGCAGATCCATGGCGACCTGATCCTTGGTCCGGCGAAGCATGAAGGGACGCAAACGCGCGGCTAAACGTGACTGCGCTTTGGCGTCTTTGCGACGGTCAAAGTGTTCACGGAAATACTTACGATCGCCCAGGACACCAGGCATGGCGAAGGACATCAGGCTCCAAATGTCTAACAAACGGTTTTCCAACGGCGTTCCCGTCAGGACCAAACGGTTGCTGGACTCTAACATTCGTGAAGCCTTGGCAGCTTTAGAGTCAGGATTCTTGATCTGCTGACCCTCATCGAGCACCACGGCGAGCCATCGAATGGTCTTCAGATTGTCGATGCAAACGCGCAACTGCGCGTAGTTGAGCACGAGAATATCAAGACCGTTCTCCAAGACCTCCATGTCCAGCTCGTCCTTGTTTCGTAGGACTTGGATCTTCAGTGTCGGCGCAAATTTCACAACCTCAGCCGCCCAGACATCGAGGACGGATTTCGGACAGACAACGAGACTTGGCGTGATGGCATCTTTATCCTGACGTGAGCGCAGCCAGAGGAGCCAGGTCAGGCCCTGCAGCGTCTTACCCAAACCCATGTCATCGGCAAGGATGCCGCCGAAACGATTGGTCGAAAGGTAGGAGAGGAACTCAAAACCTTCGAGCTGGTAAGGCCGGAGCGATACGTTGTTCAACTCTGGCGGTAGCTTCGGATTCACCTGCAACTTCAACGATGAGGACCGCTCAGAAATCCGCTCCCAAGTGGCAGCATCAAACACCTCTTTCGAAGCTGGATCCGCCAACTGCAGGACGTGCATACGATGTGTCTCGCCCGAGAGATCGAAAGGATCTAGGCCGAGGCGATCGATCGCTTTCTTCTGCACCTCGTCCAAGTTGAACTCAAGACGCAGCCACTTGCCATCTTTCATCCTGACAAATTCACCACGCGCTTCGACCAGAGCTTTGATCTCTTTGTCGTTCAGTTCCAACCCATCCGCATTCACGCGGATGCGAAGATCGAACCAATCCATGTCCCGCTCCTTGATCTCGAAATGGACGGACGCCTCGACAGGCGCATCCATGATCGATCCGAGCGATTCGTCGAGATCGAGTTTGATCTCTTTCGGAAGTGCCTTGGCCCACGCCTGGAAGCGCTCTGGGAAATTCTTTGTGAGGCGCACGCGGAACGATTCCTCCGTCGCATCCCAAGAAGAGACTAACGGCTCAATCAAGAACGGGAAACGATACAACAAGCGCCGATTGAATCGCATCAACTTGCCATCGGCAGGCACTGGCTGATTCACAATATGCCAGTCGGTCTTGCGCAATTCTTCGCGACGCAGACCTTCAGCGTCCTCAGCGACCACGCGCATGTAGACGATCTCGCTATCGACATCCACCTTGCCGCGGATCTCCACAGAAATGGTGACATCAAGAGAGCGATCTTCCACGCGATCGACCAACGACGCGGGCAATGGTGCGCCGACTTTGGCGAGGAAATCCACCCCAGAAGCGGTGGCCACCGCATCCTTCGGCACATGGTATTCTGGCTGAATCTCAGCCTCGTCCCAGCCATCAGGACCGCGGAAGACCGCTTCGTCGGAAAGATAGAGCATCTCAGCACCGGGCAACACGCGCAAGGCATACGGGATGGGCTCGCCTTCGGCGCTGATCAGCCGCAAAGCGAAACAATCCTCCACCATGGGATCATCCTCACACACCCACTTCATCGATTTCTCGAAGAAGAGGAAAGGATTCTCGTCCAGAGTCACCAGCGCTTCACGGAGAGCAGGCTGATGATAGAGATGATTCAACAACTCAGCACCACGACGCTGGTCTAACCGAATCTCCGGCGCACCTGTGGTTTCCCAGTGCTGCAAATAATGGGCCCACAGAATGTTCGCCAGCGGCGAGAAACGAAGGGCCCCTTGCCCATACTTGTCCACGAGAACCGAGACATCTTCTTTCGCTGTGAGAGATTCAAAGGCCGGTCCCTCTTTCGGCTCATCGTCCTCTTCCACAGGAGAACTGCTGACCACATCCTCGATCGTGCGCACTTGCAGCTTTGCTTCGGTCGTGGTGACCATAAAACGAAGATCGATCGTTTCTGCAGACAATGGCGGCGGCAGACGCACGACGTCGGAAATGCGATCTTTCCATCCTTGAATCTCCTTTTCCCACTCCCAGGTGCGCATCCGATCATGTGTCGCAGTGAGATCCGTGATGCTCTCTAAGAACTTCGGATAGCGCTGGTTCTTCTTTTCGAAGATGTAGGCGATGTAGTTCCAGAACTCGAGGATGTTGGAGGGCTTCACCGGCCAGAGATCGAGCGGATCAAAGCTTTCAACTTCCCACTTGGGGCTGAGCCGCACGAGATCATGATCGAAGATCTCGCCTTCCATCTCATAGCGACGGTAGCGTTTCTCCAACTTTGTCAGGTAATGCTCCTCGGTGTCGATCAAGGGACGATCGAGATGCTCCTCGACCATTTCTTGGATCGATTGCTCTCCGACTTCATTGGGAGACTCTGGTAACGCTTCCCCGCGCTCTATCTTCTCTAGCATTGTAGCATAGACAGCCGAGCTGAAATCATTTCCGGAAGAACACTGCCCTTCCCAATGATCACCCTTCAAGGCAAGGCGCGTACGGAAGATGTTATCGTCGACCTGCACGCGTGCGTCGATCTGAAGATGATTCCCAAAGATCTGAGAGACGGCCCCTTCCCGATGCCAATCCGTGCCTTCGTTGCGTGCCTCCTCGCCAAAGCTATTGAGGAAATCCAAAGTGGCTCGGTCCGTGCTGAGAGGCACGTTTGCAAAGGAAGAGCGGGGCGGTCGGGAATCCTGATTCATGTGCTGGGTGGGCAGGCACTTTGGCGGGTTCCCGAAGGGCGTCAACCGGCGATTGCCTTAGGTCGCCGGGATTATGCGTTAATGACGCTTGAGTCTCAAGAATGCAGGAGAAATCAGGGACTGGTCATGACTTTCCATGACACCGGGTCCGTCGTGAAGCCCGCCTCCAATCGTTCAGCTAACAGATCAATCAAGGCAGGATGTGTTCCAACGAGATCCGTCATGTGGGTGCGTAGGCCAGGACAAGCCTTTTCCGCCGCCCCACAAATCTCAGCCACGTCGCCACCGGCACCA
Organism: Verrucomicrobiales bacterium; assembly: GCA_047616785.1. Classification (GTDB taxonomy): domain Bacteria; phylum Verrucomicrobiota; class Verrucomicrobiia; order Verrucomicrobiales; family DEV007; genus JAACDM01. Next base: position 7,710 of record JBLHHN010000271.1, read on the forward strand.
GCATGTCTGCCCGGTTGGAGGAAGAGCATGCTCACAATCACGTCTTTCTGGTAGCCTGGCTGCCCCAAGAGACGTTCTAGCAAAGGTTCGTTGTAGTCGTATTCGGAACCTTCACGTCGCTCCATCGAGCAAGGTCGCACTTCATCAAATCCTTCTCCAAGAAGGTGTTTCAATTGCTCAGCGAGGAAATTTCGCACCTGCGTGACGGTGATCCGAGGGGTACCGTGATCGACGAGTCCGACGCTGACAGTATCGGATTCCATCTCTTGCCGCTTCGATCTCACCAGCTCAGCGAGAATCTCGGCCATCCGATAGTCGTCCTTTGCTTCCAGATCGACCAGGCAGGGCGCCACCCGCACACGGAGTTTGGGCCAATCGTGCTCCTCCATCATGACATCCACGCGTTGGGGCAGGTACTCGGCGATGGCCGCGCTTGGTCCAAAGAAGAGCGGAGAGACCAGGAAATCGTTCGTCCCGTGCTCTGCATGGCGAGCGATGGCGAATTTCTCAAACGTCTCGGCAGCGACGTCGTCCAGTTTCTCTGCCGGAATTCTGTTAGAATGGAGCAGAGAAACTGCGTGTATCGGATGTCCCACGCGCTCACCTAGGGTTTTCGCCAATTGACGAAGGCTGAAAGTCGCTTCCGGGCGCAAGGAACCGTTGTCTGTGAGTGTGATGCAGGGGGCTGGAGCGGAAGACATGTTTAGAAGATACGAATCGAGGCTCCATCAGGGTGCTGTCACAGGCAGGAAATAGAAGACCACGCCGAGGATCAGATAGACGGCTAACAAGAGCACGCCTTCGAGCCAATTCGATTCGCCGTCACCCGAAATCTGCGAAGTCACCGCCACCGCGAGGACCACGGCAAGCACTTCTGGCAAGCTGAAGACCAGGTTCATCGGCGTGGGACCGATGACGTAACTCAGCAATACGAGTAAGGGTGCCACGAAGAGCGCGATCTGAATGCTGCTTCCAATCGCAATGCCGATTGAGAGATCCATCTTATTCTTCAAGGCCATGAGGATGGCCGTGCTGTGTTCGGCCGCGTTTCCAATGATGGCGACGACAATCACGCCGACGAAGATCTGATTCATGCCTAGGTGCTTCGCCGCCTCG
>JBLHHN010000272.1:0-8805 GCA_047616785.1 Verrucomicrobiales bacterium
TCGCCGCCACACGCCGGTGCGTTGCTACATGTTGAATGGTCAATTAACATGATTCATACTTTTCAATGGATTGGAGAAACCGGCCATTGCCGGTGTAACCAGAGACACAATCACAAGCAGATCCTCTGCGCGTGTCTTTGGCAGGAGAACCGTTCGATGAGCATCGCCCAAAGGATCGATCTTGGCAGGCCCTCATCTTCATGATGCTTTTGTTAGCACTGGCCACCTTCGTAACGGAGGATCTCACCTGCATCAGCGCGGGATTGCTGGTCGCTCGTGGCGCCATGGGATTCATTCCCTCCACCATCGCTTGTTTGTTAGGAATTTTTGTCGGAGACATGCTCCTCTACTTGGCGGGACGCTGGTTCGGCCCCCCTGCCTTGAAACGCGCGCCCCTCAAGTGGATGCTCAAGCCGGATCAAGTCGAGCGCGGTGCCGCCTTCTTCCAACAGCAGGGACCGGCGCTGGTCTTTGCCACCCGATTCGTCCCCGGGACGCGTTTGCCTACCTACTTTGCGTCCGGCATGTTCCGCGCGCCGTTCTGGAAGTTTGCCGGCTGGTTTCTTCTTGCGGCAGCGGTGTGGACGCCACTCCTCGTCGGACTGGCCTGTTGGATCGGCGGGCATTTGTTAGCCTGGTTTGAGCGTTTCGAGAAATACGCCTTGTTAGGCTTGGGCGCTGTGGTGTTTCTGCTTTGGCTTATCCTGAAAGTGGCCGTGCCGATGTGCAGTCACAAGGGGCGACGTTTCCTCCTTTCCTCATGGCGGCGCAAGACGCGATGGGAGTTCTGGCCCATGTTCGTCTTCTACCCGCCGGTCGTGATCTACCTCCTTTGGTTGGCAGTGCGCTATCGAAGTCTCACACTTTTCACGGCCGCCAATCCTGCCATCCCGCAAGGAGGCTTCGTCATGGAATCGAAGAGCGCGATCCTACAAGGACTGGGCAACGTTCCCGAAGTGGCGCGTTGGCACCTGCTGCCCCTCACAGAAGCTGAAGCAATGGCAAACAGACTGACCACATTCATGGCGACGGAGTCTCTGACCTACCCGATCGTCCTCAAACCCGACATTGGTGAACGCGGCTCTGGCGTGGGTGTGATCCGTTCTGAAGAAGAAGCGCTGGCCTACCTCAAGACGGCCAAAGAACCCATCATCGCTCAAGAATACATCGGTGGACGAGAGTATGGCGCTTTCTACTATCACTATCTCAATGAAAGCCAAGGCAAGATCCTCTCTATCACAAACAAACGTCTCATCTCCGTCACCGGCGACGGAGAGAAGACTCTCGAATCGTTGATCCTTGATAATGATCGCGCCGTCTGCATGGCTCCTTTCTTCATGGATCAGTTAGGTGCTCGAGTGACCCATGTTCCAGCGAAGAACGAGATCGTTTCCCTCTCGGATGTCGGCACCCATTGCCGTGGCGCCTTGTTTCTCAATGGCAATCAACACATCACCGAGGCCCTTCGAGTTTCGATCGATCGCGTGAGCCAAGGCTACGCAGGCTTCTATTTCGGCCGCTACGATCTCCGCGTTCCTAGTGAATCCGATCTGAAAACTGGCAGAAACCTCAAGGTTCTCGAACTCAACGGCGTGACATCCGAGTCGACCGATATCAACGACCCGAAGAACGGCCTATTCTCCGCCTACCGAACGCTTTTCGAGCAATGGCGCATCGCCTTTGAGATCGGCGCGCAGAGCCGTGAGCGGGGTGTGACGCCCGCGACGATCAGCGAACTTTGGCATTTGGTTCGCGCTTCTCGCTCTCAGAATGTGAGAGGCTTTGACCGTTAACGACAAGCCCCGGCAGGGATGCGACGGATACGGAGCAGCAGCCTGCCAGATCACGACAAGCCTCGGCATCTGTCTTTCTCGACATCCTTTAAGATTCGAGCCACAATGGGCCATGTTTGATTTCTTAGCTGAAAGTCCTCAAGATCGGGCGAACCTGTGCGGTGGTGGCCAATCAAGGCGTGAGTTCCTACAAATTGGAGCACTCTCTGCGGTGGGACTCTCGCTTCCGCAGTACCTCGCGGCCAAAGAAACGGGTGCGGTGAAGCCGGGCAATGATGAGAAGGCTTGCATCATGATCTTCAACTTGGGCGGGCCGAGCCACATAGATCTCTGGGACATGAAACCGGACGCGCCTCGCGAGATTCGTGGTCCTTTCAATCCCATCAACACCAAGGCCGATGGCTTTCAGATTTCGGAGTTGCTGCCGATGCATGCGAAGATCGCAGACAAGTTTTCGCTGGTGCGCTCGTGTCATCATGATGGCGCTGCGGTGCATGATGCGGGTTGGCAGATGATGCAAACGGGGCGGCGATTCACAGGTGGAATCCACACGCCGCATGCCGGAGCGGTGGCGGCCCATTTAATGGGACGCAAATCAGACCTTCCACCGTTTGTCGTGTTGCCACAATTGATGGGACGCGGAGGCGGCAATCTACCCAATGGCCAGGCCGGGGGCTTTCTAGGAAAAGCGCTAGATCCCTTTGCATTGATGGCGGATCCTTCGAAACCGAATTTCAAAGTGCCCGACTTGTTGCCACCAGATCAGATCGGTGCGCATCGCTTGGAACGCCGTCGCACCATGCGCGATATCGTGGAACAGACCGTGTCTTCGTTCGAAGCGAGTGAAGATGCCCGTTTGTTAGATGAGAATTTCCACGCGGCGTTCCGCATGATGACGAGCGAGCAAGCGCGGTCGGCCTTCGATCTTTCTAAAGAGCCGCAATCGGTGCGCGATCGTTACGGCATGAATCGCTTTGGTCAATGTTGCCTCCTGGCACGGCGTTTAGTTGAGAATGGCGTCCGTTTCATCACGATCAATACTTTCCTCACCGTGTTCGACGAGATCACGTGGGACATCCACGGGTCGAAGCCTTTCACCTCGATCGCTGGGATGAAGGACATCGTCTGTCCCATGTATGATCAGGCTTACAGCGCGCTCATCGAGGACCTGGACGAACGCGGCTTGCTTGGCGACACCTTGGTCGCCAATCTGTCAGAGTTCGGTCGCACGCCGAAGGTGAACCCGGCTGGCGGGCGCGATCATTGGCCGCAATGTTTCACCGCCTACTTCGCTGGAGGCGGCGTGCAAGGCGGTCGGGCCATCGGCGCGAGCGATACCATCGGCGGCTTTCCCGCCGAACGCCCCGTGGGCCCTGGCGATCTGGTGGCCACCATCTTCAAAAGCCTTGGCTTAGATCACACATCGCATCTGCCAGGCCCTGGCGGGCGTCCATTCTCTTTGACCGATCTTGGCACCGCTCCCATTCATGAACTCTTTAGTTAGGCCGATCACTATGAATGCCTTCTCCTTCACGTCGCTGCTATTGCTAGTAGTCAGCACAAGCATCATCCATGCCGAGACCCCGACGTTTCGAAATGATATCCTCCCGATCTTTTCCAAAGCGAATTGCAACAGCGGCGGCTGTCACGGTTCCCTCGCAGGAAAAGGGGGCTTTCGATTGTCACTCTTTGGCTATGATCCCGAATCGGACTATCACACCATCACGCGAGAATCCCGTGGTCGTCGCATCGAGTTCGCAGACCCCGGTCGCAGCCTTCTCTTAACGAAGCCAACGACAGCCGTCGCCCACAAGGGTGGAAAACGTTTGGAAACGAACGGTGCAGACTATCAGGCCATTGCCCAATGGATCGCTGCGGGAGCGCCCGGGCCACAGCCGGATGATGCCACTCTGGCTGAACTCACAGTTTCCCCTAAAGAGAGCATTGCTAGCCCCGGGGACACGCGCCAGCTCCAAGTGCAAGCGACCTACAGTGATGGAAAAACGCGCGACGTCACACCGTGGGCCAAATTCACGTCCACGGATGAGACCGTCGCGCTGGTGGATAACCAAGGAATGGTGAATCTCATAGGACACGGCGAAGGAGCGATCACCGCGTGGTTCTCCTCACAAGTGATCATCGCGAAGATTTCCTCACCCTTTCCTCACACTCTTGATGATCGAATCTTTGACGAAGCGCCTCGACGCAACTTCATCGACACGCTAGTCCTCGAGAAACTGAAGCGCTTGCGACTCCCTCCGTCGCCTAGCGCTGACGATGCCACTTTGATTCGTCGCACTTACATTGACACGATCGGCAAGCTACCCACCCCAGACCAAGTTCGCGCTTACATCAGCGACACTTCGGCGAACAAGCATCAGGACTTGATCGATCAGTTGCTCAATCGCTCTGAATTTGTCGATTACTGGACCTACAAATGGAGTGATGTCTTTCTCGTCAGTGGCGGAAAACTCCGCCCAGCCGCCGTGGAAGCCTATTATGAATGGCTGTATGAGCGCGTGGCGGAGAACACGCCGTGGGATGAGATAGCCACCCGTCTTGTCACGGCCAAGGGGTCGTCCACAGATCAAGGCGCGACGAATTTCTTTGCCGTGCATCAGGATCCGGAGTCCATGGCGGAGAATGTCAGTCAGGCTTTCCTCTCACTCTCTATCGGATGCGCCAAGTGCCACAATCATCCTCTGGAGAAATGGACCAATGATCAGTACTACGCTTTTGCCAATCTTTTTTCTCGCGTGCGTGCCAAAGGTTGGGGTGGCGATCCCCGGAGCGGTGATGGTGAACGCACTGTCTACGTCGCCAAACGTGGCGACCTCATTCAGCCTCGCACGGGCAAGGCACAAGCGCCTGCGCCACTCGATGCGCCTCCGATTTCCCCAGAGGATCCGAATGATCGGCGCGTCGTCCTCGCAGAATGGCTAACGTCGCCTGACAATCCCTACTTCACCCGCGCGATCGCCAATCGAGTGTGGGCGAACTTCATGGGCATAGGGTTGGTCGAGTCCATTGATGATCTTCGCGCGACCAATCCCCCAAGCAATGAGGCTTTGCTAGACGCACTCGCAGACTACTTGGTCCAGAATCAGTACGACTTGCGTCGCTTGATGCGGGTCATCTTGGAATCGGAAGCTTATCGTCGCAGCGGTGAAGTGCTGCCGGAGAATCGAGGAGATACCCGCTACTACGCTCGGCACTATCCTCGCCGCTTGATGGCAGAAGTGCTGCAAGACGCCATCGGCGATGTGACGGATGTGCGCGACAGCTTCGAGGAGATCCTTCTCAATGATGGCTCGACCGAGAAGACCGAGTTTTACACGGAGGGAACGCGCGCGCTGCAGCTCTATGACTCCGCCGTGAAGTCCTATTTCCTCAAAACATTCGGACGCAACCAACGTGACATCGTCTGTGAATGTGAACGCTCGAACCAGCCAAGCTTGGTCCAGGTCTTACATTTATCCAATGGAAGCACGCTCAATGATAAGATCGCGGACAAGAAAAGCCGCGTCAGCCGTCTGCTCGACAACAAGGTTCCTTTGAAATCCTTGATCAATGACGCCTATTTCATCTGCATCAGCCGCCCCCCCACCGACGTAGAGACCGAGGCTTTCCAGAAGATCCTCACCGACCTCCCCACAGAAGAGAAACGCCTTGCCGTTGAAGATCTGTTCTGGGCGCTCCTCACCAGCCGCGAGTTTCTCTTCCAACACTAGCCCATTCCCATGCGTCTACCCCGATTCACCGCATCGCTTGTTGTTCTAGCGATCCTAACCTTGACGTCATTCCAGGCGTTTGCCGAGGTCGATTACGATCGCGAGATCGCACCGATCTTCCGCAGCTATTGCGCGGGCTGCCACAATGCGAAAGAGATGGAGGGCGAGTTCTCTCTCGAGACCTACGCAGATCTCCGCGAGGGTGGGGACAAAGGTGACCCCATTCAGCCCGGCAAGGCAGACGATTCCCGTTTGATCAAGGTTCTCGAAGGTCGCGCCAAGCCTAAGATGCCACCAAAGGATGAGCCACAAGTTCCTGCGAGTGCCTTGACGAAACTGAAAGACTGGATCAGAGAGGGGGCGGCGGGCCCTGTGGAAGACCGTTCACTCTTCAGCCACCTCGAGGTGCCGAAATTGCCTGCAAGCAAGTCAGCATCTCCGATCACGGCCATCGCGTACTCTCCAGACGGAACCAAGCGAGCCATTGGTCGTTATGGCAGTATCGATATCATGGCGGCCGATTCTGAGAATGTGCTGTGGTCTTTGAGTGATCTGCCAGGCAAAGTGAACGCCGTGCATTTCTCCTCAGATGGAAACGAGCTTCTACTCGCCACCGGAATCACTGGCTTGAAGGGCATCGCCCAGCTCTGGAATCTGGAGACGCAAACCCAAGTTGCGGAGTTCGGCGAGCATCGCGACATGCTCTACGACGCCGAGATCTCGCCAGACGGCCAATGGATCGCCACAGCGAGCTATGACAGTGTGATTCATATCTGGAACAAGCGTGAGAAAACACTCACGCATACCCTAACAGCGCATCAGGGAGCGGTGTTTGATCTTACTTTCCATCCAAACAGTCAGGTCTTGGCATCGGCAAGCGCCGATGAGACGGTCAAGCTTTGGCGAGTGAAAGACGGTGTCCGACTCGATACGTTGAACCAACCTCAAGGTGAACTTGTGAGTGTGCAGTTCACCACCACCGGTGAACAAGTCATCGCTGCTGGTGCTGATAAACGGCTCCATCTGTGGGACTTTGTTTCGAAAGAAGCGCCCGGGAGCAATCCGATTCGTCACTCACGCTTTGCCCACGAGAGCCCTATCACAGCGCTGCAACGCATGCCTGATGGGAAACATCTCCTTTCTGCCGCCGCCGATCGATCTCTCAAGGTGTGGTCGGTGCCCGATCTGGTAGAACTGCATTCCTACCCGGCATCATCAGACATCGTCACCGCGTTCTCTCCGATTCCCCAGCAATCGGCCTTCGTCGCTTCCCGCATGGATGGCTCTCTTGAAACCTATGAACTGATCACCTCTGGCGATTCAATTCATGAGCCCCAGAATGTTGCAAGAGTAGCCAAGTCCACTGCTGGAACGACCATGGAGGCCGTTTCCATGGATGAAATGGAACCTAACAATACCCCTGAAGTGGCCATGGTTCTGGCCTTACCCGTTGAACTCCATGGCAACATCACCTCCAGCGAAGACGCCGACCTCTATCGCTTTCATGCCAAGGCGGGCCAATCGCTCTTGTTAGGCATTGATGCGGCACGATCCAATTCCAAACTCGATTCCAAGATCGAAGTGCTCGATCTCCAAGGCCAACCCATTGAGCAGGTCCGACTCCAGGCGACGCGAGATTCCTGGCTCACTTTCCGAGGCAAAGATTCAGAAACGTCCGGGGACTTCCGAGTCCACAACTGGGCTGAAATGGAGCTGAACGAGTATCTTTATATCAATGGTGAGGTCGTTCAACTCTGGCTCTACCCGCGCGGCCCAGACTCCGGATACACCGTGTATCCAGGCACTGGCAAACGCGAGATGCGCTTCTTCACCACCGCACTCTCCCATCCACTCGGTGCGCCTTGTTACATTGTGAAACCTCTAGCCCCCGATTCCGAGATCGTTCCTAACGGATTGCCTGTCTATCCGGTCTACTGGGAGAATGATGACGATCCTCTACGCCGCTGGGGCTCAGACTCGCAACTTTGGTTCGATGCGCCCGCTGATGGCGACTACCTTGTGAGAATCACGGACGTGCGAGGATTCGGTGGAGAGAAAGACTATCATTACAGTCTCACGATCCGAGATCGCAATCCTGACTTTAAAATCAGCGTCGGTGGCAAAGATGCCAAAGTCAGTCCAGGCAGTGGCAAAGAAATCACCTTCACCATCGAGCGTCATGAAGGATTTGATGGCGAAGTGCAAATTAATGTGGAGAACTTGCCTGAAGGTTTCACGGCCAGTGCTCCGGTCGTGATTGAGTCTGGGCAACGCTCCGCCATCGGCGTGCTGCGAGCGAGTGCCACCGCCGTTGATCCAAGTGAATCAGATGATCAAGCCGTACGCCTGACTGCGAGAACGCAGATGGGCGATCGCGAGATCGTCAAAGATCTCGGGAACCTTGGGAACATTCAGTTAGGCGCTTCTCCAAAAGCTACCATCGAGATTCTCACCCGCGAAGGCATCGCCGCAGAATCAGGCAAGCCGCTAGAGTTCATCATTCACCCAGGTGAAACCATCACCGCACGAGTCCGAGCCACCCGTCACGATTTCGAGGGGCGTATTGAATTCGGCAATGAAGATTCCGGGCGCAATCTGCCTCATGGTCTCATCATCGATAACATTGGCCTCAATGGCCTACTCATCGTCGAAGGGCAATCCGAACGCGAGTTCGTCATCACCGCCGCACCCTGGGTAGCCCCGGCAAGCCGTTCATTCCATCTGCGCACCAAGGCTGATGGAAACCAAGCGTCAGCTTCCGCCATCATCCACATCGTCAGCGCAAGCGATTCGGAAATGTAGTCTAGGCTTCTAGTAGACTGTCACTCTTCAATTGATGGATAGAGTCTCTTAAACTTGATTCGTGCGTTTTTGTTAGTGAGACGCCAATTCGTGACAACGTTTTCCTCGTTGCGACGGCTTACACCGAGGGGGCATCGGCGACGAAATTCATCCAAGCTTCCCACTCGGTCTGGCAACGTCGTTCGGCTCAGGGCTGAGATCTCGATCTCAGCAATATTCAGCCATGAGCCGAGTTTGGGTGTGTGATGGCGCTCGATCTTGTCCGCTAGGCGCCTGACTTTCTCAGGTGGAAAATTCCTCATTCTACCGGATTTTGGGGGACGTGACGATACCCGCCCATCGACGTGGCAAAACGCAAGTTTTCTAGCCAGCTTTCGCGGTAGCGAAAGCCGTTGAGGCGCTCTGCTGGACAAGCCGCCCCGTTCAGCTTTCTCGTTCGTGGATTCCATGGCGCGAAGTTCTGAATCTGGGCCCATCCA
>JBLHHN010000273.1:0-8786 GCA_047616785.1 Verrucomicrobiales bacterium
CGAGTGTCGCAAGAACTATGACAAAGAGACGAAAGAGTTCATCGCTTACGCCGACGACTTCTACGCGGCTGGTACCTGGAGCAAAGAGCGGCGCGTGATCGCACGCATCATCGCGGGGCCACAGGGCGTGGATGTGCGCTATGTGGTGACGTCCTATGAAAAGGCCGGAGCGCAGTATCTTTACGTTGTCGTCTACTGTGGACGCGGTGAAGCCGAATTGTTCATCAAGGAATGCAAGCATGGGTTGGGCAGCGATACGAGCCCCTGTCAGAAAGCGACGGCCAACCAGTTCCGGCGGCTTCTGCACGCGGTGACCTACGCGATCCTGCATCGCTTCCGGAGCACCGTGTTGAAAGGAACGCAGTGGGAGCGCAAGACATTCGCGGAGATCCGACTACGGCTGTTCAAGGTCGCTGGGCGAGTTCAAGTCATGAAGACGAAGGTGCGCCTCCATTTGGCTGCGGCACTGGAAGCATCGCACCGAGTGATCTGGGAACGCTGCATTCAGCCCGCTTTACTGTGAGAAGCGGCCCTGGCTGAGCCTTCCAGCCGTTTAAAATGGAGGTGAGTGTCCCTCGGTGTGCCCTGATGGCTCGATCGTAGGTTCTGCAGACCGCTTCGCGGCCTCCGGAACGGCCTTGAGGGCCTCGGCATGCCTCCTATCACGAGCACTACTATCTGATCAGCACCCAATGCCACTCACACTACCCTACGTGAATAGGACAGGCTAGACCGGGATAAATCCCGTCCCAGTCACATGGTGCTCCAAGCTGCCGTCCCCGATATCGGTCCAAAGCCCATGAAGACTCAGATGCCCAGAACCCACCGCATCACTGACGAACGGAAACCCTATCAGGTTCTCTAAAGAGATCAGGACAGCCTCTTTCTCCAAAGCCCGCCGTCGTTCGGCATCATCGGAAATGTCTTTAACGCGCTCATATCCTGGGCGCAGAATGTCCATCCAGCGGCCGATGAAGCTCGTCTTCATCTCGAGCTCTGGAGCTTGTCCGGAACACATGTCATGGCACCCATTGACACCGCCACAATTCGAATGCCCCAGCACAATGACATGAGCCACGCGCAGGGCTCTGACAGCATACTCGACCGCCGCCGAAGTCCCGTGACAGTCGCCGTCTGGTGAGTAGGGAGGCACCAAGTTGGCAATGTTGCGATGAATGAAGAACTCGCCCTGTTCGGCTCCGAAAATCGAGGTCACATGGACTCGACTATCACAGCATGAAATGACCATCGCACGCGGACGCTGCCCCTCTTCGGCGAGACGACGGTACCACGGCTCATTATCAGAGTATGTCGTCGCCTTCCAACCGTGATAACGCTGGATCAGATACGCGGGAAGCGGTTTCGAAATGCTCAAAACTACTCTAAGAATCTAACTTGTTGCGAGAAACCGCGCCCGGAGATCGCATTTCCTTCTTCCACTCCTCGTGCTTCTCCGCCACATCAGTGTCATCTTGATAGTGCGTGCGCAAGTCCGTGAGTTGCTTCTTGAGATCCAAAGTGACGCCTTCGTAACCCTTGCGTCCATAAAGATTCATCAACTCGTCTGGGTCTTTCTCTAGGTCATACAGCTCCCACTCTTCGCCAAAGCGATAGAAATGCATCAACTTGTAACGCCTGGTCCGAATGCCATAGTGACGCGGGACCATGTGCACACTAGGAAATTCGTAGTAATGATAGTAGATGCTGGTCCGCCAATCATCCGGTGAACGTCCTTTCAACAACGGCACCAGGGACAGCCCTTGCATGTCATTCGGAATCGGTGAACCAGCGATATCGAGGAAAGTCTGTGCGTAGTCAAGATTCTGCACCATGTGCGTGTTGCGAGCTCCCGGAACGGTCACTCCAGGCCATTTGACAATGAGAGGCATCTTGAGGGACTCCTCATACATCCAGCGCTTGTCATACCATCCGTGGTCTCCCACATAGAACCCCTGATCGGATGAGTAGATCACAATCGTATTCTCATCGAGCCCCAACTCTTTCAGCGTCCCGCGCAAACGGCCAACACTTTCGTCGACCCCTTTGATGCAACGCAGGTAGTTCTTGGCATAACGTTGATACTTCCAGCGCACAAGATCCTTGCCCGTGAGCTTCGCACGATGGAAGGCCGCATCTTTGGGGCCATAAGCATCACGCCATGCTTTGAGTTGTCCGGGTGACATGCGTTTCATATTGGCCCATGCCGAGCGATCCTGACGCTGCTGCGAGGGCTCTTGATCGAACTCCGGCGTGAGATCGACAAAGAGATCGTAGTTCAAATCCATGTGCCGATCGATCTCCAGCTCTTGATGACGCGCAGGAGGTGCATTGTCTTCCCATTTATCAAACAAGGTATCCGGCTCAGGGATGGTGATGTCATCGTAAAGATGCAGATGCCGCAGGGCAGGCATCCAATTCCGATGCGGCGCTTTGTGTTGCACCATGAGAACGAAAGGCTTCTCTGGATCGCGTTTCTGTGAGAGCCAATCGATGGCGAGGTCGGTCACAATGTCCGTGCAGTATCCTTGGAACTGCTTGCGGCCTTCCGGAGTGATGAGGAACGGATTGTAATAATCCCCCTGCCCCGGCAACACCTTCCAATCGTCGAATCCCTGCGGCGTTCCCTTCAAATGAGATTTTCCGTAGAGAGCCGTCTGATAGGTCCCTTTTCCAAGAATCTTGGGGAAAGTCTGCTGCTCCCAATCGAAGGCGTTCCCGTTGTTCATGAAGCCATTCAGATGGCTGTGCTTGCCGGTCATGATGACCGCCCGGCTGGGACCACAGATGGAATTCGTGCAGAAGCTATTCTCGAAGAGCATCCCCTCGGAGGCGAGCTGATCGATGTTCGGCGTCGGATTGACCGATTTCAGAAATCCACCGTATGCACCGATCGCATGGTTCGCATGATCATCCGTGAAAATGAAGAGGATGTTAGGATGATCTGCCGCTGACGCGATGAGACCACTCGCCAAGAGCCCGAGACAGGTTGTGTAGACGCGATTCATGGTAACTTGTCTATACGAGCAACCTAAGGCTGACAATGCCTGACTTAGATCTTGGGCTACAAATGTCGCCCTTTCTTCCCCATAGCAGCCTTCATTCACCCTGAGCTGCCAACGCTTCGTAAATGGCCATTGCCGCATGGTTGGCCACGAACCGATTGCCAGCAGCAGTGTAATGCACGCGATCTGTGGTGAGAATCCCCTGCTCTGCATTGTCTTCATTGAAAACCGCCAGATACGCAGGCATGGTCTCACGGAGATCGCAGATCGTCGTTCCCATCCGAGCGGCCACCTTCCGGCTGATCTCCGCATACTCTTCTAGCATAGCATCGAGCGCGTTCTCTCCATTACGCTTTTCTCCCACCACCGGAGGCGTGGCTAAGATCGCCGTGGCCCCGGCGCTGCGGATTCTTGACAACACATCGAGGAGTCCCTTCGCATAATCTTCCTTCGACGTTCCATTGCCCGTCTGAGTATGCCAGACATCGTTGACCCCGATGAAAACGAAGACCACCGTGGGGTCGTAAGAAAGCACGTCTCGGTCGAACCTCGCCTGAATGTCAGGCACCTTGTGCCCACCGATGCCTGCGCCGATGAACTGGACACCGAGGTCCGCCCGCTTCGCATTGAACTCATTCTGCAACAAGGTGATGTAGCCCTCAGGTCCGACGCCAGCCGCAGTCAATGAATCGCCAAGGAAGACAATCCGTTCACCTTTTCTCAAGGGTGAATGTGCCGATGTGAGGGCCGTGAATCCGCTGAGTGTCTTGTCGGTCATGGAAGGGAGACGTTGACGAAACAGCCAATTGAGCACGCCGTCACGCTTATAAGCCGGCACCCAAGAATCATGCCCACGCCCCGGAATCTCCGTGTAGCGAGGCAGCCCGCCCGCATACTGAAGAGCTGCGATCATTTCCTGACTGTGATGCACCGGCACCGCAGTGTCCGCATCGCCATGATAGTTCCAGATCGGCATGGAAACGATCCGATGCGCCGTGCCCACATCACCCGCCCCACAAATCGGCGCCATCCCGGCAAACCAATCCGGTCGATTCATCGAAAGCTCCCACGAACCATAGCCGCCCATGGACAAGCCCGTGAGATAAAGTCGGCTCCGATCGATCGGATACGCATCCAGCGTGTCTTGGAACGCCTGCAACGCCACGTTCATCAGCGTCGGATCGGCAGGTGGTTCCGAGCTGTCCCAGGTGAACTTCGACCAACGCTTCTCTTTCCGGCACTGCGGCGCGAGTATGAAACAAGGGAACTTCTTTCGATAAGCCGGGTCGTTGAAATGCTCCGGAAAGTGCTTCGCTTGCGAGCTGTTGTCATCACCACGCTCACCCGCCCCGTGGAGAAACAAGACCAAAGGATAACGTTTCCCCTCCTCGATCGTCTCCGGCTTCATGATGAGATAGTTGAAGGTCTCCTCTTGATACTCGCCTCCTGTGTAGATCACCGTTTTCTTCTCGAAAAGAGAAGCAGCCTCTTGGGCAAGAGCAGGCCTGACAAGGAATACAAGCAGTGTGAGAGCAAATCGAATACGCATGACACATGCCAGCAGGAGATCGCCCAAGGATCAAGGTCGAATCGCTTCGCTTGTGCCAGGCAGGTATTGGTTCGTCTACCCTTCAGCCAACGAACGTTCTTGCTGCAGAAGCGCATCACTCGCAACCTCTCCTCCTTTACGGAAACGGGCCAATTGCTCCAGCCACTCCGCTTCGTCGGTGATTCGGTTCTCGCGCCTGGCTTTGCCCATCTCGTTCCGCATCTGAAGAATAAGCGAATCAGTGATCTCAATGGCTTCCGGCGAACCCCAGTCACTTCTTCTAGCACATCATCTATGGAAAAGCCGCTGCTCGTCATCAGAATCAATCATTGACGATCTGGCCGACGAGTTGACGAAAGCGCCAGGAGGTATCATCGGCGGGGGCCCCTTGAGTTTGCTTCATGAGGATGCCGACAATCCCTTCTTTCGGGTCCGCGAAGTACTGGGTGTTGAAATAGCCGCCCCAATCGAAGGTGCCCACACTGCCGATGCCGCCTTTGGCTTGACCTTTCTCGCTGACCACGCCGAATGCGAGGCCGTGATGCTTTTCTCCCAAGCCAAACAGATCACGCGCCTGGTTGGCCATAATCACCGCAATGGTAGGGCGACTCAACAAGCGTTGCCCATTGAGCGCTCCGCCATTGAGATACATCTGGAGAAAAGCCCCGTAATCTTTGGCCGTGCTAGACAGCCCTGCACCACCGGAAAAGAACGTTTTCGCACCTTTGATAGGGTAGTCCGGATCATAGAAGGTCACGGGATAGCGAGCCCAAAGCCCATCGTCTGGTTGCTGCACGGCGACGAGACGTGAGGCTTTGCTTTCCGGTTGGTAGAATCCCGTATCGCGCATGCCGAGCGGCGCGAAGATCCGCTCTTCGAGAAAGGCCGCGAACGTCTGCCCAGAAACGATCTCGATGAAGTAGCCAAGGACATCGAGCCCTTCACTATAGGTGAATTTCTCTCCAGGATGATGATGCAAAGGAAGCACGGCAAGCTTCTTCACACTTTCCCCGATGGTGATGGGTTCGGTGGTGAAAAGGTCGGTCACCCCAGCATTGGCATAGATCTTCTTCATTCGCGGATCGCCATCGATGACGCCATACCCAAGCCCGGAAGTGTGGGTGAGGAGGTGGCGAATCGTGATGGGCGCCTTAACCGGTTCGCTTGTCCAGGTGCCGTCGGTTTCGTTGAAGTCTTTCAACACGGTCCCATCCTTGAACTCTCGGATGTACTTGGAGATGGGATCGTCGAGTTGGAAATGACCCTCCTCCCACAACATCATCACTGCCGTGGAAGTGATCGCCTTTGACTGCGAAGCAATGCGGAAGATGTCGTCCGGTTTGAGGGCTCGATTGGCTTCATTGTCAGCCATGCCATAGGCCTTGTGTAAGACCGTCTTTCCACGACGAGAGACCAACGCGACAATGCCCGGAACCTTACCTTGCGACACGGCTTCTTGGCAGAGCGCATCGACTCTTGCCAATCGTTCGCTGGAGACACCCACCGACTCAGGAATCTCGGTGGGCGCGGCTTGCTGAGTTGGGCGTTCTTTCTTGGCCCCTCGCACACGCATGGGAATATGATAGAGAGATGTGCGCGCCGTGATGAAGAGCTCATCAAATGCCTTCCCGCCGAAGCAAACATTGGCTGGCTGTTCGTCTACGGGGATCATGCCCACTTTCTCACCCTTCGATGAAAAGACATGGATGCCGCCATCTGCTGTCGTGTAGAGATTGCCTCGGACATCCACGCACATGCCATCACTGCGAATGTCGATCTCGAAGACTGGATCACTGAGCGTCTTGCCCGCGATGACGTCGAATGCGAGCACTTTTCCTAATTTGCCTGTGCCAGAGATATAGAGCCGTTGTTCATCTGGCGAGAAAACGAGGCCATTGGGCATGTCGAAATGCTTGCTCACCACCGAGATCGCTTTCGTCGCGGGATCGAACCGATAGACCCACTTGCCTTCGATTTCCCCTGGCTCTTTTCCCAGACCGTAGGACGGATCACTGAACCACAAGGTACCATCCGACTTCACGGCGATGTCATTGGGAGAGTTCAAGCGTTTGCCATCGTAGCGATCGACGACAACCGTGATCGATCCATCCTTCTCCGTGCGCACGACGTTCCTCCCGGAGTGCTGGCAACTGAGCAAGCGCTCATCGAGATCTAACAAATTGCCATTCGAGTTCTCGGAGTCACGAAACAGCTTCACCCCGCCAGTCTCGCTCCACTGCATCAGCTTGCTGTTGGGAATGTCACTAAAGACGAGGGTGTCGCTCTCCGGCATCCACACTGGCCCCTCGGTAAATTTCATCTCGCTGGCGAGGCGAGTCACCTTCGCACCAGGAGCGACCAACTTTGAAAGGTCGCCTCGACTTGAGGCGAGTGATACGAAGAAGAACAGAGCTATAAGACGACGGTGCATCCGTGAAGATTTCCACGAGAATCACATCCTGGGCTAGTTTAATCTCAGCTGATCTTGCAACCCAATTGGACTTCTTACTGATGGGCCCCTTAAAGTTGATGTGGTCCTCGCAAACTTCACAGGACCCTCTTTAACCGCGGTACGTTGGTTCCCGGAGCCGAGCGGATATCAGACCAAGAGCACGAACCCTCCTGGCCATCTGAAGCAGATTAGAGCGCCATTGGAGGAAACGCCAGCCCTAACCGAGATCGACGATTCTTTCGATTCTCTTGCTGCCGATCTGAAACAGACGATCTTCGATCTCGAAGCCACTCAGAAGCAGGCGGTTAATTTGGAATCCGAGGCCAAGAAGCGTATTGCTAAAGTCGCAGGGATCCCCGAGCTATTGGCACAGACCAAGACAAGCATTCGTATAGTATAGAGATCCCGGTCAGTGTGGCCTATGGTCCGACACAGAACTGGTTGGCCAACTACTTGAGAAGATCGGCCAAAAGAGAATACAATGATCCTTGATGATCCCGCGCCTTCTGCGGCTTTTCTATGCTTGGGGGCGAGTTCCCTCGACTTTGAACTACGTGTTCACATCACGGGCGCAGACGATCTCATCCGAGTCCGCAGCCAGCTACACGATGCTATTAATCCGGCCCTCAAATATATGTCGCATCTCAACTAAGATGCATAAGCGATATGTCGCCCATTGAAGTAACTCATAATTCGCTCTGGTTGCTTTTGAATGCTACGCATAAATGACATCACATTCTCTTTCAGCTCTGCCAGATTTCTCGGCATCCGCTTAGCATTGACATTCTTCTTGAGATCGCGATTGAGGTATTCCTCTGCGTTGAGTTCCGGTGAATAGCTCGGGATAAATTCTAGTGTGAGATTTGGCTGCTCATCCACCCACGCTTTAACACGCTTTCCATGATGGACGGATAGGTTATCCCTGATCACGACTACTGGGCCATCTGTTGACTTCACTAGCTTCGATAAAAATAGAATAAACTTAAGCTGCGTCATTGTTGCGGTGTAACACATGAACCGAAGTTCTCCTTTGTTGGTAACTGCGCTGATCATGTTGATTCTGTATTTCTTGCCGCTCTTTTTAAGTTCTGGCGTCTTACCCCCAGGCGCATAGCCTCGTTGTGCATTTACTTGATTGGTTGCTCCAACTTCATCTACCCAATAGATTGTAGCCCCCTCATCCTTAGCCTTTTGCGCGATGGCTGGATACTGTTTTTCAAGCCATTCCTTCACGGCGGGATCACTCTGTTGCCAGGCCTTCTTGATCGGTTTTTTGCGGAGTGAAGCCCCATTTCTTCAGGTATTTCCTGACCGTCCTGATGTGAAACGTGACCTTGAATTTCGTGGAGATCAGATCTCTTACCGCCGCAGCGGTCCACAAGACAAAGGGCATCCGTAGTTGGTCCGGTGTATTGTCTTGAATGATCCTCACTATGTTTCCGCATTGATTCCACGACAACTTGGCCTGCTCCATAGGTCGGCGCCCGCGACGCCCCAACTCCAGGGACTCTATGCCTCCTTCTTCATAGAGATTGCACCAGCGACTGACATTCTGCCTGGAAGCACCGAGCGCTAGCGCAATGTCAACCTTGGTATAACCTTCCTGAAAGAACATATTCACAGTATTTTGACGCTGCAACAATTGCTGCTCACTTGATAGCTTTCGTCCATCTCGTTTCATGCAATCTTGGATTCATACTCCTAGCGCACATCGATTTGGGAGATTGCGGGAAGCGTAAAGATGAAATTGAATGAACAGATGTATCCGCGTAGCGGCAAGCTT
>JBLHHN010000274.1:0-8779 GCA_047616785.1 Verrucomicrobiales bacterium
TAATCGAAAGCACCGCCACGGAGACAATGGATCGCTGTTTTCGTATCACTATCACCTGTCATCATCACCACAGCAATCTCCGGCGATCGCGGTGCCAACTCGTGGAGCAGACTCAATCCTGATTGGCCCGGTAAGGTGATATCACAGAGAACGAGCTCAATGGGATGCGCCTTAAGCAACGCGCGGGCGTCGACGAGATTCTCTGCCTGGACAACCGTATGTCCGGTTCTGTCAAGCAACGTTGCGACCACGGTGCGGATCGATTTCTCGTCATCAAGCACCAAGATAAACGCTGATTGTCTACTCTGAGCTTTTGTATTCTTCATATGATGGTTAGATATCCTACAGAACAGGTATTACCATCATTATGAAAGTTTCAAAAAGATATGGCAATTTACTTTGAGGTGTGTACTTTTTGACGGCTCACTCTGCGCCTGACGCGGAAGCGTTTAGAAAAATGAGCTGCCGAACAGAATAGAAACCGACCTCAAATAGATCACCGCTTTCGTGCACAAAGAAATCCTCATACTCAGTTGGCTGGACGGACAGATGAGGTTCGTTTTTGGCAGAAATGGAGAAACTGTCGCGAAGTGGGAATGCCTCGGCGAGCCGGAGGATCTGGGTAAAGAAACCTTCAAGCTATCGACAGCCCTCCGCATCGCGGTCAAAGAGACAGGTTTCACGGGGAAGAACTTTGGTCTGGTTTTAGAGCACGGGAAACTAACCCAGCAATTGCTCTCTACTCCACCCGCCAAGGGCCGTGATCTGGAACTCTACATCGAACGTCAAGTAGATCAGCTGAAAGTGGTCGACGCAGCCGTGGCCATAAGTTGGATGGAAACGGAGCCCATCAAGACGTCGAAAGGCCTGATGCTCTATCTCTTTCCCACTTCTTTGCGGGAGAAGTTGATTGCCGAGTGCCGCGAGGCGGGACTGCATCTATTGATTCTCGTAGCGCCAACAGCGTTGCTTAACAGCGAAATAGCAAAGCTTTCGATCGCCGATGACGAAATCGTCATGATCGCCGCGCAAATGGGCCAAAGTACAGCTGTTGTGATTGGCGGCAAGGAAGGAGCGTTCTTTCTCGCCCGATCCCTGAGGTGCAATTGGAAGGAATCTCCGGAACGGCTGAATTCGGAACTAAACAGGAGCACCATTTTCCTGCGCCAACAATTCGGCAAGGATATCGGTTCCGTATGGCTTGTGGGTGACGGAGCTGATGAGCACGCAGAGCAGATGCGGCTAGGGACAGACGAGAACGTGGAGCAGATGCGAGGGGGCTCAGATCTTTCCGTAAAGGTTAGTCCAGTAGGGGTGACGCCTTACTATTGGGCTGAGCAAATGCTGACGTTTTCGCCGGAGACCGACGCGAACGTGATCAATAGCGAGCAACGAAATGAGCCAAGGCGAAAGATGCTTCTCCGCATCACTGGCGGAGTCATTTGTCTCCTCATAATAATGTCGCTGTCAGTAGTGGCACTCATTGAGTTTCAAATACGGAATGCCACCAAGGAATTGGAGGCGTCGAAACCCAATGAAACAAGATTAATGAGAGAGAAGGATGATCTGGAGAGGCAGTTTGAAAGTCTTAGGGTGAACAAAGAGATCGCCCGCCTCGTTCAGGAAGAGAAGCTCCCTCCCGTGTCCGGCTGGTTCTTGAGTTACCTCGCAACCATGGTACCGAGCGAACTCGTGCTCACGAAAGTCGAGGTCCGTCGAGTGGACAACTTGACGAAAGAAGATGGAGCGAAAGACGCTCCGCCGGAAGGCTTGTGGAAAGCACGGTTGGAAGGCGTCGGGATCGTCACAACTGAAATACCTCCGAATCGAGTAAAAGTTGCCTTCAAAAGCTTTTCTCACGATTTGACGGTCAGCCCATTTCATCTTGTGATCACGGATAAAACGAAACAGTTCACACCTCGCTCAATAGGATCTTGGATCTCAACTGATGGAACCGCCGCAGCTAATGCGAGTCAGTTCTATATAGAAGGCGTTATGCGAGGGAACACCATTCGATGAAACTTCTTTTGGAAAGGCTGCCAAGATGCCTTGTCGTGCACTCGAAAGGGCGCGTGATCATGGCCATGTTCATTGTTATTGCCCTTGGGTTACAATGGTTCTGTTGGTTCCGTCGCCATCCAATTGTCATTCAGCGCCAGGTGGACATACGGGCTGTCGAGAAGCTTGAAGAAGAGGTTGAGAAACTGAAACGGAGCTGGTCGGAAGAAGAAGAAGCCGCCGTGGAGTCCCAACTCCAGAAGGCACACGAACAGCTTTTCATCGGCGACCCTAAGCCAGGCGCTTGGTCGGAAGAAGTAGACCCTCCGGAGAGCCTGGCGTCAATTGCTGCCCGGGTAAAGGTTGGAGAGCCTATTCCTCACCCGCGCCATGCCAGTTCGCTCTTGATCGCACCAACCCTATGGGACTTGGATCTTGGCAAATCGGGGCGCCCAAATTTAACGGCGATACTCGAGTTTCTCAAGGGCCTGACATCCGATCAGGACAAGCGCATGGATCTGGTTAGCCTCGTGATCAGCGGTGACGGGAGAACACTAAAGGGAGTAGAGCTTGGGCTCGATCTGTGGTTTTTGAAAGAAATCGAGGGCACTCCTTAGTGTCTCCGCAGGGCCGCTCGGGTTCTCTTGTCTTTCCATCCAAAATGAAATCAGAGAACAGGTCGATTTTTCGCGATAACAACAATTTCCAGGTTATGATCAGGTTAACGTTAACATTTCTTAAAGCGGGAAGACGATTCGCGATTCGAAAGCTGTTAACCCTGAATTAGTTGCTAATGAAGAAAGCCTTGGAGAATCCGATTATTGTAGGAATACTCGCGATCGCTGCGATCGTCGTTGTCTACCGAAGCATCTTCAGTAAGCCTGTATATGCTGTTCCAGCTGCCGTGAATCAACAATCGCAAGAAGAGAAACCTGTTGAATCCGCGTCTTCAAACTTAAGGATTGATGCGAGCACTGCTCAATGGTCGACGTTGGCTGAGCGCGATCCGTTTCGGGCCGAATCTGAGGAGGAGGAAAAAGAAACAGTGAACGAAGATGACCCTCTCGAGCCCGTATCGTCGGTGCTAAAGCTGAGTGCGATATCGCTCGAGGGCACACGTCAATTCGCAGTGATCAACAATACAGTGATCGCAGAGGGCGAGCGTATTTTGGAGTATGAGGTGGAGAAAATCCTCGCTGATCATGTATTGGTCAATGGTCCCATGGGGCACACCCTGATTGGCTTCTTCGAACTACCAATCCCTGAAGATACAGAGCGTCAGATTGCGGGCAATATCGAGGAACCTTAGTGATCAGTGAAAAATGGGCTGTAAGAACGTGAGGAGAAACCCCGACTTTCCTTGGGCAACTTCGATTGGCAAGTCTACTGTCTCAATTTAGGTCACTGCGCGATCATCTAATCCGCCCGTGTGTTAGCGGAGCGTGATCAATGATATTCCGGCGAGTTTGTCGTTTGGAAGCCTCGATTTGAAGACTTCGTCTCCAAACGGAGACACGGCAACAAGTTGGCATTGTTGGCATCGATACAGCGGAGACATTTAAATGTCTCCTAGATGCCGGAGTACATGGTTTACAGCGACTCTATTACCATTCTTTCTCGCCTTTTCTTATTGTAACACTCTGATTTCTGTCTATATTTATGTAAATTACGGAATACGTGGAAATGAATTGCTCTTCAATCAACTAGCAGCCATGTTTGAGTATTGAATAATACTACTACGCTGACTCCAGGAACGACCGTGTCGTTCCTATTCACGAACATCGTGCGCTCAAGATTGGGCCACCGAATTGGAAGCATTTTCATCGATCGAGATTTTGTGATCTTCCGAAGGATGTCAGTACAACCATCACCCCATGCTTGGCCAAACTATCAACAACCGCTGCCTCAGCCGAAGAACGTATACTCAGACACTAGATGAAGGAATTACGGTCATCGAAGAACGCGGAAAGATCAATTGCGGAGGAAGCCCACTTCTCGACGGAACCGACGTCGGCAGTGAATGATGATGACCATTGGGCACCAGCTTTCGTGAATGAAGACGCTATCACATTGATCTCGAAAGAGATCAATGATTTGGAAAACGTGATCGTCATAATTTCGAATGAGATTGACGATTCGCCCATTGAGGCTGGCTATAACGTAGATTCACTTGCTGAGCCCGAAACTCACATAGAGACACTCAATGAAGGAATAGATCTCGCGCTTCGCGTGCGTAATTCCAAAGCCGTTATTCACAAGCCCGTTCGTCATGCGTCCACCTCCGAACCGAAACTAGCCGCATCAAGAAAGGGTGTCTTATGGTGTCAACTGGCAGGGGCAGTTTCAGTGGCCGTGGCCGTGGTTCTCGTCGCGGTCGTGGCCTTGGCCTCCGCACCAGCAAGGCCCTCGGCATCCTTATTCGATAGCGCCAGCGACGGACCCCGCGATTCTCACGTGGCGAAGAATTCCTTCAAAGGTCTAGCGAATGTGCATGGCAAGAGTGAGGGCATGCTGGATAGCGAAGAGATGATTATTAACACGGATCCTGGCAGGGATGATTCGAACGCCTTCAGTCCGGTTGTCGAAGAGGCGTCGTCAACCGAATGGAGTCCTCTTGCTGCCGATCCAGATAGCGAAGTAATTGATACTAACAGCGATTCAAAAAAATCGCCTTCGCAATCCACCCCGCCAACGCTGCCGAAAGGCTTCTTCCCAGCAGCTTCCAATTCAGGACTTCCCATAGATCCCAACGACCACGCTTTGTATACCACTAGTCCGTTTGATGGAGAGAGGGCATTAACAAGCGACTGGGATGCGTGTTTACAACTGCTCTCAATAACCGCCGAAGCCGATGCGCAAGATCCAGTAGTTAGTGAGACGCCCCTGACGGACTCTGAGCAATCCAATGAGCAGACCCCATCACCACCGCAGGCCGCACCTGCCACAGGTGGGACAGTATCTTTACCGCAGTGGGACGCCAACGATGAGCGCCTCTATTCATTTCGTGCACAGGATCTCGATATCCAGAAAGCTCTAGCACTCTTTTCCAGGGCCTATCAGCTCAATATTGTTCCCGATCCCGACGTCCTCGGTCAAGTCACCGTCGATATTAACAATCTTCCTTTACCTCAGATTATGGAGGCCTTCTTAGCCGCTCACGGATTTCACTGGGAGGACCACATGGGCCTGATTCGGGTGCACAAGATGCAGACTGACATTTTCACCATCGATTACCCGCGGTTAGTGCGCAGTGGTGACGGTTACAGTTCGGCATCGCTTGGAGGAGCCGGTGGTGGAAGTTCTGGCGGCGGCGGTGGTGGTTCCAGCGGCGGCGGTGGTGGCGGCGGAGGTGGCAGTGGTGGCAGTGGTGGCAGTGGTGGCAGTGGTGGCAGTGGTGGCGGTGGCACGTCGATCACGCAGCAGGATTCTATCGACTTCTGGGCTGAACTGGAGGTACAGCTTAAGCTTGCCGCATCGCCCGATGGAAAACTAATCATTGATAAGATGAGCGGAATCATACAAGTGACAGACCGCAAAGAGGTGCTTGCGAATATCAAAGAGTTTCTTTCCCGGTTGCAAAGACGCGTGCGCCGTCAAGTTGACATTGAGGCGAAAATTTACGAGGTCAGGCTGAACCAGCAATTTCAGTTAGGAGTGGACTGGTCGGTCATCGTCGAGCGGGCAAATCTTGAGTTGGTATCAACCCTCGAGGCGAGTACCATTGTCAGGGCGCCTTTCGGCGGAGTGGTTCCCAAAGCCCCGTCGATCATTGGCTCCATTGTGAAGACCAACGACAACGGGCAACTGAGGGCTACCCTAGCAGCTTTGCAGGAACAGGGAAACGTCAAGGCGGTCTCTCAGCCTCGGCTTCGTTCGTTGAATAATCAGATGGCGGTTATCAAAGTCGGGACGGAACAACCGTTCTTCTCGAGCAATAGTGGCTTCATCGCGGGCAACGCAGGAAGCCCTAGCGGAACGTTTGAAAACACATCCTACGAAATGATCACCGTGGGGACCATCCTCTCCGTCACCCCTCAGATCTCCGATAATGACGAGATCACTCTAGACGTTTCGCCCGTCATTACCACGCTTGTGGACGTGGCATCTGCGGGAGGCAACGGCATTACCACGGCACCTGTTCTTGATGTGAAACAGAGCTCATCCCTGGTCCGGGTGGACAATGGAGAGACTATTATCATCGCAGGCTTGATCCAAGAGAAGACCACCCGCACCATCAGAGCTGTTCCAGGATTGAGTAGAATCCCTCTTATCGGGAGGGTCTTCCAAGGCAACTTTGACTCAAAGAATCAGACAGAATTAGTCATCTTTCTGACACCAACAATAATCGAATAACTCACATCCATAGAACCTCGTAGAACGCAACGTCTCAGCGTTTGTTAGGTTCGACTGATTTATAAAGCCGTCCGCTCAAGCTAAACCTTAGCCGAAAAGGATTCGAGCGCTTTAACGATAGTTGATAGAGTATTGGTATCACCAGCCCGGTCGATTTCAATCACGGGTTGACCATTTTGCTTGCGGGCGCGGGTTCTTGATCACAAGGCGTAGCTCTTCCTCGTTCTGGGACAGCAACGAAGGGTTCTCGGTCCCTCTCAGGCAGGTTTCTTCTTGGCCCGCCTGGCTCATTTAGGCAACTATCCATCAAGCACATCTGACGAAGCGCCCTTTTTGTGTGCTATCTCGTTACGGCGTCTTCGCACAGCTTGCGCCGTAATAGTGCGGCAAGTACTGCCAATTTGCTCAGGTCCCCGCAGCCGATGGCTTTGTCAAAATCCCCGATCATTTGAATGATTTCCCTGCGTTCCTCGCGATTGATCGTGGGACCATTACGATTGCTCAATTCCGCAAGCTTAACTGATTCCGGGTGAATAACAGTTACGACAGTCTGAACCAGTTTTGCGGTGATCGGCTTTCCTGTTTTGGTAGATTCTTGAAGGACTCTCTTCCAAGCCGCGATGCGGTCCTCTTTGCTAAGGGGTGTCAGCTTTCGAACTTGATTCGCATTATCGGGCAAGACCGAAATATCTTCTTCAGAAGATAGATCGTCGACAACCTTTGCTCCTGCCATGAGTTTATAGGCATAGGGTCTGGAGATACCCCATCGGTCTCGACAGTAGTCTTCGAATGTTGAATAGTCTATACGATAAAGTCGCTTGTCGCGGATAGTCATAAGACAATGACCGACTTCCATAAAGCTCTTCAATCCCTTCTGGATTGTTCGTTCGCAATGATGCAATTCATCAAAGTTCTCTTGGACGATAAAGCTATTCCAATCACGGCTGGCTGGGGTAGGGCTTTCTCGAATCATTTTGTGAGTATGAGTATATGTTGAGAAGTATCCTAAATCGACTTCTGCGGATCAGACTGACTTGAACACAGGATTCAGATGTATCCTGTGTTCAAGTCACTCTACTTCTTAGATTTCTATACTTTATAGGAAGTACTACGCAAGCGGTAAGTATGCATATTACAACTCAAGGCTGAGAGGGCTTCTAACATTCTAAACGCATGAGAGCCTCATCTTAGCACAAGATTCTCAGAGTCATCCCTTCCTGATTCCTCAACTCTGGACAATGATCGATCGTCTGGGCAAAGAGATAGTGTCCCAAATCGAGCTGTCTGCGGGTCGTGAATGCCGAATCCAGCCCCTCCAGGTCAGTTGCCAGCAAGCTTTGGCAAAGCGATTTCAACGGCAGCGTCTTACTCGCCTCTTTGCCCAGAACGACGTCGTCTTCCGGACGAATCTGGACGTCGTGCAACTTGCAGATTTCAATCTCGTCCCGATAAAAGACCCCGCAGATAGCGTCGCCTTCGCAGACGAGTTCAAGATGGTAGATCGGCTCCGTCATGGGCCGAAGCCTACGGTGAACATCTAAACACCGGCAACCGGAATCCGGCTGGGGAGAATCTTTGTCAGGGCATCCACCTTGACTACCAATACCCCACAGCCGGACAGCGCGCATCAAGCGTCACTGCTTCCAATTTGCCGGAATACCCGGACTGGAGAAGGACCGGTTCAGTCTCAGCCAGCTTCTGCTGACCCGCTGAGCTGCGGCCACACGAAAGCCCACGTTGTTGTTCCGGTTGTCAGGATCGTTGTTCCGGTAAGCCGAGCGGCAGTTCCTGGCGTTGTTGTTCCAGCTGCCACCGCGGATCACCCGTTTCGAGCCTTAGGTCCTTCCCCAAATTCATGCGCTAACACACCACGACGAAACCGCCACGAATCGGCCTCGCAGGCAAACGCCGTCAATGCTTGCAGACGCACTTGAGCCGCACCCTCGGACTCAGGTCTCCGCTCGATGGAAGCAAGGCGCACTCGGTAGCGCGTCCGGCTTCTCTTACTCAGATAGAGCCTTTGGGATACAGTCGCAATCCCAGAAAGTCGCATCCGTGTGGGGTACGGTTCATATACGGTTCCGGCTTTGGCCTTAGTGAGAGTTCCCTATCAAGGAAGCCAATCACCTCCTTTCGAGTAGCTTTAAGACTTTCTCGATCATCCGACTAAAGCACGAAGTCATCCATGTAGCGCACGTAACCAGGAATGCTGAGCCGCTCTTTCACATAATGATTAAGAGATGACAGATAATGATTCGCGAAATACTGTGATGTCAGGGCCCCACTGGGCAAGGCAGTGCCCCATGAATTGTTAGAAATTGGCTGGATGGTTTCTGGCTCCACAGTTACGCGAAGTCGGACAAATACAAACCAGAAACCATCCATGAATCACATTGAAATCATCCAACAGCTAGGTCAAGACGATCGC
>JBLHHN010000275.1:0-8702 GCA_047616785.1 Verrucomicrobiales bacterium
AAACCTCGACCGCCACGAATCTACGCAGATTCCTACAAGCCGATTTCATGAGCGCTGGCCTAACTCAAGTCTCACGCTTTCCCCAAGATTCTCTTAAAGCAACGGCATTGACTCCTTGTTCGCTAATCTTTAATCCATTCGCAAGTAATCCATTCAAGCGATTGTTAAAAAGTTAGGATGTGGAGCCTCGCTAATTCTTACGGATTCGTTTGAAACTGAGGCCCATCGGTGCGGCCTTGGGTCCAGAGATGGAGATTGTCCAGGCGTTGCTGACCGTGAGCGTAGTAGAGTGCGTCGAGGCTGTCGAGATGCTGTTGGAACTTCATGTCGCGCCGTTTTTCCCAGCCATGATTTGTGGGGCCAAGGCTGGGTTGGAGATGGTCTAGCAGAGAATTGCCAATGATCTGGTGACCACGGATGGATGGGTGGACATGATCGACGAGGATTTCATTTCCTAACAGGCCTTGCGGGCATTCGCTGCCTAACAAACGGTGCAAATCCATGTGAGGGACGTCTTGGTCTGCGCAGATACGTTTCAGATCCTGGGCCATGGAAGGGAGGAGCCGGAGAGGGCAGAGATCTTCTTCGAGAGCTTTCCATAGATACGTTTCGGCGTTTCGGTAACTTGCTTTGGCTAGATGCTGTTGGCCGAGATTGTAGAACTTGGCCGCAGGCCCATCGGACTTGAAAGGTGGGCAGTCCTTGAGATTGACGGGTGGCTGAAGGAAGAGAAGCGGAACGGACTTCTCTTTGGCGATGTGCATGAGGCGTTGGAGATTCGCTTTGAAATGTTCTTGGACGCCTTGTTTCCATGCGTCATCACGCTTGTAGGCCTCCAGTCCTCCGCGGTAGTCCAGGAGTGCGTCGACCTCCTGTTTGAGGATGGGGCGCGAGGCTGAGACCTCATCCGGAGGCACAGGTTTGAGCTTTCGCAGCAAATGATAGAGTCGAAAACGTGAAGCGAGGGCGTAGGCTGGCTGCCAGCGATTCGCCTCTTTATAAGAGCGCTCTTCGAGGAACTCGTTTTGGCCCGTGCAGATGATGAAGAGATCGGGCTCGTAGTTTAGGCATTCCGTCAGGAGTGGAATGAGGCGATAACTGGCGTAGGAGACACCTCCGCAGTTCACGACCTCGAATTGGCGGTCAGTATAGGCGGCTTCGAGGCCCAGGCGCAGCCAGGTGGTGAAGGACGTCGCAATCGAATAGGGACGCCCTTGGACTGTGGAACCGCCGAGACAGAATATTCGATAGGTCTTCTCAGCTTTCTCCCGAAGAAAGCGGTCTTCGACAAAGAATTTGAGACGTGCAGGATCAGTGGCGTAGGTGTTTGTGAGGGGGTCAAGTGTGAAGAGAGGGATGGTGCCTGCGAAACGGACAATGGGATCGTTTGCTAGATCTGGTTTCCCGAATCCTGCCACTCTGCATGTGCCCTCAAGACCTAACAAGATCAGGAAGCCAATCCCGAGGCCGACGAAGCGGCGGCACCACGGACGTTCCGTAAGCCAAGCCATCGCTATTCGTGGCGCAGGGCTTCGATTGGGTCAAGTTGGGCGGCTTGGGAGGCCGGGTAGAGGCCAAAGACGACCCCGGTGAGGCCAGAGATGCCAAAAGCGAGGAGAACGGACCATGGGGTGATGACTGTGATCATGTTCGTAAAGTAGGACACCCCGAGAGGCGTCGCGATGCCTATGACCACGCCAATCAGACCGCCACCGACGGAGAGGACAATGGTCTCGATGAGGAACTGGGTGATGATGTCCTTCTTCTTGGCCCCGAGTGCTCGGCGTACACCGATCTCTCGCGTGCGCTCGGTGACGGTGGCTAACATGATATTCATGATGCCGATGCCGCCGACGAGAAGCGAGATGGCGGCGATGGAACCCAAGACGATATTGAACATGCGCTTGGTGGCTTCGGCTTCCATCAGAAGCTGCAAAGGGACGATCAATTCGTAGTCGTTCTGTTGGTGAAAGCGTGTGAGCAATTGTTTGACTTGCGGTTCGGCGGTCAAGACCGATTCCGTGTCTTTCATCTTCACAATGATGCGGTGCAATTCTACGCGCTCGGCACTGAATCCGCCTGAGCTACGCCGGACGATCGTTTCTCCGAATCGGGATCTCGCCGTGGCCAAAGGGATATAGACGTTGTTGTCCAAAGGCTCACCTTCAGTTTGGCCCTTCTGCGGCCGTTGCTCCATGGTGCCGGTTTCTTGAACCATGCCGACGACTTCATAATAGATGGACTGGATCCGGATGGTGCTAACCAGAGGATCTTGATAGGGAAATAAGCGTCGGGCCAATCCCACGGTGATCACGCACACATTGCGCTGATGTTTGTCGTCCATTTCCGAGAGAAATCGGCCACGCACGATTTCCAGCCCTTGAACGGTAGGGTAAGCGCTGAGTGTGCCAATGACTTGGCCGGGTTCTTGATTGGGACCAAAGCGGATATTCTCTCGAATGATCCGCATGGGCATGACTTCTTCCACATTGGGAATAGTCGTTTGTAGCCTTGCTGCATCCGCATAGGTGAGGCCATAATCGATCTCGGAACTACGCGTCGAGGAACCATCATCCGCCTCCTCCGGCGGTTTGAAACTATTGATAATGACATTAGTACTGCCGAGTCGTTTGATGCGTTCCTGAGCTTCATAGGAAGCGCCTTCACCAATGGCGAGCATGGCGATGACAGAACAGACGCCGAAGATGATGCCGAGCATGGTCAGGCCCGAGCGCAGCTTGTGCAGCATCAAACTCTTGATGCCTAACTGTACCGTGTTGAGGAGCTGGGAGGAAACCATCGGGGCTAATTGATAACTTCGCGTTCGATCAAGCCGTCCATCATGTGCACCACACGTTGGGCGCGGGCGGCCACGGCGTCTTCATGGGTGACCATGACAATGGTTTTCCCATCGGCGTTGAGCTTGCTAATGATTTCGAGTACTTCATGCTCGGTCTGAGAGTCGAGATTGCCCGTGGGTTCGTCAGCGAGGATCATCAAGGGGTCGTTGACGAGAGAGCGAGCGATGGCGACGCGTTGTTGTTGGCCTCCGGAGAGTTGCGTGGGACGGTGATCCATTCGGTCTCCCAATCCGACCAATTCCGCGAGTTCTTTGCAATGGTCTTCGTAGTCTTTCAATTCCACGCCTTGGTAAATCAGTGGTACTTGGATATTCTCAATGACCGTCAATTGCGCGATGAGATTGTAAGATTGAAAGATAAAGCCGAGCCGTTTGCCGCGAGCGGTCGAGAGTGTGTCGTCATCCATCTGCGAAACATCCTCACCACCGAGATAGTACTGGCCGCGTGTGGGGCGATCGAGGCAGCCAAGGATATTTAACATGGTGGACTTGCCAGAACCGGACGGTCCCATGATGGCGACATATGCACCTTTCCCGATCGTCATATCGACGCCGCGAAGAGCACGCACCTCAATCTCGCCGACCTTAAAAATCTTCTCGACGTCCTTGATTTGGATGATCGCTTCTGGATCTGGCATAGAACTCACTTTTCCCATCACTCGCCACCACGTTGGCGACCACCGCCACTACCTTCGCCGCGTTGACGACCACCACCACCACCGGCTTCACCGCCGCCGCCGAACGATTTCTGCATTGCTGCCTTCTCCGTGTCACTCAGTTCACCATCGCCGTCGGTGTCGAAGCGTTTCATCATTTGAGCACGTCGATCACTGCCGCCGCCGCCGCCTTCGGAATTGTCACTATTTCCGCTACGTTCGCTTGCTGCGGGCCGCTTGGGTTTCTCTGGAGCTTCTGTTGGCAAATCCAATCCTTCAGTGTCGTCTAACACACCGCCATCAAGAGCAATCTCTTCAGAAATGGGTGGTGCCAGCATCACTTCATCGCCTTCACTCAGACCAGATTTGATCTCGATAAAGCTGCTATTGAACATCCCGATCTCCACGGGCGTAGATTCGGGACCGCCGGACCGTTTCACATAACAGACCTGCTCGCCTTTGACCGTCGTCACCGCTTGGATCGGGACGGTGATGACGTTTTGAAGGTTGGCCACGACGATCTCGGCCCTGGCGGAAACACCAGGTTTGACGTCTGGTAGCTCGTCTGTGATCACGACCTCGGTGGAATAGACCTTGAGATTGGGATTGCCATAACGGCTTTGGGCATCCGGTAGGATACCAACTCTGGTCACCTCGCCCCGGAAACGTTGGTCTGGTAACGAATCCAACACGATGAAGGCGGGCTGCCCCACGGACACTTGTCCGATGTGAGACTCATGTACTTTGAGGGTGACTTGCATCTTGGAGGTGTCCGGGATCTTGATCAATTCCTGACGGTTGCGCACTTGAGCCCCTTCTTCGATCATGGTTTCACTACTGAAACGGCTGTTGGACATGGCATAAACAGCAAGGCCATCCTGCGGTGAGTAGACCTTGGTGTACTTGAGCTGTTCCGTCATCTTCGCCAGCTTCTCCTTATTTAGTTTGAGCGTAGCATCAGCAGAATTCTTGTCGGCCTGAGCTTGGGCGATCTTACTTTGACCCTGCTTTTTCACGCGTTCGAGTTCTCGTCCAGCTTCTTCGTAAAATGATTTGAACTCGGCGCGGGCTTTCGTGAGATCGTAGAGATTCAGCATCTTGTGCAAACTTTGCGCGCCCTCTAACGTTTTCTTTCCTTTGCTCACGGCCAAGCTGTCCTGGTCGACTTGGGACTTGGTTTCGAAGCCTCGCTCGGCAAGTTTCTTGGACCATTCAAATTTCTGCTCGGCGAGCTTTAAGGCTTCCTCCGATGTGTCGATGTCCAGCGCGGCGGTGCGCAGTTGCTGTTCGCGGTCCAATTCTTCGAACTTTTCGAGATCCATCCGCGCTAACGTCACTGCGAGTTCGGCCGCACGCGTTTCACTGTCCACGGTGCTCTTCATGATCTCTAGATCGTTGTCTGCCGTGACAAACCCTGCACTGCTCGTTTCGAAGGTGATCTGTTGGTCCTTGAGATCCTCTTCCGCTTCAGCGGCATCCAGCTCAACGATGAGATCACCTTTCTTCACATACGTGCCTTCGGCCACAATGAAGATCACCCGTGAATCACCATCCACTTCGTTGCGAACGACCACATCGCTGACGGCTTCGAGATTGCCGCCTTCCACAATGGAGACGAGGAAATTGCTGCGGGTGACTTTGTGATAGGCCGAGGCATCGATCTCATCGTCACCGCTGAAGATGAACCATGCTAGGGTCACCGCGATGAGCGCCACGACGGCGGACAGCAACGGGCGGGACCGCATCAGGCTGAAGAGTGACTTTAGTTTCATAAGCGTTTCGGTTCGGTTCCTTCTACTATTCGGTAAAGAGTTGCTCGGGCGTGGGGACTTCGTTTCCTGTCGTTTCAACCGCAGCGGCGTCCTTGTCACTTGGAGCAGGGCGCCATTTCGCGAGATCGATCTTCTGGGCATTGGGTTTTACCCAGAAGGCATCCTTATCGGTCGAAAGGATGCCGAGACTGGCCAACAAATTCAATCTTGCCTCAAGGTAGTCGACCAGGGCACCAGTCACGGCATTCTGTGCGCTGATGAGGGCGTCTTGGGACTCGTTCAAGTCGCGGAAGATCACGGTGCCCGCTTGCAAGCGCAGTTGGTTGCCTTCCACGCGATTCTCGGCTAGCGCGAAGGCGTTCTTCTGGATCTCGTAACTCTGGCGCAGCAGCGCTAGTTGCCGAAGGTCTTGGTCGATCTCATTGCGCAGCTGATCAAATGTCAGTCCTAAGCTGCGAATGGCGGATTCGAAGTTGATCAAGACGGCCCGATACTGATTGCGTTCACGCAGGCGGTCTAGCGGAAGATTCAATTGCACCCCGACATTGGCGCGGACTTTGTTAAAATCAAAGGCCTCATACTCTGTCGGGCCTCCATCGCTGTCGACCGAGGCGTCGGCAAGGATGTTCAGATCGGCTTTGAGCCGATCTGCAGCGATGGCCACCTGGCGTTTCCGATCCTCGTAGCGGTCGACTTCATTGAGGAGGGGCAAACGATGCTTGAGGGCGATGCGAAAGCTGCCCGCGCTATCAATGTCCAAAGCAACCAATCCAGCATCGCGCAGTTTCACCATTTCACGATCGTCGAGGCGAAGGTCCACGGTTTGTGGAAGGCCTAGCGTGATCTTAAAGCGATCGAGACTGTTTCTGAATCGCGTGATGGCGTTGAGGTAGCTGTCTTTGGATTGGAGCTCTGCTTGCTCGGACTCGGCCACTTGTTCAGGACGGGCGCGGTCGATGGAACGGGCTCGTAGGTATTCTGTGAAGCCCTTGCGAGAAAGGTAGTTGTTGTACTGGTTGAAGATGACGTCTTTTGCTTGAAGCAGACGGTAGTACTCGATGACGACCTCCACCGCGAAGGTATTCTGAAAGTGGGAGAAGTCTCGCACACGGTAGAAGACATTGCGATGAGACTGCTTGAGCTGTTCGCCTGCGATCTTTCGTCCGGCACCGCGAAGCAGTGGTTGAAGGAGATTCAGACTGATCGCGGATGTCGCTGATCTGCGAGGATCGCCTGTGTAGTAGTTGAGGAGATCATTGGCGATGCTGATCCCGATATCAGCCCCGGTGAGCAAGGCTTGGCTCACCCCGACATCCGTCCCCACGGTGCCGCGTTTCTCGCCATCTGTTAGGCGCGAGAAAGTTCCGCGGGTTCCGGCGAAGAGCTGAGGGAAGAAGCTGTGCTTCTCTCCGGTGAGATTGAGAGCAGTCAGGTAGAGTGACTCTTTCTCAGATTGGAACTCGCGGCTATGGGCTACGGCGAAATCGAGCGTCTTATCAAGGGAAAGGACCAGCTTCTCGTTTAGGCTGCGGTCGTCCAGAATGTCTTGGGCGGAGATCTTCTCCGGTTTCTTGTCGGAGTAGGAGGTGTCGATACTGAAGTCACTCGATTCTCCAAAGATATCCTTCTCGACCTTTTGAAGGATCTTATAGACGTCTTTGTCAGCCTGTTTTTTATAGAACCCTGCGGTGCATCCCGCAAGGAGGATGACACACATGACTCCTCCTCCTATGTGTGGGATGAGAGCTGTGACTAACCGTTTCCTGGGGAACATCATGACGTTACAAAAGCGTTTCCCCGAAACAGTTGCGCATTCGCAAAGAATTCTAGGTGGATTTCTGAAAGACTTGGAAGCATTTGATGAATCCGGAGGCGAAGTCTTGAGGACGACGAGCGATCCAGTGTTCGATCATTTCGAGGTCAAAGAAGCCTCCAGTCTCGATTTCACTATACGGATAGCGGAGGCGTTTGGAGGCTTGAACGCGATAAAGTTTCACATGTTCCCAGCCAGTGGCGTCACTTGGAGGCAGGGTGGCGACGTATTCGGGAGGGGATTCTTCGATGCCCAGCTCTTCCTCGAGTTCTCGAACCACGGCAGATTCGTAGGACTCGCCAGCATCCAAATGGCCTGCCGCTGAGGAGTCCCAGGTGCTCGGATGCACATCTTTAAGGTGGGAACGTTTCTGAAGGAAGAGTTCGCCATTCTTATTGAAAGCGAACACGTGAATTGCACGATGGAGCCAGCCGTTGGCGTGGACATCGCGGCGGGTCGCCTGGCGAACGACCTGGTCTGCCTCGTCGACCACATCAAAGAGTTCGTCGCCTTTCTGGGGATTGTCCTTGAGAGGGTGATCATCGGCCAAGCGGGCCAGTGCGATCCATTGTTCGAGTGAGAGTTCCTCGGCACGCGCTGCGGGGGGCAGATCGAGAGCGGCCGCTGCGGAGTCCCAATCGACCTCGGAATTCGCGAGGGTGTTCTTCAGTTGCTTGCGGCGTTGAGCGAATCCCTGACGAATCAGCCGATCAAAAGTGGCGTGGTCAAAGGGCGGCAATTCCCCAGGTGTCCGCCTCTCTAACGCAATGACGGATGAGTCCACTTTGGGCTTGGGAAAGAAAGCCTCTGGTCCGATCGATTTCAGCATGCGTGGCCGCCAGTAGGCCTGGATTCGCAGAGAGAAGGCGCCGTAGGCCTTCGTTCGGGGAACGGCGACGACGCGTTCTGCCACCTCTTTCTGCAACATGAAGACCGCCCGAGTGAAGGGATTCGGCGGCATGAGGTAGTGAATCATGATGTGGCCACCGCATGAGTATGGGAGATTTCCTAAGATCTTCACCGGCTGCTCGGCAAAGAGGAATCGGAAATCGTGCTGAACGGCATCTCCCTGAATCACAGAGACCTTAGGTTGATCGGAGAAATGCTCTTTAAGATGAGCGGCTAGCCGTTCATCAAATTCCACGAGCCATAGTGGTGAGCCCGTCTGCGCAAGCGGTCGGGTCATGGCACCGGTGCCGGGGCCAATCTCCAGAACGCTTTCGCCCTCTACAATAGCAAGCTGATCGGCGATCCATTCGGCGATGGAATCATCGACGAGGAAATTCTGCCCCAGCTTGCGGCTAGGGCGCACGTTGAGTTGATCCAAGAGCAGTCGCAAAGAAGAGACAGACATAGTAAGGAGATGGATCGCCCGGTCTTCGAAGGCTGCAAGATGGGATATTTATGGAGAGAGGTAGGATTACTATATAGTGCCTGAGAGAAAACAGGCTTAGATTCGCCATCTTCCAATTTGTGGCCCTCCGTCAGGTTGGCTGGATGGTTTCGCCTACCTCTGGAAGGTGACAGGGGCCAGTAGGCAGTTTCAGGCTCGAAAAAAAGCGGCCTTGCGGTTTCACTACCGAATCTCATTCTAGCGAAAC
>JBLHHN010000276.1:0-8677 GCA_047616785.1 Verrucomicrobiales bacterium
TGAGGTGAGGTGAGGTGAGGTGAGGTGAGGTGAGGTGAGGTGAGGTGAGGTGAGGTGAGGTGAGGTGAGGTGAGGTGAGGTGAGGTGAGGTGAGGTGAGGTGAGGTGAGGTGAGGTGAGGTGAGGTGAGGTGTCCAGTATCTAGTTGGTTAGGGCATCAACCAGCTTGGCAGCCACAGCACGAGCTGCGGGAAGACGGCGATTAGAAGGAGTGTCAGGACATTGGCTCCGAGGAACGGCAAGGCTGCTTTGAAGATCTGACCGATCCGGAGCCCGGAAATGATCGAACACACGTTAAGACAATTGCCCACGGGTGGGGTGCAAGCTCCCACCGCGAGCCCGGTGACCAAGACCACGCCAAAGACCAACGGTGACACGCCGGCAGCCAGCATGGCCGGAAGAAAGACAGGTGTGAGTAAGAGAATGGCAGGACTGACATCAATGAACGTGCCAGCGGCTAGGATGATGGCGATGACAACGAACAGGAGCAGAACGGGCGCCACTTGCATGTTGTTGACAACGCTGGCCACGGTATCGGGAACGCGCTCGAGCGCCAGTACCCAGATGAACACGTGAGAGAATGCAATGATCATCATGATCTTGCTACTCGTGAGGATGGATGATCGCAACACACGGTAGAATTGTTTCCATGTGAGGTGTCGGGTTACGAGAAAGCCCACCACGACGGCATAGAAGACACCCAATCCAGCGGATTCCGTGGCTGTTGCGATGCCTAAGACCACGGATCCAACGACGAACAGTGGCATGACAAGGATGTAAATGCTGCGCATGATGAGACTGGCAGAGAACGCAACGTCTTCTTTCGGGTAGTCTCGGCGATTTGCGATCCACAAGGTGATGCCTAACTGAAAGAGGCCGACCATGAGGCCCGGAATGACCCCGCCGAGAAAGAGCTTTCCCACGGAAACCTGCGCAGTGACTGCGTAGAGAATCATGGGTATGCTAGGGGGAATGATCATCCCCATGGTGGAGGACGCCACGGTGAGTCCTGCGGCAAAGTCTTTAGGGTAACCTCGTTTCTCCATTTCAGGGATGAGGATGGAGCCGATGGAGGCCGTGTCTGATGTGGAGGACCCAGAGATGCCACCGAAGAGCATGCTAGAGCCGACGTTCACCAGCCCTAGTCCGCCTCGGAATCGTCCGACAAAGAGGAGGCTGAACTGAATGAGTCGCTTGGTGATCCCGCCTTCGTTCATGACCTGTCCCATGAGGATGAAAAGGGGAAGAGCGATGAGCGCATAAGACTCCATCCCTGAGAAGAGCCGCTGCGGTAGGACATGAATGATGTCCGGTTGCACCAAGAGGAAATAAGTGAACGTGCAGAGCCCTAACGCATAGGCGACGGGGACGCCGATGACCAAGAACACGATCAAGCTGATCAGTAGAATGATCATGATGATGCGCGGCTGAGGATGATGGCTTTGACGGCGCAGTAGACGGTTGCTAGTCCACACCCGATGGGGATACTTGCCTGAGCGATCATCCGAGGGAGCCCAGTGCTCGGCATGAGGTAATCGCCCGTGATGCCAATCCAGTGCAGGCTGTGCCACACCATCACCGCATTGATCAACGCGACAAGGGCGAGGCCGAGCACATCCATTGCTTTGCTGGCAGGTGGGGATAGTTTGTCGATGGCGAATGTGAGGGCGATATGCTCGCTTCGACCAGCCGCGATGGCGCCGCCAATGGCGGTGGTATAGACAAAGAGGATGATGATGACTTCGTTCGCACCCGGGATCGAGCTATTGAAGACGTAGCGGAGAACGACCTGAATGACGACCAGCGCAAAGATGACGAGAAACGCGGCCGCAAGAAGGCCTTCTAAGAGGTTTGCTAGGATTCTTTCCGCACGTTTCATGGCTCTCCTCGGGCAGCTTTGCGGGCGCGTGCGACGTCGTCCATGGTGAAATCGCCTTTCTTCACAAAGTAATCATAGACGGGACCGACCATGTCTTGAAAGGGCTTCAGCGCTTCTCCTGTGACCGTGTTCGTTTCCAAGCCGGCCGACAGGTTGTCGATGTACTCCTGCTCCTTGTCGCGATTGAGTTGATCACTGAGAGTCATCGTTTCCCTAGCGACCTCATCAAAGATGACTTGGAAGTCTTGAGGAAGCTTTTCATACCAGGCAAGGCTGACAATGAAGGGATCCGGGCCCGTGGCGTAATAGGTGAGCGTGAGGTATTTCGAGACCTCGTGGATTTTAAAATCCCAGATGTTGGCGGGGGCATTGTCCTGACCATCCACGACGCCCGTCTGCAAGGATTGATACACTTCCGTATAAGGCAATTCCTGCGGGTTCTCACCAAAGGCCAAGGCCGTCTGCACGTAGACCTCTTGCATGGGCACACGCATCTTGAGACCTTTCAAATCATCCGGATGCGTGATCGGACGTTTGTTGTTTGTGTGGGCGCGAAAGCCTTGAGAGATTCCAGTGGCGGGAATATGATAGCCTTTGCTTGCGGCGCCTCGATTGATCTCTTGAACGAACTCGCTGTTGACCAAGCGAATGGCTTGATCCCAATCGCTGACCAAGAACGGCATGTTCAAGAGGCCGAACTTGGCATTGGCATCGATGAAGAAGCCGCCTCGGGTTCCTTGCAATGCACCGGTGGCGACGAAGTCCATCAGTTCGCGTTCGTCACCGAGCACGCCTCCGAAGTAGAGTTCGACTTGGATGCGGCCTTGTGTACGTTTTTCTAACTCAGTCTTAAAAAAGAGCATCGACTCGCTCCGCGATGCCGCCAGAGGTTGTTCATGGGCATAGCGGAAGCGGAAGGCTGTCGACGTCTTTTCACGGCAGCCCGTCTCCAAGAAGAGAAGAACGAATACCGCTGCCGTCGACAGCCCACGCTGAATCTGATTAGCCATAGAGGGCCTTGAACTTCTCCACCGAGGCCTTGAAGCCTGCCTCAAAGTCGCCGCCTTCCGGCCGATAAACACTTTCTAGGGACACATGGCCGTCATAGCCATCCTTCTTCAAGCGATCTGCTAGAGGTTGCAAGCAATCGGCCATATCACCCGTGCCCACCTCACAGAATTCCACCGTGGCCTTCGGCATGTCCACGCGAGCGTCCTTGATATGGATGTGGCCAATGTTCTCGAATCCGAGCGCCTCGTAGCCATCAGGATAGGTCTTCTCATTGGCATAGAGGCTATTGGCAGGATCCCAGAGAATCTGCAGATTTGGGCTGTCCATCTCCTTGATCAATTTGCCGCCGAGGTAGCCTGAAGGAATCATCGCATTGTTCCCCGTCTCCAAGACTAACTGAATGCCTTCGTCCTCAGCGAGTTTGACCGGTGGAGCTAACAACGTCAGCAGCTTGTCCCACATCCCCTTGGCCACGACCCAATGTTCCGCGCCCCCTTTTCCAAAGAGAATCATGTCGCGTCGGAAACTCATGATACGCACCATGTCGGCGCCAAACTCACGCGACATCGCAATGCAACGCTTGAGTCCTTCCATGTGCTTGTTGAAGTTCTCATCGCCGATTTCCGTCTCGCCGACAAGCATCCCAACGAAGTTGTGGCGTGAGATGCACGAGATCTTCACGCCATACTTGTCAATGAGCGCCTTGGCTTTCGCCGTCTCTTCATCGTTGAGATCACCGACTTCCTTTTCCCAGAGGAATTGAAGTTCAGCGTAGTTTAAACCAGCCTCGGTGAGAACCTGGAGCGCACGCTCAAAGTCTCGGCTGATACCGTCTGTGATAACACCTAGTTTTGCCATATAAAAAAGTTAGTTCGGTCTGAAGTTGGACACCGCAGAGGCGGGGAGAAGCAGAGATAGTCTAGAGGAAGGGCGATTCGCTTATCGTGTGATTTTTCTAATGCCATCTTTGAGGTAGGGTGCGTTGAAATTGAGAATGTAGCCGTATGGCCAGTCGCCGTGATGGAGGCGTGAAAGAAGCGTGGCCTCATGTAGCGGGCTGATTGTTGATGCGCTTAGACAAATGACAGGAATCTGTTCGTTGACAAGGAGAGGGGCAGAGATGGGTGTGCTTAGCGGAGTGCCTTCGAAACAGTTGGGTAATGTGTAGTCCAGTTCGAATGGCAATTGAAGCAGGCCGAGTTCGTAGCAGAGACATTGGCGATAAGCACTACGAAGTAGGCCAGGTCCTAGGTGGCGATGACCTTCGATGGCTGAATGCAATAGTTTCATCGACAATGCATCATTCGTCGAAGAGTTGATCTCATCGTCAGGTGACGCAGTGTGTTTCTGTGAGGAGGCTAGTCGACGTATGCCGTCTCTGAGCACAGCGGTTTCAACGTTGAGGAGGAGGAGGCCAAGAGGGGAACTTCCAAGGCGCATGTAAGTCAGCAATTGGGCGATATGAATAGGTAGGGTGGTTTCGACTGCTTTCAGCTCCACAGGCAAACGTCCTTCTACTAACATATCAATGCGATAGCCGCAGTCTAAGTCAACATCCTTATAGTGAACAGAAATGGGAAGCTGGCGTTGATGCGCGATTTCCATGGTCTTCAGCTTGAGGCAAAGGGCTTCTTCGTAAACATCTTCGTGAGAGCCAGGACCAAGAGTTCGGTGCACGGAGATGGCGGCACCGATGACTTTTCCGGTCAGTTTGCTATCTTGGTCAACATTCATGATTGTGATAAGGAAGGCACCGTAGAGGCGGGGAGAAGCAGAGAAGGGCTATTGATGCTTGGAGGAGATGGGCGGGCGGTCAGTCAGTAGGCTATGATTCTTGATGAGGAAGGCACCGCAGAGGCGGGGAGAAGCAGAGGAAATCAATTCGATAGCATCTCTGCTTCTCCCTACCTCTGCGGTGCCACTGAATTTTCATCGAATGGCTACCACTTGACCTCGGTGCCTGCGATTTGCTCTAGCAGTTTCACGATAGCCCAGTTGTCCTCTTCGGGAAACAGCGAGATGCCGGACCGGAAGAGCTCGTGGGCGGCGGCGGCGGTGAACATGGCGCAGCCGTTGTCTTTGGCCATGTCCATGCTGATGCCCATGTCCTTGTACATCGTGCCGATCTGACTGCCGGTGCCTTTGAAGGCGCGGTCCATGATCAGTTTGGAGCAGTTGGCGAGCAGGGGACTGCCCACGCCACTGGCGGTGAAGACATCGAATAACACTTGTCCTTTTACACCCGCTTTGGAGCCGAGGACGAGGGATTCGAAGATCGCCGTGAAGGTCGATCCGATGAGTGCTTGTAAAGAGGCTTTGACCGTTTGTCCGACCCCAATCTCTTCGCCGACATGGAAGATCTTCTCGCCGACCGCCTTCATCACATCTTGATTGGCATCGAAAACGGATTTCTCAGCGGCTGCCATCAGTGTGAGGGTTCCGCTGTCCGCACCGCCTTTGCCGCCGCTCACAGGAGAGTCTATCAGTTGCACGCCTGCTTCAGCCACGGGCTCAATGAGCGCTTTGGCTTCCCCTGGCTTGATCGTGGCGGAGAGAATGATCGTGGATCCTCGCACCATGGTTTTGAGCAATCCGTCGTCGCCGCAGACCACATCCCAGGCTTGCTTGCCCGTCATGACCATGATGAAGACAGCATCAGCGTCCTGCCCAGTATCTTTGGGAGAACTCGCAGAAATACCTCCCGCTTCTTTGAGGATGTCGAGCCGTTCCTGGCGCAGATCGAATCCGCACACTGTGAAGCCTTCTTTGATGAGATTGAGGGCCATGGCCATTCCCATGTCGCCCAGACCGATAAATCCTACGCGTTTCATATGTTGTTGGTTATCTATTTCTTGAAGTGATAGTCTGCAAAGTCGAGGAAGCGTTCCCAGTCATAGGGATCGATCGAATGCCCACCTTCGCGGGTGTGATAGCCCACATCACTCTCGATGATAGGCTCACCTGGTTTCGGTTGCGTTTCGTTCTCCAAACCTTTCTTGCCTAACAAGCGGTAAACTTCGCTGGCATGATAGGCGGAGAGGTACTCGCCGCGGCTGTCTGCCCATGTATCGTCCACGCTGCTGTGCACATACACCGGACGAGGAGCGATGCAGGCCAACAGCATGTGCTGATCCACAGGCAAGTCGTCCTCTTGCTCAACGAATTTCCAAGCGTTCCGACACAGCCAGTAAGGGAAACGGGTGACCATCTTCTTCAGCGTCTCGCCTGACTTGCGTCGCCAAAGGGCCGCGCCTGCACAACCAGACTGTGCGGAGATCGCGATGGCGAAACGCTCGTCTTGAGCCGCCGTCCATACCGTGGCCTTGCCCATCTTGGAATGTCCCATGATGGCAATGCGAGTGTGGTCGATGTCATCGTTTGTCTCCAAATAGTCCATGCCGCGCATCGCACCCCAAGCGCATGTGGAGAGGACACCCCATTCAGACGCTTTGGGGAAACTTTGGCCTTTGGGATAGAATAATTTATGAATGCTATCGAGAAAGGCCGTCTCATTGTGATCGACCAGATCCTGCTGGTAGACCGCGCAGAAGCCATAGCCTCGATCGAAGAAATCGCCTAACGGCCATCCGTTTCTCAATTTTCCAGGCCGAGTCGGCGAAGCGTCAAAGTCCTTGGACTGGGTGTTGTTGAAACTGTGCTTGAAGAATGCTGGAGCGGGTTTTTCGGCATTGTTAGGCACGAAGACGAGGAAATGCATCTCCGCCTTGCCGTTCTCATTGCTGAAACGAATCTTCACATCTTTTCGGGTGGCCTTGCCATCCATGAACTCGGGATCCGTCTTGACCACCTCGAACTCCGTTTTGATGGGCATGGCAGGCTCCGGCACCTTGCCGTAGATGAGGTTGCTGAACAATGCTAGGATCTGTGGGCGACGAATCGTTGTCCATTCTTCCGCAGTGGTGATCTTCTTGCCGTCCGGAGCGACTAACAGTGGCGGAAGCGCGTAGGCAGGCAGATGCGCTTCATCATAGTTGACGTCCCGGTCGTGCTCCTTGGGTTCCCGGGCGGGGAGACTGGCCATCCCGGCGAGTAGAATGGGTATGAGGATGATGCTGGCTT
This sequence comes from Verrucomicrobiales bacterium, assembly GCA_047616785.1. Taxonomy (GTDB): domain Bacteria; phylum Verrucomicrobiota; class Verrucomicrobiia; order Verrucomicrobiales; family DEV007; genus JAACDM01. The sequence continues at coordinate 6,970 of JBLHHN010000276.1, forward strand.
TCATGATGTTGCCGATTTCATGGCGGGGCTCCATGAATGGCGAGATTGAAGCGAGTTTCGCCGCAGATATCTGTGCTGACAGATTCGGTGGAAACAGCCTGCCTCGATTTCATGAAACTCGATGCTATCTCATGATAAATCAGGTTTGTACGTGACTTCTCGTCCACAAATTGGTCATGACAGATAGATCGAAAAGCCTTTCTCTAGTTCCCCCAAGCATCAGACCATCTCCCAGAGCCTTCGGCGTGAGATTGTGGCTGGGAAATATGCCAGCCAGGGGAAACTGCCCAGCGAGGCCCAGCTCGTGAAGCGTTTCCACGCCTCGCGCCCAACCATCGCGCGGGCGTTGCGCACCTTGGATGAGGAGCAACTTATCGAGCGTCGCGTCGGCTCCGGAACCTTCATCCGCGAGTTGTCGGATCAACGTGTCAGTGAGGAGATGAAAGAGGTGGCCTTGCTCATCCCGGATCTCGGGGAGAAAGAAATCTTTCAGGTCATCTGGGGAGAACTCGCCACCGTCGCGCGCACCCATGGCTACTCCGTGATGTGGGGAGCCCCAGCCAAGCCGAAACGTGAGCGGGAGGAAATGATCGCGGATGGTGAGGAACTTTGCGAACAGTTCATCCAGCGTCGTGTCAGTGGCGTCTTCTTTGCGCCCTCACACAAACTCGGAGATGCCAATGTGAGGTTCGCCGAAATGTTACGCAAGGCAGGGATCCCGGTGGTACTTCTGGACAAGGATCTTGGATCATTCCCCGCGCACAGCGATTTCGATGTGGCGTCGATTGACAACGTCACGGCCGGTCATGTCATGGCCGAGCATTTGTGGAATCTCGGTTGCCGGACGTTTGTCTTTGTCACCCAAGCAGATCCTGCGTCATCGGTGCGCGCCCGCATCGCAGGTGTCAGAGAGTCGCTCAATGGCCATGATCGGTATCCCGATGCGCGATTGACACGATTCGGCGACACGTCGGACATCGGATTTGTGAAACCGTTGGTCTCAGATCTTCCGGATGTGCTGATGTGTGGAAACGATGAGACCGCAGCCACGCTTTTACAAACCTTAGCTCAGCTCGGTGTACGTGTGCCTCGAGATGTGCGTGTGACAGGGTTTGATGATGTGAACGTTGCCCATCTCGTGACTCCTCCGTTGACGACCATGCAGCAGCCGAGTCGAGAGATCGCCCAGATCGCCTTCGGCGCGATGTTAGAGCGTCAGAGCAATGCTGGCCTTCCGGTCAGGCATCTGAGCATCGCGCCAAGACTCATCATTCGACAGTCCTGCGGGACTTATGGGTAGGCCAGAGGTAAAGTTTGGCCGCATCCCAATGCCGCTCCGGACGAGTCTCGCGAACTGTAGCGTTTGCCCTGCCGGAACACCAACGGCTCTTCATCACTTGGCTAAAGTAAGAGAGTTTTTTAAAAAGATCTCCGACCAGTGTCGGGTTCGGCGGTCTGAATGCGCAGGGGAAAGCAGGCAGTTGGAGTAAGTCAAAGTGGCGTGTGCGCTGAACTGAACAAGACCCTGCTCCGACCGCCAAATGAACCAACTCCGGAGGTCAAATCTCCCGCCAAAGATACATTCTTGGATTCATACTCCTAGCGCACATCGATTTGGGAGATTGCGGGAAGCGTAAAGATGAAATTGAATGAACAGATGTATCCGCGTAGCGGCAAGCTTTTTAAGAAAGATCTCGTGGTCAGCCGG
>JBLHHN010000277.1:0-8650 GCA_047616785.1 Verrucomicrobiales bacterium
GCTCGAGCTGGAGCTGGTGTTGGCCCCGGTGATGGTGAAGCGAGCGGGCGGAGTCGTATTGCCCACGCCGACATTGCCGGAATCGAGCACCGTAAGCGCGGTGCCTGCGCTAGTCCCAAGAGTCTCGGCCTGCTTCGCGCGGAATGAGAACGCGGTGCTGACCAACTGCTGGCGGGGCGTGATCTCCAAGTCCGAACCGATGATCCCATCCGGTGCCGCCAAAGCCGCAACAGTGACCCCCAAAAACCGTTGGTCGCCAGAGAAGGCATCCGAGACGCTCACCGTGCCCGGCCCTTTGGCATCCTCACCGCTGACGTCGGCCCCCGCTCCGATCAACACGCTGAACTCGCCCTTGGAGATCGTTACCAACTGCTTCTCCGAATAGACCAGATTGACCGCTCCCGCAGCCGTGGGATTGTCCCAAAGGCGGAAGATGATCTCATGGTTCTCAGGAGCCGTGTCTCCCAGTGGCGTGCCGGCGACGTCGGTCACCAGACCTTGGTAGCTGAGGCGGTTGGGCACTTGGCTGGTCTGTGAGAGTGCTGTACCCGGCAGAAGGAGAAGGGCAGTGAGGAGGAGAAGGACTGGCGTTTTCATAGGCGGTAGAAGGTAACGAGGGTAAATTTGGATTCTCAGAGTCACGGGGTGAGAGTGATGTCACCGATGTCGTTGACACGGCGGAAGATGAAGGTGCCACTGGTGGTCATGGGCAGCTTGTGGATGCCGGTGACGGTCTCGGAGTAGTTCCCCCCGAGGACGGTCGCGCCCCATCCGGTGCTGCTGGTTCCTAGTGGCGGGCTGGAGAGGAATTCAAAACCCACCGTCCGAGTCACCGTATGACTTTCTTCACCATTGCCGCTCGGTTGTTGGCGAGGATCCTTGTTGTCGTGATCCGGATGATACTGGTGCAGGAAGGGGTTCACTTTGTCGGTGAACGGCATGCTGATCACCCACTGCGCCGTGCCTCCCAAGGCCACGGACCCCGAAGTCGGTGCCAACGCGAGGTCCAGAGGCATGTGGGCCGCTCCCAGACGGGTCGCATTCGCTTTCTCGTCGGCCTTCAGTGCGGTCTCGACCGTGCATACCCCGATGTCATTTGGCGGGGCGGCCAGCCTGCCGGCAAACACCTGACTGAGCAGCCGCGCCGTACCGCCATTGTTCACATGCAGGAGGTAACGCAGCGGAAACGGCCGCAAAGTCGTCGCCCCGGGAGATCCGGCTACTGTGCTAGTAACTTCCGTCACCAAGACGTCCCCAATCCACAATCCCGCCAGCGTCGAAGGCTGGGCACTGGCCGGCAGAAAGACGTCCATCTGGTTCCCGCTGTCTGTGAAGCGCAGGAAGGACGCATAGAAATCGCTAGAGTTCCCGGACATGGCTCCGCGATCAATCCCAACCTCGATCTCCACCGACGACTGCGGGCCAATCACGACGTTGAACGCTCCGCTGATCGCCGTCTCCACAAACTGATTGGTCCCGGTGTCAAACGTCCGCCGCGTCAACGGCACTGGCCCGACAACGCCCGTCTGCCCGGCAGGCGCAGCGTCCGACGTGGTAGGAGTCACGGTCATTGTCACCGCCGAACTGGTGCGATTGCGCAGGCGCACGGCGATGATCGAGCGTGTGCGGCCAAACTCCAGACCGGCGGAGTTTGACGGTGCGATCTCAATGGGCGCATAGAAACTGCCGACCACCTCGCTTTCGAACCAGTAGGCTTGATTGCGGTCGAGTTGCTCAAACGTCGGCGAAAAGACCTGGAGTGGATTACTCGGCCCCAAATCACCACCCACATACTTGTAGATCTTGGTGTTCGCGGCAATCGCCGCCGGGAAGGTGGCAAAGTAGCTCGACAGCGTGGGGAAACTGCCGCCGTTTTTGAAGGTCGGGAAGCCGAGCAGATTCGCGCCATTGCGCACCCACACGCTTGACGGCGGTTGGGGACGGTGCTTGATCTGCACGCTGTAGCTGTTTGCGGTGGTGCCCGTGCATTTCACCAAATAGGCCGTCTGCCCTATCAAATTCGCCAGTGTGCTCGCACCCGGATTGCCGCGATACCAGGTGCTCCACTCCGGCGTCCCCTGAGTTGGGATCAACGGATTCGTCGTGAACTGCACCTGCGTCGGATTCGGATTCCAGCGCCAAACTTCCTCTACATCAGGAGTCGAAGCGAACAGGGCATCGATCGTCGCGTGGGAGGCGTCGCCATGGAGATAGATGGAATTCCACCCGCCTTTCAGCGCGTAGGTTTCCGTCTTCCATTGAGCATGCACACTCGCGACGGTGATCAGGAGAAAGAGGAGGACTCTCATCGGACGGTCAGTTGGTAGAATTCACGGGCGCCCGGAATGGGAGTCGCCCGCGCAGAAAGAATGCCCACATCCGTGGCCGAATAGATCTCGGATGCCGGCGGGGATGCCGACACGGCAAGAAGCGCGAACGAGTTCGTCCGCGCCGCCGGCGTTGTAACCTCGCGTGGGTCGGTGAACGCCTGCCCAGTGAGTTCCTCGAATTCGTCAGCGGAACTCACAGAATCTGAAGCGACTGCTAACTGAAAGAACGCAGGCGCTTGCGGAGTCTCCACAGCGAAGGCCACACGAGTCCAGCTTTTCAGATCCGTGCTCCGCTCAATGGTGTAAGTCTTTCCCGTGATGGCAAAGAACTCGAAACGCACTTGATCTTCTAACGTTTCGACAATGGCGAGTTCAAGCGTCTCCGTGGCATCGCCTGCGAAGGTGCCTGCGCGGTATTCCAAGTAGTTGCTCTGTCCATCGCCATCCATGTCGCCGTCTCGATCGATGAGATTGATCGGCCAGTTCCCACTCCCATCTGGCGAATAGCCCGCCTGGAAAAGTTGCCACTGCTCCCAGATGTCCGGGAGCCCATCGAGATCGGAATCTTCCCCGAGATTCAGATCCAACCGAACGCGTTCGCCACCTTTGCCCGCCGTCAGATTCCCTGAGACCTCAATCGGATAAAACAACGCGCCATTCATCGCCACCACGAGGCTAAAAGCGCCCCCCGAAGTGATCGCTCGATCCGTGTAAATTTCTGTGGCCGAGCGATTCTGATCGATCCGTACTTTCAGTTCGTAATTCTGGTCCAATCTGAAAGCCCCGTTGATGGGGGTGCGCCCGATCTCCACGCCATCCTTGAGCAAGACAAGTTCCGCGCCTTCAGCAGTGATCGTCTGCCCAACTTGATCCCGGACCATGCCATAGAGCGTGTAGTAAGGGGCTGGAGGAAACCCAAAGGCGACCGGAAGAGAAAGCGCGGCCATGGCGAGTAATCCCGCCATCAAGGCAGCACGCCTGGGAAGACGGATGCGATGGCGGTCTGAGGTTTTTCTCTGGGCGATGTTGTCCACATCCCTTACCACACTTTCTACAGCCAAACCTTACAGGTTAATTTCAGTTTTTTCGCTTTCCCCTGAAACTTCGGTTAACCATGTGACTTGATGACCCGGGGGTTGAACACGTTGGCGCTGCTTTGCCGATTCCACCGCATTCCGCTTTGACACATTCTCGCTTTGACGATCGCCTTGCAGGCGGCTTCCACTCAATGTCGATGAGTTAAGGATCTGATAGCCAGATACTTGCATCACAGCGGGGCAATGGTAGTGTGAGGAGCTTCATAACAGCACTAACCAGAACTGTGACCACCAAAATCATAGTGGCTATGGCGTGAGATATCCTCACGAACATCTATTCTAGGCGCGGCTGCCTTCGACGCCCTCTCAAGCAAGCTTAGAGAACCCGAGTTTATTGCTCGCCATCGGACCAAGGCTTCGGCGTTCGTCCGTGACCGCAAACTCCCTTTTCACCCCCTCTGCTTGATCCTTATTTGGAATCTACGTTCAGCGCTTCATCTCGATCTTCAGCGCTTCTTTGATCAAGCGGGTGACATAGAGGCGCCTCATTCAACTGCCTTCTCCAAGGCACGCGTCTTCCTCAAGGCTTCGGCGTTTGTTGATCTCAATGATGCCCTCGTAAACATCGCTAGAAACCACGAACTCCCCGAGCACCGTTGGCGCGGGTTGCGTCTACTCGCTATGGATGGTTCGCCCCTGCGCCTTCCCAAAGGTTCCCCCGAGATCGTGGCGCACTTTGGAGGGACCGATTGTCGTCAAATCACGTTACCGAAGAGCATCCGCTTGCGATGTGTTCGAGTGGAGTTGGAAACTGATGAGATCGAGGTGCTACTGGCGAACCTGGTTGATCAGGTAAAGTATCCCGCTGAAGAGTTCAAAGCGCTTTATCATGACCGTTGGACAGTGGAAGAATGGATCAAGACAACGAAATGCAAGATTGAGATGGAGAATTGGACAGGAAGGACCGTTCACTCAATCTACCAGGACTTCTATGCGCGAGTGCTGTGCCAGAACTTGGCTGTGAGCCTTGCCACAGTCAGCCAACCCGCAATCGACTTGAGGCATGCAGCCAACCGTCACCGATACAAAGTCAATGTGAAGCGCGCCATTGAAGTGGTTCGAGACCACTTTGTGACGCTGATAGAAAGGACGAGCGAGGCTTGGGATGAGACCATGAATCGGGTGGCCCGAAGGCTGTTCCAAGCGGCATATGTGGTTCGAGATGGGCGATCGTTCCCGCGAGCGGCGCCACGTAGGCTTCCTGTGGCCCAGCCCTACAAACCGATTGTATAGACTATCTTTAACCTAACTCAGTGACATTGATTATAAATCGCCATTTTTCTTGATACGGTGACTCTGTTAATTACATCCAATACAGGTCACACCCGTCCGGTATCTTGTCTTGGATAATCCTCACTATGCTTCCACATTGAATCCACGTTAACTTGGCCTGCCCCATAGGTCTGCGCCCGCGACGCCCCAACTCCAGGGCCTCCATACCTCCTTCTTCATACAGCTTACATCAGCGACTTACATTCTGCCTAGAGGCACCGAGTGCCAGGGCAATATCGACCTTTGTATATCCTTCCTGAAAAAAAAAACATATTCACGGCATTCTGGCGCTGCCATAATTGCTGCTCGCTCGTTAGCTTTCGTCCATCTTGTTTCATGTTATCAGTTGCCCGAATACGAATAGGTTTTCAGGTGGAGCTTGATGTCCTTCACCGGGCGGATGAAGCGGGCCATGCCTTCGCCTGCCAATGGACAGAGTCAGGCAGACGAGAATGGCCAGTGATGCGAAATTTCTCATAAGAAGGTCTCGAAAACTCTTCAGTTGGCTGCCCCAACGGTTCGAGTTGATCCGAGGGAATCTCAGGGTGACGCTGTCCAAATCTCTTGTCGGACCCTCAACGGTGAAACCTTACAGATTATTCTCATATTTTTTGAGGAAGCGATCCAGACGGCCTGGAAACGAGAGGGGGAGAAATTCAGAGGGCACCCGATTAATCAGAACCAGATTCGCCCCGGTGTGACGCCTTTCATACCACGCGGTGGAGCATGGTTTTGAGCGTGGATGAGAGTTCTAAGAGCGGCCATGATGCGCTGACCTTCCTCTGCCGAACCTAACGGTATCCCTTGTATGCCTACGCGCGGCGAACCGGACACTCGCATCACGATGCGCAAGATCTCACGCAGGGGTTCTTCGCGCGTCTGCTAGAAAAGAGGTGCCTTGAAAGTGTCTCTCAGGAGAAAGGCAAGTTTTGTAGATTTCGACGGCAAGCCATTGCTCCATTGGGAGGCCGATTGGAGTCGAATCGCTCAGGCTCAGCTCCCAAAGGAGCCCGGCTTTTTTCCTCCCCAAGCAATGGTTGAGCCATTCTTCGGCGTGGGGGCCTGCTGGAGCGGTGTCACCTTCCCAATTCAGGCGAAAGTTCGACGACGAGGAACCAGTGCCATTGAAGCTGGCCGTCGTCTCCAGTCCATTCGCGCCGCTCGGCATGGAGAATCTTGTCTTCGCTGGTAGGACGTTTCCAGAAGGCGCGTTGAAAGACCTCGATGGCGGCCTCGTCGGCGACCGTTGGGGATTCGGGCTTGCTTCCACATCTTGTTAACAGGGCTGCAATGAGCTCAAGAACAGACGCTTTCATCAGTTCCCCGAGTGTGAGTAGGTGCGTAGGAAGAGTTTGATGTCCTTGACGCTGGCGACGAAGCGGTTGAGGCCTTCTTGTTCGTCGTTGAGGAGCGTGTAGGCGGGGATGACGATCTTCCATTTGCTGTTCCACACACTACGCCCAATGAGACGGGTGTTGGTGAATTCGGTAGGGACTAAGCCGAAGAAGAACACGGGGTCATCGACTGGCCGGAAGGCTTGGTGTTTGCGTAGGATCCAGGGCTGCTCGCTCAGGGTGCCGTTGGCGGTGAAGAACTGCGTGCTATTGAAGTCGCTGGCGCCGAGGTTGTAGGGCAATGGTAGGGCCTGGTCTTGGACGGTCCAACTACGTAAGGTGTTCGTGTCCCCAAGCGGCGGAGCGAGCATGTAGTCCGTCCCAGTAGGAATCAGATAGAAATACGGCGTGGCACCTAGGGCGTTGGGATCACTGGTGTTCGGGCTCCCGGCATTGGGCGTGCCCGAGGCATACGGATCCATGCCCACGTAGCCCGAAACAACGATTCCTGCGCTATCGATCTTCGTTGCGTAACTGCTAGGAGTGAAGTAGTGATCGCCAGGTGCGGAGTCGAGCCCGAAGTAGTTGAGCCCGTGCTGGATGGTCGTGCTGAATGGGATGAGAATGCCAGGAACGGCAGAGCCATCCGGCTTCCGAATGTTGTTACAATACTTCACGACATCAGGATCGGCGAGGAGATCAGGGACGATCTGTTGTTCCAAGGCTTGTTGCCAGGCGTCGTCGTCACTGGTCACTGCCGGATCATCGAGGATGCGGTAGAGTTCGTGGCGCAAGGAGAAGAGCGTGCCTTGGAGATCCGGATTGTTGATTCCAAGACGGCCCTCGGCCACAGAGAAATCAGCGTTGATTTGCGCCATGGTTCCGGCCAATCCGGCATCGCCTAGCGTACTGGTGGTGGCTTGCGGCATGCCTCCAGTCAGATCACCGAGAGAACGCGAGGCCACAATGCGGTTGATCACAGCCTGGCCTTCGGGAGTGCCTAACAAACCGGTTTCGTAATCGTAACTCTTGGCCGCAAGGTAGGAGTAGCGGCCCGCAAGATCAAACAAAGTGCGGTACTGTTCGAGAGCTTCGTTACGGAAGGTGCGGAAGGTCAGGTCCTTGGTGCGGAAACCCGTGATGACGGCGGCAGCGCGTTGACGGAACGTTTCCCGTTCGGTCATGAGACGTTGTCCGGTAGCGACGAGGTTGGAGACGCGCTGGTTCGAACTTTGAAAGTTGGCCATCAGCCTAGCTATCTCGTAGTGCTGGCTCAACAGCTCCCGATAGGTTTGTTCAAACTCGTAGGCTGCCTGGAGTTCGTCTTGATTGAAGCCAATCTCCCTCAGTGTCAGCTGCAAATCCTTGGCCACACGGTTCGCCCCCACTTGAAGTCCAGCGGCCGCACCACTGGCGACCGCGCCTGCAATCTCAAGACTGTATTCCGCGACCGCACCTGTAAAGCTGAGGCTAGCGCGAGCCACCGATGTGGTGTCGTTAGAGAATCCGAGGCTCTTGGGCAAGACCTCGATTGCGGCGACGACCGTGTTATGATAGAAGTCACCGCCTGCGGCCAAGAGGTCTCCCGCCTTCGACAGCACAGCCGCGGAGGTTTCCAATGCTAGAATCACTTCTTTCGCATCACTGCTCTCGGTTTGGATCGAACGATGTGAGGCTAGGAGCCCTTGGAAGACTTCAATCTCTCGAGTGTAACGATATTGGATGGTTTGGACTTGCTGATTCGCTTCGAGCAAAGCCATTTGGGCGAGATAGGAATCCATCAACGCTTGTTGCAAGGTCCCTACCAGAGGGCGGCTGCCGAGCCCACCGGTACTATCGATCGTGTTGGAGAACTGAACAAAGCGGTTGGGTGCGAGGTCGAAGGATTTCAGCACCGTGTCGACACTCCCATAGCTGTTGGTGAGGTTGGTGATCGCGTTGCCTGTAAATCCTCGCACTTGGGTTGGTACACGTAGACTGACGGTGACGGGCTTGACGATATCCACCAAGTCGGTGGGTTGATCGATGATGAACCAGCGCTCGAGGTCCGGACCAGCATAACCTTGGGCGTAGGTCTTGCCTGGGCCGATGTCTCCGGCATAGGGGCTTCCGTAGAGCTCTTTGAGCTGCGTGACATAGGCCCTCTCCTGATCCACAATCGCGTCTTGTCGATCAGCGATCTGATTCTCTTGGTTTCTGAGTAGGCGCGTCATCTTCGCGGCTTGGTCAAACGAACCTTTGGCGTTGAGCAAGGAGCGCAGGGCGCGGGCATTGATCTGCTCATAGTGTGAGTTTCCCGCCTTGTGTTCCGCAGGTGAGATGTCAAAAGCGATCGCGCCGGGACTGAGCCCAAGTGGATTGAGATGTCCGTTCGTGAGATCCATGGTGCTTTGAAAGCTATCCGCCGCCGTGACGAGTTCGTTCAGTTCTGGGACTGTGGTGCGATCGATGATCTCAACGCCTGTATGTTCTGGATCGGTATCGATGTCCGGCAGCATGGCATTGCCACTCACCCAATGGTAGAATGAGCCCTGCGCCGAGCGGCTGCTCCACTCGTCGAAACCCTGGTGTCGGACGGTGTTAGGGGTTTTTGAGGTATTCACTTTACCATCGCGGA
>JBLHHN010000278.1:0-8646 GCA_047616785.1 Verrucomicrobiales bacterium
TTTGCGGAGCGAGCCCTTGTTTTATAGGGCGAGACGCCGGTCATAAGAAACTTGGGCTAACATCGCCTGCTATGTTAGCAACGCATTTCATCGCGCCTTAAGTCAATGACATTGAGTACTTACTCGGGTCGCCCGGAAAATAAATTCTGAATAAGAGTTGCTCCAGAAAGCTATACATCCTAGATTGACCTTATTTCCGTGCCATTCGGGCGGTAAGCTATGGGCTGCGGCCGAGGAGGATCAATTGTTGCCGATTCAGTTGAATGATCTCGGTCTCGCCGTCTTTGCGAACCACGCGGAGGCGGAGACTGGATCCTGGTTCTCCTCGAATGAGATCCACCGCACCTTGCAGACTTTGGCTGTTGAGAGATTGGAGTTCGCCGTTCCCGGAATCCACTTCGACGATGCGATCGCCGGAGCGGAGTCCTGCTTTCTCCGCCGGGGTGTTGGGCAAGACGCCGTCGATCACTGGCAAGCCTTCGACGAAGTTTAGGACCGCTCCGATGCCTCGTGGCGTGGATTCGTAGATGCCTTCGTGTGCGGCCTCTTGTTCTTCTGCTGTCGGGCGACTGTCCGCCCAGGCGAGGGCGGCTTCGGTTCCTTTGCTATGAGCCACTCCCGGGGCCAATGCCGTAGCGGTCGCAAGTCGATCTTGAGGATCTGTGAGACTAGCAAAAGCATGATTGGCGGCGTCAGCGTCTTTGCCAGACCAATGATTGATAGCTTGAGCAACAGCCTCTGAAGAGAGGTCGTCACGATTTGCTGATATCCATTCCCAAGCCGCTTCGCCATCTTGCGAGGCCCACAGATTCGACACTGTTTCCATGAATTGTTGGCGTTCCCATTCCTTCAGATCGTTTCCAAAGGCCAAAGCCTCCTCGGGGGAATCACCAATCATTGCACCCGCCATTTCTCCTAACATGTCACCGCGATTGGGGTGGTCTTGATAGGATTCTAACCAGGCGTCTTTGATCTCTTCGGAGGCTTGGTCACTTCTTAATAACTGGCGATAGATGTCACTGAACGTCGCCTGATTTCGCATGGCTTTGCCTGTCCATTGAGAGACGAGAACTTTGTATCCTTCTTTGTCCCAGGCTGGCCCCAACCGTTTGGCGCGGTCGATCGCTTCCGCAGGAGTAATGTCTTCAGCGATACGCGTGAAGATTCCTTTCAGAAACGGAAGTCTATCAGCCCTCTCTCGGATCAGAACCATCTTCCGAATGGCCTCATCCAAATTCGTCCCTGCCGCTTCATAGCCTAACTGCGTCAGCTCCGCCGAACGTAGCAACGGACGGGGCATGGCTTCCAAGCGTTCTATAGAATCGCTTAGGGTCGCTTTGGCCGACGCTGGTGAACGGGCGAGAGGTTTCGCTGCGGATGGCGCCGAGGGCAACGACGTCGTCTGAGGGAGGCTGGGCTCGTTCTCGGGCCAAGCCAGCCATGCGATGCCCAGACCTGCGCATGTGCCGATGAGGAATCCTGGAAGATGCTTGGATATGGCCATGAGTAGATTGAGGACTAGATGGAGAGATCGTGAAAGAGCTGCGGAAAGTAAGCTTCGACGACTTTGTTTGGGAAAGCGATCTTAAGAGGTCCTTTCGGGCTTGGGCTGGTCACGAGGCCTTCCTCGAGCGACTTTCGGATGACCTCCCGGGCCGCTGAGCTCTTCAAGCTTAGGATGTCGTCGACTGCACCACGTGGCATGGGCCCCTCGAGACAGAGTGCTTTCAGTAAACGTCTGAAATGTTGGCGCAGGTTCTTCTCCAGATCAATGCGTGTGAATGTGATGTAGGAATCGATTCGGTCAGTCAGATGGAAGGGTGATACGAGCTGAATCATGAAAGTGATCTGGTCTAAGACTTGTGTGAGGAAGAAATGGCAGAACTCGGATAGAGCGCGATCACTCAGGTTTCCTCGGCCATCCAGATCGTTTCGCCGTGGTTCATCGGCAGCTTGCAAGTGTGCGTAATATTCTGGCCGCTTGCGAGCAAGCCCTCTTGATAGAGTCCAAAGGCCTTCGCCATCGACTCCGGAAGTGATCATGGCCGCCTGGGATTGCAAACGAGCGACCCTTCCATTACCATCTCCGAAGGGATGAATCCATACCAGGCGGTGATGCGCTGCGGCCAGTGCGATGAGTCGATCCGTGGCAGAAATCGTCTCGCTATGATAGAATGATTGGAAACGCTTCATGAACCCTGCCAAAGCATCATGAGCCGGTGGGGTGTGATGGCCGACACTCACTTGATAGTTTCTCAATCTTCCAGGCTCCAGAGTGTAAGTCTTTCCGTCTTTGGAGGCGGTCGTCCATTCGGTGCGAGGAAGTTGTTCGTAAAATGTCTGATGAATCCATCGAATGAATTCAGGAGCATACACATCGATGTTAGGATCCTTGGCAAGTCGGTCACGCATCGAGGTCTCAGCATGAATGTGGGCGACGCTGAGTTCCTGATTACGCCGCTCTGTTTCGTTTTCGGAGAAGTCCTGCCGCAAAGCTCGTTCAATGTCTTTGGGGAGCGTCTTGTGTCCTTCGATCAGGTTCGAGTAGTAGCTGTTCATTTCACGAACCAACCTCCCAATAGAGGCGCGAACACATGGCGAAGGGAGCACGGCTCTCAGCTCTCCAGATCGTTGGAATATTTCCGCCGACAGGAGCGAGAGGGCGCTAAGATCGGCCTTCGGTAGCATGGGGTCCATGCTGGAAAGATGCCGATAAAGCGTGTCTGAATGGCTCACCACCGGCGATTATCGTGGCGATCAGTGAAATCATCAAGTGAGATAAAATAGGTGATTTTGAATCAATTTGTGAGATTTCACTCGTGCTGACCGGCGATCGTAATGGCGGTTGCACATCGATCGTGCAAAGTTTGGGAAGGCCTGATAGACTCGAAATATGATTCTTCGCTCCCTTCTCCTGGTTATGTTTAGTCTTGGCTCGAGCTGGGCTGGGCCGATCATTTCGGAATTCCTGGCGTCTTCGAGTGGGGAGGAGTCGGACTGGATTGAGATTCACAACCCCGAGGACGCGGCAGTGAATCTTGCCGAGTATGGGCTCTCGGACTCGGCTGAGGAAGTGAAGTTTGTTTTCCCTGAGATTATGATAGAGGCGGGTGGGTATCTCGTGGTCTACGTTTCGGGAACGGAGAGCTTGGACCCTGGTGCCGATTTGCACGCGGGCTTTAGGTTGAAACGCAGTGGCGAATATCTGGCCCTCACGGATTCACTAGGGGCGATTCTTTCCGCCTTTGATCCAGAGTATGCGGGCCAACAAGCAGACGTGTCCTATGGCGCGGCGGGAGCGGAGAAGAACTTCTACACGTTTCTCACCGAGCCGACTCCAGGCGCCGAGAATTTCGTTCCTCCTCCTGTCATTGTGGCGACGGACTCTTTTCCCAAACCTGCAAGTCCAGATGAACCCTTGATCGTGACGGCGACCGTGCGAGAAACAGGGGCGGCGGTGATAAGTGTGATGATAGAGTCGCGGGTGATGTTCAAGAACCCTTCTCGCAGACCGATGATGGATGATGGAATAGCGCCTGACGCAACGGCGGGCGACGGTGTTTACTCGGCCGAAATTTCTAACAAGACGCTATTTGGAAGGCTCTTCAAGCCTGGTGAATTGGTGCGCTGGGCGATCGAGGTGGAAGATGCGTCAGGCATGTCGGCCCGTTTTCCGAGTTTTCCCGATGCTGAGAGCGAGGAATACACGGGAGTGGTCTTAGCTCATGATCCGATCGAGACTCAGCTCAATGTCTTTCATTGGTTTGCAGAGAATCCGAGAGGTGCAGAGACGGCAGGTGGGACTCGAGGGGCTTGTTTCTACAAGGGCGAACTCTACGATAACATCTTCACACGCTTGCGAGGAGGAACGGCGCGGAGCTGGCCGAAGAAGAGCTTCAAAGTCGAGTTCCCAGAGGATCATCATTTCAAGTTCGATCCTGAACTGCCTCGAGTCGATGAGTTCAATCTGAATGCGACTTACACCGACAAGTCGTATGCTAGAGCGATCCTGACTACGGAACTTCATCAGGATGCTGGCTCGCCTTCGCCGGAAACTTTTCCGCTTCGTGTGCATCAGAATGGTGCCTTCTACAGCGTGGCTTTGTTTGTAGAGCAGTGTGATCGGGATTTCCTCAGGCGGAATGATCTCGATACAGACGGAGCTTATTATAAGGCGAATCCAGGCTCGTTCTACACGAGCACGGGATCATTCGAAAAGAAGACGCGCCAAGATGAAGGCAAGGAAGACGTCACTGCCTTCATCGATGGGCTGAAACTGAAAGGTGCTGACTTGGAGAGCTTCCTCATGGATCATGTGGACATCCCGGCACAGATCAGTTTCATGGTAAGTGTCGCTATCACGCAGAACATTGATGATAGTGATAAGAATCATTTCCTCTACCGTGACACCGAAGGCTCTGGCGAATGGTTCATGACGCCTTGGGATCTTGATCTCACATTTGGTCCGGATGCTCTGAACACGGATGTGATCATCGCGGATGAGAATCGGAATGGAGCATCGAATCCCAACGCGGTGCATCCGTTTATCGGCAGCCGTAAGTTTCCGCTGGCGGGAGGGAAGACGAACGAATTTCTTGATCGGATGTTCATCACCTCGCGAACCCAGGACATGTTTCTTCGGCGATTGCGCACCTTGCATGATGAGTTTCTTGCCACGGACTATTTCGATAGGCGCCTGGATGAGTTGGTGGCCCTCTTCGAGAAAGACACGGTCGAAGACAACGAGAAGTGGGGAACCCAATCGCATTTCGGCGGTCGACGTGATGGCATGGCGGTCACCATCGATCGGATCAAGACGGAGTACTTGGTGCCTCGTCGGGATTTCTTCGAGAGGGGTGGTCTCGTGGGTATTCCGGCATCGATGCCGGCAGATCCTAGTATTGATATGGATGCGATCGAGTTTGCGCCTGTCTCTGGGAATGAAGACGAAGAGTACCTCGTGCTGAAGAATCCCAATCGATTCGCTGTGGATCTGTCAGGGTGGCGTTTGGAAGGCGGGATCGAACATACTTTCCGACCTGGAACTGTGTTGCTGCCGGGATCGCTCTTTTCACCTGGGCGCAATGTCTTCTACGTGGTGAAGGATACGGTCGCGTTTCGTGCACGCGCAGAAGGGCCATCCGGTGGGCAAGGATTGTGCGTGCAGGGAAATTATCGCGGTCGGCTTTCGAACGAGGGTGAGGAGATTCGTCTGGTCGATGGGCAAGATCGTCTCGTTACATCCAAGACTTATGAAGGTGTTTCTGATGCTGTGTTAGAGGTGTTCGGGACGAGAACACCGATGGGGAATTTCGAGTTGGTGAGAGATGGAGAGACCTTCACCTATGAATTGGTCTATGGCGTCGAGGTGGTTGAGGGCTTCGAGTTCGAGGTCGAGCACTCTTCCGATCTTGAGGAATGGATCGCCTCAGAGGCGTCGCCGGATCTGTCGGAGGATGGGAAACTTCGCATTCTTCTGACCTCCCCGGATCAGAAGAGATTCGTGCGCGTGCGGGTGAAGCGCGCAGAATAGGGGCACCGTCTCTGTCGCCTTGAGGTTGAAAAGGGCCTTACCGTCTTCAGACGGTGATGTATAGTTCTTGAACATTGCTCTTTTTATGATTTTAATATTAAATCTAACTAAATGAACGCCCTCCACTCCCCCTTTTCACGCCCGTTTGCCATCACTTTGTCGGCCTTGGTGCTGCTCACGGGAGCGCTCATTGGCCAGGACAAGCCTAAGCCGCCGTTTCCACCTCCTGCAGAGATTCTCAAGGATTATCAGAAGATCGTCTCCACGATGGATGGGAAGAGCTTCTACAATCTCTACATCAATCCGAAGAACCAGCACATGCTGGCCGAGTTGCCTCGCGATTTTAAAAATCAGAAGCACTTCATCGCGTTGACCATTTCGAGTGGGGAAGCGTATGCGGGACTTCAGGCAGGCGATCTTTACACTCGTTGGGAGGTCTACAACGAGAAGCGCCTGGTGCTGATCGAGCCGAACTTAGAAACGCGCTCGACAGGCGATGATGAATCGAAGGATTCGGTGAAGCGTCTTTTCACGGATCGCGTGATTCTGGATGTCCCGATTCTGACCTACCAGGTCAAAGGCGGGCCTATCATTGATCTAGATGAGCTGTTGTTAGGAAAAGCGTCGAGCTTCTTCGGCTCTAAGGTTTCTGGGATTGACCCCAAGCTCTTCAAGGCGATCAAGCCTAAGGCATTCCCAGAGAATATTGAGGTGGCCTTCGAAGTGCCAGTACGTAATCAGTTGAAGATCCTTCATTACTCGATCAAGCTGATCAAGCCTAACAAAGAGTACAAACCACGCGTGGCTGACGAGCGCATCGGATACTTCACCACGAACTACCGTGACTTCGGAAAGTTTGAGCCAGGCAGCACGCGCACGCGTTTCATCAATCGCTGGCATTTGCAGAAGGCAGACGAGAGCCTCAAATTGAGTCCTCCGAAGAAGCCCATCATCTTCTACATCGAGCATACCACGCCGATCCGTTACCGTCGCTGGGTTGCGGATGGCATCTTGGCTTGGAATAAGGCTTATGAGAAGGTCGGCTTGATCAACGCCATTGAGGTGCGTTTCCAAGACGCGAAGTCTGGCCAACACATGGATTTGGATCCTGAAGATGCGCGGTACAACTTTGTCCGCTGGCTGAACAACGGTATTGGAACGGCCATCGGGCCAAGCCGAGTGAATCCTGAGACCGGTGAGATTCTTGATGCGGACATCATCCTGACAGATGGCTGGATCCGGCATTGGTGGTCACAGTATCGCGAGATTCTTCCTCAGATCGCCATGGAAGGCTTCACACCAGAGACGATGGCGTGGTTAGAGCGGAACCCGCGTTGGGATCCACGTATACGTCTTGCCAGTCCGGAGAAGCGGGAAGAACTTCTCCGCCAGCGTGACATGCGTGGAGCATCCCCCATGGGTGGACATGCCATCGGGAAAATAGACAGTGCGTTGTTAGGTGATCAAGAGTTCGATGGACTCTTCGGCAGAGTCAGCCAAGTGAATGGCTTGTGCATGGCAGCTAATTGCAAGACGCACGGGTTGGCTCAGATGTACATGCTTACCCAGGTCATCGCTCATGATGGTGAACATCATGACGATGGAGAGGGAGAGAAGAAAGATGAGGATGAAAAGAAAAAGAAAAAGGCTGACGAGGACAAAGAGCAGCTTCTGGATGGCATTCCCGAGTCCTTTATTGGGCCTCTGTTAGTAGATCTTGTCGCGCATGAAGTTGGGCACACACTCGGCCTGCGTCATAACTTCAAAGGTTCCAGCATCTACGATTACAGCGAGATCAATTCGAATGAGTTGAAAGGGAAGAAGCCCTTTGCCAGCACCGTGATGGACTACATCCCGGTCAACATGCGCATGGTGGCCGGTGAAGTGCAGGGGGACTATGCCATGATCGGTGTCGGCCCCTACGACATGTGGGCCATTGAGTATGGTTACACCTTTGAGAAAGATCTGAAACCCATCTTGAGCAGGGCGGGGGAGCCTGAGTTGCAGTTTGCCACGGACCAAGACACCTATGGTCCGGATCCCTTGGCGCGCCGCTATGATTTCGGAAAGAATCCGTTAGACTATGCCGTCGACCAAATTGCATTGGTCAATGAGAACCGATCGAAGATCATCGAGAAGTTTGTGAAGAAAGGGGAAAGTTGGAACAAAGCACGTCGCGGGTATTTGATGACTCTTGCAAGTCAGACACGCGCGGTCGCCATGATGGCCAACTGGATCGGCGGAGCACACATCTATCGTCACATGAAAGGAGACGCCGATCGCAAGCCGATTGAAGTCGTGGCTAGCGATAAGCAGCGCGCGGCCTTGCAGTTTGTCATCGAGAATTCCCTCAGGCACGAAGCCTATGGACTCTCCCCGGACCTTCTCAGTCACATGGCCTCGAACAAATGGTGGGATGATCCTATTCAGTATGAAGATCCCACCTGGGCGGTGCATGACGAGATCTTAGGCGTGCAGGCCAGTGTGCTGACCGCACTGATGAATCCGACCACGCTCATGCGCATCTACGACAACGAGTTCTATTTGCCCAGTGATCAAGATGCCCTGACACTGCCTGAATTCATGTCCACCCTGACTCAAGCGATCTGGAATCAGCTCGACAAGATAGACGGGAATGCAACCTACACCGCACGCAAACCACTCATCGGAAGCATCGAGCGCAATCTCCAACGAGAGTATATCGAGCGTCTCATGGATCTCATCTCTCCTGAAGCTGGCTACGAAGCCGCCTACAAGCCGATCTACGATCTGGCCTGTGCAGAGCTTCGCGACCTAGGCAAGAAGCTGAAGGAGATCGACAACAAAGAGAACCTCGATCCTTACTCGAAGTCGCATGTGCGTGAGACTGGACGTCTCATCGAGAAAGCGCTTGATGCTAGCATTGTCCTGGATGTGAAAAGCGGGCGTCGCGGCGGCGGAGGAATGATCTTCCGGATCGGAAACGAGCCACAGACCCCTTAGCGGAGTAATCGACCGACGACCCTCCATCTGATGTGGCTTACGCTGGGATGTGATCAGATTCATGTTTGGGCATGCCAAATTCAATATTGGAGGAATCAGAGAAGCAGCAGTGGGTCACGCTCTTCGGTAAT
>JBLHHN010000279.1:0-8625 GCA_047616785.1 Verrucomicrobiales bacterium
CGGCATCGCCTAGGGAAGCGACGACGCGCTGGCGCGGGGAGCCTTCGGCATTGCGATAGGATTCGACGAGCTGGAGCAGCGGAGTACCTTTGATAGTCTTGGTTCGAAAATACACAACTGAGACGCTAAAGGTGCGAAGAAAGAAGCTCAGGACTATCCGATAAAATTAGGCACTACAAAACGGAATCGAGAAATTCGAGTATTGGTTATCAACGAGTTACGGCGACTGAGTGGGCAAATTATCTCGAAATTAGTCAATTTTGGCCCGCAAATAAGAAACTTGGGCTAAGCCTTCACGAGCAGGCCTGAGACCCAGGGCCCGCGCTGTCGTATCTCGATCAACTGCAGGCCGACCTCTAGCGCAGCTCTGAGCACGCGTTTAGAGAATCGATCAAGGATTCCCGAGATGATCATGTGTCCCTGGGGTGCTAGCAGAGACCTAAGAGAGTCAAATGAATGCTCCAACAAATCACTATACAGATTCGCAAAGACGAGATCATAGGGGTTGTCGGAATGGAACAACGAAAGGTCCTCGCATTGCCAGTTTGTCAGGGTGACTCCATTCTGCTCAGCATTCGTTTCCGCACAGCGCACGGCATCCTCACAGAGATCAATCCCATCAACTTCGCTCGCGCCTAACAACGCAGCACTGATGCCTAGAATGCCCGTGCCACATCCGACATCGAGACAGGTGAAGCCCTCTGGAAGACGCCCTTCTTCCGCAAGACCGACTGCGATTCGCAAGCATGCCAGAGCTGTCGGATGGCAATGCCCCCCAAAGACTGTCGGAGGAGCATCGATACAAAGTACCTTTCGTTTCCCATCGCCCTCAAAAATGGAATCGCCGACGACAAACCGATTGCCGATGCGCGCGGGAAGAGGCTCCCATCCATCATCGCCAGGCGTGTCTTCTAGCGGAGTGATTTCTCCGCCAAAGGCCGCTTGGAGAATGAGCGGGACGGTGTCTTGCATGAAAGTGGCCTCCACCATGAGTGTGTAGGAGCCCTCATGAGTGAGGACGACGCTGGCTGGCTTGGCCGCAGCCAGCCGTTCTTCCCAGAACACGACATCCGTGGAGGAGATACGTTGTGAATAGACGACCATGATCGCAGGGATTTCAGCACAGATTGGCCATGCTGCGACAACTTTCACGAGTCCGTTCGGTCGCGAAAAACGTAGTCTATCTGTCTATGAAGGCCATTTCACTTACTCTTATCGCTCTATGTTTCTTGGCAACGGCTTCCACGTGGGGAGACACGGCGCCCGGTTGGCCTCAGTGGCGCGGTCCTTCCCGCGATGGGCAAAGTGCTGGGCCCGCGTGGCCCGCTTCGCTCGATGAGGCGCATTTGAAGTCGCAATGGAAAGTAAATCTGGCCCCAAGCTACTCGGGCCCGGTGATTCAGAATGGCCTTGTCTACACCACCGAAACGGCAAACAAGGAGACCGAAGTCGTGCTGGCCTATGCGCTCGATTCCGGCAAGGAGCAGTGGAAAGCGGAATGGGAGGGTGTGATGCGCGTGCCATTCTTCGCCAGTAAGAACGGCAGTTGGATCCGATCGACGCCTGCGAGTGACGGGGAAAGCCTCTTCGTCGCTGGCATGCGAGATGTGCTCGTCTGTCTCGACGCAAGAACGGGCAAAGAGCGTTGGCGCATGGACTTTGTGAAAAAGCTAGGCACCAAGCTTCCTGACTTTGGATTCGTCTGCTCGCCTCTCCTGACAAAAGAAACTGTCATCGTACAGGCGGGCGCTTCAGTAGTGGCGCTGAAGAAGCAAACCGGTGAGATCGTTTGGCGGAGCTTGGCAGATGGCGGCGGGATGAATGGTAGCGCTTTCTCCTCGCCTGTCATTCAATCCGTGAGCGGACGACAACAGCTTCTCGTTCAGACCCGCAGCGACCTCTGCGGTCTGGATCCGGATAGTGGGAAGGTTCTTTGGAAAGAAGCGGTCCCAGCCTTCCGAGGCATGAACATTCTCACTCCGATCGTTCATGACGGCTTGATCTTCACGACGACCTATGGCGGGAAAGCGTTAGGATTGAATATCACCGGAACGCCGAGTGCGATGAAACCTGTGACGAAATGGGAACTCAAGATGGAAGGCTACATGTCTTCCCCCGTGATCATAGACGGCCATGCCTACGTGCATTTGAAAAACAAACGGTTCTCCTGTGTCGATCTCAATACTGGTACGGAGAAATGGACGACCAAGAAGAAATTTGGCACCTACTGGAGTCTCATTGCCCATGGCAAACAGATCCTCGCGCTCGATGAGAAGGGCGAACTGCTTTTGATCGACGCCAATCCTAACGAGTTCACAATGCGGTCACGTCGCAAACTCGATGTGAAAAATTGCTGGGCCCACTTGGCCATTTCCGGTGACCGATTGATCGTGCGTTCGCTCAAGCGTTTGGAAGTCTTTCGCTGGACAACGCCAGGAAATGCCTAACGGATTTCGAATGAGCATTCATCGTCTTTGCCAAAGTCAGAAGCTGCACATCCCGATCTCTGACGCTTGGGAGTTCCTCTCGAACCCCAAGAATCTCAATGAGATCACGCCGCCTGAGCTGAAGTTTCGCATCCTGAGCGGCGCGGATCAGCCTATGTTTGAGGGGCAGATCATTGTCTATAAGATCCGAATCGCACCGATGATCTGGCAGCGTTGGGTCACAGAAATCAAGACCGTGGACCCCGGCCGAAGCTTCATTGATGAGCAGCGTTTCGGGCCCTATAAATTTTGGCATCATCGTCATCTACTAGAAGCGCAGGGGAAACACACGATCATGCATGATGAGATCCACTACGGGTTAGGGTTTGGTCCATTCGGAGAAATTGCTCATGCGGCGTATGTGAGAAGGAAACTGCGAAGCATCTTCGCTTGTCGGCGCGACGTTCTGGAGAAGCGCTTCAATGCTGGCTCATGAGCTGTGCCATCGTTTGGTTTCGCAAGGATCTGCGCTTGGAAGATCACCACGCCCTCGCGCAAGCAATCGAGGAAGGGCATCAGATCGTTCCTCTATTCATCTGGGCACCCCACGAAGAATCGCCTTGGGAACCCGGCGGCGCCTCTCGTTGGTGGCAGCATCACGCGCTCGATGATCTCCATGGTCAACTCGTCGCTCTTGGGTCACGGTTAGTCTTTCGCAAGGTCGGTGACGGCGAGTCCTCCGAATCCATCTTGCGCGATGTCGCCAAAAGGGTGAAGGCGAAAGCGATCTATTGGAATCGTCGTTATGAACCAGCGATCATCTCCAGGGACACCCAACTCAAGAAGGCACTCAAAGCGGACGGCTTTGCGGTCACCAGCGCCAACAGTGGGATGCTCTTTGAGCCTCACGAGATCGCTAACAAATCAGGCAAGCCTTACCGCGTATTCACACCGATGTGGCGACACTACCAGACGTTGAACATGCCATTGCCCGTGCAAGTCGACCTCAAGGGGTTCCAGTCGCCACCTAATTTGCCCCAAGGGGAATCGCTATGCACGTTAGGCCTCTCGCCCAAGGTCACTTGGGACGGCGGATTCAAAGCCTTCTGGGGAAAGCCAACTCGAAAGGCAATGATAGAGTGCCTGGAAGAGTTCATCGCTGCGCGGGCACAGGCGTATCTCACCAATCGCGATCTCCCGGCTTGCGATGGCACGTCGAAGCTTTCCCCCTACCTTCACTTTGGCCAGATCGGGCCCCGTGAACTGTGGTGGCGCTTGGCCTCGGCTAAAGAACGCACGCCGCAGTTCGATGAAGGCATCATGCGTCAACTTGTTTGGCGCGAGTTTGCCCACCACCTTCTCTATCACTTCCCAAAGACGCCCGAGGAACCCTTGAATGACGCTTACGTCAATTTCCCATGGAAGCATTCAGAACGAATCCTCACTGCCTGGCAGAAAGGGGAAACCGGTTATCCGATTGTCGATGCTGGCATGCGGCAACTTTGGCAAACCGGTTGGATGCACAACCGCGTCCGCATGATCGTGGGTTCGCTGTTGGTCAAACATCTCTTGCAACATTGGCATGAAGGGGCGCGTTGGTTCTGGGACACCTTGGTCGACGCCGATCTGCCTAACAACACCATGGGCTGGCAATGGATCGGCGGATGCGGCGCGGATGCGGCACCCTATTTCCGGATCTTCAATCCCATGATCCAAGGCGAGAAATTTGATCGTGAAGGAGATTATGTGAGAACGTATGTGCCGGAGTTGGCCAACGTGCCCAGCAAATTCATCCATAAACCGTGGGAGCTCGGCGATCTGGAGCTGTCTGGGTGTGGGGTGGTGTTAGGCAAAGACTACCCGTCGCCTGTGATTCCCCACGCGGATGGTCGACAACAGGCCTTGGATGCTTTCCAAAAGATGAAATCGCGCATCGCAGGATAACTAAGCATTGGCGACCCCACCCTTCTAGGTTTAACATTCTTCATGATGACTTCTTCAGAAACGCTCACTTCAGCTCCCGCTTTTGACCGTATTGGCGAGGGCTCTTTGAAAACCGTCACTTTCGCCTTGGGCTGATTCTGGACTCCGGACGCCCAGTTGGGAGGTCTTAAAGGGATCGTTCGCACACGCGTGGGCTACGCGGGAGGAAAGACGGAGAACCCGACCTACCACGATCTCGAGACGCATGCCGAGGCGATAGAGCTTGATTATGATCCTACCGTTTTCACATTTAAGGCGATATTAGATTTGTTCTTCGCGTCGCATCGACCGGTGGGCGGCATGCGCTCGACGCAGTATCGCTCGGCGATCTTCTGTCACGATGAAGACGAAGTGGCCATGGCTGAGCGTTCCAAAGAGAAACATGCTAGCCTGTGGGGCACATCTCTTTCCACAGAGATCGCACTCGGGGCGACCTTCTGGAAGGCCGAGGATTATCATCAGAAATACAGACTCCAGCATCAACCGGTGTTGTTGAAAGAGATGCGCCGTTCCTTCTCAAACTTCTGGGACATGGTCGCTTCACCGACCGCGATGCGATTGAACGCGCATGTGGCCGGGAAGCTGGATCCTGACATCTTGGCCAAGGAACTTTCACTGTATGGCCTGTCTCCAGAAGTGGAGAAAGCACTTCGCTAGCGTTTCCTTAGCAGGATGAATCCTGTGCCGACGATTGCTAACAAGCAGGATGGGTAAAACGTGAGGGCTGGCACCGTTCCGAAGACAAAGTAAGCGGCAGTCCCAGCGAAGATGAACTGAGTCTGGCTGGCCACGGCGACGACTTGGCCTCGCGTGTGCTTCATGGCGTAGTTGAGCAAGCCGTGGCCGATGATGGTCGGAATCAATGTCAGAGCGATGACCCATTTCCATTGGCTAGGGTCTGGCAGGAATGGCTCGCCAGTGACTGCCATGACGAGAAGGCAAACCGCGCCACCTGTGAGATAGAGCGGCGTGATGTAGAGAGCGAACCCGGGAATCTGGGGGCTGCGCTGACGTGCGAGCGCCAAATACAGGGCCAGAAAGAGCATGGACCCGAAGCAAATGAGATCACCCCGCGCGGTCGCCATCGACAGATGGACATCGCCAGTGACGAGGATGACTAGACCGACGAGGACGATCCCCGTGCCGATCCATTCCTGCCGATTGACCCGTTCTTTGGTCAGAAAGTAGAGCATACCTGGCAAGGCGATGGGGGCCATGTTTGCAATGAGGCTGGCATTCGCGGTGGGCGTTTGCCGTGCCCCGATGACCCAGGTCATGAGGTGCGTGGCGAAAACCACGCCGGGTAGAATGGTCAGCCGGATGGGGATCATTTGCCCTTGGGCACGGTGGATCGACCACTCCCGCCAGGCCAGTGGCACGAGGAGAACCCCGGCCAGCAGCAGCCGCCAAGCGGTGAGTGAGGCTGGTGGGACATCGCTCAGTTGGATGAAAAGCACCGCCGAAGCCAGGCAGATCACGGCCAAGGCGAGGATGATGACCGTGTGGGCGGCTTTTGGAGCAGGCATGAGATGGGGCAAACGCCTCATTGACGGGGCCAGAGGATTGACTTAGTAAACGAGCCTTAATCAATGGAAATCGAGGACGGTCAAACCACATTTGACGAACTGGGATTGTCTGAGCCCGTTCTAAAGGCGGTTCGGGATCTTGGGTTCGAGAAACCCACCCCTATTCAAGCCCAAGCGATTCCGCTGGTTCTTGCAGGGCGTGATATTATTGGAGCCTCGCAAACGGGCACAGGAAAAACGGCGGCCTTTGGTTTGCCTGTCTTTTCGAAGTTGGAGAAACATGGGAAATTCCGCTGCCTCGTGCTGGAACCGACCCGTGAGCTTGCCGCCCAGGTGATCGAGCATTTCGAGATCTACGCCAAGCACATGGACCTGTCCATATGCCTCCTCCACGGTGGCGTGGGCTACCAGCCGCAGCTCGATCAGCTCGCTGCCGGAGTCGATGTCGTGATTGCCACGCCCGGCCGGCTGTTAGATCATCTCAGCCGCAAGACCCTCCACTTTCGTGACATCGATTTCCTCATCCTCGATGAGGTCGATCGGATGTTAGACATGGGCTTCTTGCCCGATGTTCGCAAGATTGTCAGTCAGTGCAAAGAGACTCGGCAGACGCTCTTCTTCTCCGCCACGATGCCCGCTGCCATCGAGACTTTTGCCAAATGGGCTCTCAAAGATCCTGCTGAGATTTCAATTGGACGACGTGCTTCGGTCGCAGACACCGTGACTCATGGTTTCTATCCGGTGGCTTATGAGCAACGGGATGAGCTGTTGTTAGCCCTTCTCGAAAAGACGGAGTTCAAGTGTCTGATGATCTTCACACGGACGAAGGCAGAAGCAGATAAGCTCACCGTTCTGATCAAGAAAGTCGGCAAACACAATGTGACGCCGATGCACTCGGACATCCCGCAGAAGGATCGCACGAAAGCACTGAAGGGTTTCCGTGATGGCACCTTTGATGTCATTGTGGCGACAGACGTGGCCGCTCGTGGGTTGGATATTTCTAACGTGACGCACGTGATCAACTACCGTGTGCCAGAGAATCCCGAAGATTATGTGCACCGTATCGGTCGGACAGGCCGGGCGGAGCAGGAAGGGGATGCGTTTACCATGCTCGCCGGTGATGAGTTGGAGCACGCTGAAGCCGTCGAACGCTACATCGATCAGAAGATCGATCGGCGGAAGCTTGAGGGGTTCAATTACACCTACACGGCAATGTTAGATGACGATGCGCCGTCTGGAGCAGAGCTTGCACAGCGTCTCGGGCGAGTGAAACGTAAACGCGCTTTCCGCAGCACTCGACGCCGCTAGGCCGCCTGGAAGCTTGGACGCAGTGAGTCGTCATGCGTGTGCTTTCCATCGATCCAGCGCTTCGCAAGACGGGCTTTGCCATCCTTGAGGAAACCTCTCCCAAGACCTACAAGTCACTCTGCTATGGGGTGATTCAGAACAAGCCCAAGCTGCGTCAATCCATGTGCTTGGTCGCGATCCGCGAGGCGCTCACGGACGTGATCGAGAAATTCAAGCCTGACTGTTGTGCGATCGAAGCGATCATCTATGTGCAAAGTCACGCCACGGCCATCATCATGGGAGCCGCGCGCGGAGCCGCCCTTTTGACGGCGGCAGAAGCCGGGCTGAGCATCACAGAGTACGCCCCGCGTCGCGTGAAACAAGCGGTGGTCGGCCGTGGTGGCGCGGACAAGTCGCAAGTCGCTTACATGATGCGCGCCTTGTTAGGCCTTACAGAAACCCCTCCTCCAGATGCAGCGGATGCGCTGGCCATCGGGCTCGCCCATTTGTATGCGACCGATCCACTACGAGCGATCAAGCCTGCTTCGAAGGATCTATGAACGTCTGTTGGTTAGGCCGCGTCGCTTACGAGGACGCCTTGCAGCGACAAGAGACGTTGTTAGAGCAACGCTTGAAAGGAGAGATCGAGGACACCCTGCTCTTACTCGAGCATGAACCCGTCTACACCATTGGCCGTGGCAGAGATCGGTCCAGCTTGGATGCCGGTGTCGTCTTGCCTCATCCCGTCGTGGAAATCAGTCGCGGTGGGAAGGCGACTTACCACGGGCCGGGACAGCTTGTTGGTTATGCCATTCTCGATCTACGGCAGTATGGGCAAGACTTGCACGCGTATCTGCGCGCGCTGGAGTTGAGCCTCATCGCGCTTTGTGCGGATCTCGGATTGCAGGCGGAACGTCGCGAAGAATTGACCGGCACCTGGATCGGAGATCGGAAATTGGCATCCATCGGGGTCGGCGTGCGTCGCTGGATCACGATGCATGGCTTCGCGCTCAATATTTGTGACGATCTCGCGGGCTTCGACGCAATCATTCCCTGCGGAATAGCCGGAGTGACCATGACCTCGCTGGCCCAGGAATTGCCGGATCAGGAATTCTCGGTCGAGAAAGTGGCTCAAAAGTACCCGCCATTTCTTCAGAAACAACTGAATGAATTGGGCGCCAAGGCAGACTTGTCGAAAGATGAGTCCCGTGCGTAACGTTTCTACCACAAGCGAACACCATGCCAGTTGAGTTGCCAACCATCGAAGACGAAACGGCCACGATTACCGACAAGATGTGGCAAGTCGTCTTGCTTGATGATGATGACCACACTTATCACTATGTGATTGAGATGCTCATGGAGATCTTCGGACATCCCATGGAGCTCGCTAACCGCATGGCCTG